>DASRJI010000031.1:0-50553 GCA_035649535.1 Acidimicrobiales bacterium | reverse complement strand
GCCCTTGATCTCGCGGAACTTGGCTTCGATGTCGTCGCGCGTGATGCGCCGCGAGGCGGTCATCGGGGCACCCTTCGGGTGCATGCGTGACCGCCCCGCCACTCCGTGGCGGGCGACGCAGACTGTGCTTGCTGGATCTCGCTTCGCTCGATCATTACCGTGCCTTCCTGCGGTTGGCGGTGATGGCCCGGGCGGCCAGGGCGGCGGCGGCTGCACAGCCGGCCAGCGTGATCAGGTACGGCGCCCACGACCAGTTGCCGGTGAACGTGGTGCTGGTCTCGGTTTGCAGGGCGCGCAAGCCGGCCAGCGTCAACATGACGAGGCCGAGGGCGAGGAGCAGCGCCCCGCCGACGCCGATCGCGACGAAGCGGCCGAGCTGCTTGAGCGGCTCGATCGCCTCTTGCTTGAAGTAGGCGACGATGAGCTGCCACAGCTCGGACGCGAGCGTCGGCACGCTCTTGGTGGGGTCAGACATCGGCAGCAGCCTACCCAGCGTGCCTACGCGGCCGACCGAACTACCCGCCGGCGAGGCGAGTGGCGAGCACAGCGTTCTCCTCGTCCATGGCTGACGCGAGCCGCTCGAGCCGCAGGCGCGCCCCGTCGGTCTCGAGGAGGGTCTGGCGGTCGAGCGGGCCCAACGGCGAGACCGCGGCCAACTGGAATGCACGCGCGTCCGGGTCGCGATCGAGCTCGATCGTGGCCGGTGGGGCCGGTTCGTCGAGCTCGGCCATGTACGCCAAGCCCCGGCGAACCGCGTGCTCGGCCGTTGTCAGGAGGCCCTGGTCGTCGTCGTCCAATGGCGCTTCGTACAGGTCGACGACCATGGCGAGCGGATACGGATCGTCGGGCAACCACGCCTCCACCCGGATCCGCCGCACGCCTTCGCCGGCCAGCAACCAGCGCCCGTCGGGTAACTCGACGGCCTCGACGATGCGCGCGACCGTGCCGACCGCGAAGCGCGAGTCGCCGCCGCCGACTTCGTGACCGCGTTCGATGAGGATCACGCCGAACTCGCCGGTGCCCGTGGTGCAGTCCTTGGCCAGGGCGCGGTAGCGCGGCTCGAAAATGTGCAGCGATGTCGGTGCGTGCGGGAACAGCACCGTGCCGAGCGGGAACATCGGCAGCCGGTACGCCTCGTCGGTCACGGCGCCAATGACGCCGCCGTCGGCGCGTCGGGATACGCCGCCAGCGCTTCACCGAGGCGTTGCTGCAAGCGCTTACCCCGGGCCTCGCTCGGTCGCGGCAACGAGTTGGCGAGGAACGCGAACGTCAGCGGTTGCTTGTTGGGCGCGATCGGATCGACGAGGCCGGCGAGGCCGAGGACGCCTTCGAGTGTCCCGGTCTTGGCCCGCAGGCGCTCGGCCGCTGCGGTGTTCAGCAAACGGTCGAACAGCGTCCCGGTGCGGGCCGCCACCGCCAACCCGGCGGCGAGCAGGTCGTCCTTGGTTGGACCGGTGATGAGGCTCAGCAACAGCGAACAGGTGACCTTGTCGGCCGGGTCGAGCCCCGAGCCGTCGTTCATCGTCGTGGCGTCGATGTTGAGGCCGAGGTCGGTGAGGGTCTTGCGAATGACGGCGACCCCGGCCGTCGTCGTGCCCCCGGCGCCGAATCGGCGGCCCAGCTCCTTGGTGAGGAGCTCGGCGGACTCGTTGTCGCTGTGGATCAACATCTCGCCGACGACCTGGCGAAGCGGAAGCGACGGCAATGTCGCGACCGTGCGGGCGCCCGCCGGCGCACGACCGTCAGCCGGCGCCGCGTTGATCGTCACACCGCGCGCCTTCAGGAGCTCGGTGAACACTGCCGCGGCGCGTGTCGCCGGCGCCGGCGCGGCGATCGCCTTCGGCTTCCATTCGACGAACCCGTCGTCGAACGCCAGCGCGCTGAGCGGACCGACGTCACCGTCGCTCGCGTACACCGGCTTCCACGACGGTACGTATCGCTGGGTGTCGTAGCGCGTCTCGTCGCCCACCACCCCGCCGGTCACGGTGCGAACGCCGGCCCGAGCGACGCTGTCGGCCAGCGCGGCCAAGTCGGTGAAGAGGCGGGGCTGGTCCTTGAAGCTGCCCGCGTAGTCCGCGGTACCGAGCAGCGGGTCGCCGCCGCCGACCAACCACAGATCACCGGCGACGACACCGTCGTTCGGTGCCGTCTTGGCGACAACGGTTGTGTCGAGGCGGCTGTCGGCACCCAAACGCTTCAACGCGACGGCAGCAGTGAGCAGTTTGAGCGTCGAGGCGGGCGTGAGCGCCCGGTCCGGCCGCGTGTCGTAGATCGTGTCGCCGTCGTAGGTGACGATAAGGCACGAGTCGGTGCGGCCCGCGCCCAGGTCGGTGTCGGCAAGAACCCCGTCGAGACGGCGGTGCAGGTTGCCGTCGGCGACGGCGCGCGCCAGCAGGTCGGGCAGACGGCGCGGCGAGAGCACGCCGGCGCGAGCCGCGACCGCGGGTCGCGAGGGCGTGCGCGTGCGCGCCGGCATCAGTGCGCCGACCGCGGCACCAATAGTGATCGCGGCAAGCGCGACCGGTGCGAGCCACCGGCGGACCACTAGTCGCGAGGCGTGTACACGTAGGTAGAGGACGCCTTGACGACAAGACGCCCGTCGCCATCGATGACCTCGGCCTCGACGAACGCCAAGCGCTGCCCGCCAGAGATCACCGTCGCGGTGCAGGTGAGGGTGGTCCCTACCTTCACCGCCTTGAGGAAGCTCACCTTCATCTCGGCGTTGGCCGAGAAGACCTTGCGATCGGCCGCGTAAGTCACCGACGACGCGCCCATCGCCGAATCGCACATGGCGGACAAGAAGCCGCCCTGCACAAGGCCGACGGGATTCCCCATGCGCTCGTCGCCGACCATCCGCCACACGGTGCGGCCCGGTTCGCTCTTGTCGATGCACGTCATGCCCAACGTCAGGTCGCAGTTCGGCGGGACCTGCACCCGGCGGTCGGTGGCCACCTAGGGCTCGAGGGCGGCGCGGAAGAAGCTGCGCACGTGCGCGAGTCGCTGCTCGAGCGCCTTCTCGGCGAGCGGATCGCCGCCGACGAGGGCCTCGAGGAACGGCAAGTCGCTGAAGTACGTGAGGATGGCGCCGTAGCCGGTGATCAGGAGCTGCTCCGGGTCGTGGCGCTTGAAGCGCCCGGCGTCCATCTCCTTCTCGAAGAACCCGCTCGCCCGCTTCACGAGCGGCTGCAGGGCGGCGGCGATCTCGACGCCCAGGCGCGTGCCGTCGGCCAGGGCCTCACGGCGGAACAACCGAATGAAGTCGTTGTTCTGCCGGAAGAACTGGAAGGCGGCCACCAGGACACGGTCGACCTGCTCCCACCCGTCCTTGGGCGCCTCGATGGCCTCGCCCACCCGCTCGAACCAATCGGTGATCGACGCCTCGAATACCTGCCGGTAGAGCGCCTCTTTGGACGGGAAGTGGTGCAGCAGGCTGGGCCGGCGGATCCCGACGGCGGCGGCGATGTCGTTGAGGGACGTGCCCTCGTACCCGTGCTCGGCAAAGAGCCGGAGGGCCTCAGTGAGGATCGCTTCGCGGGTCGGTGACACAGTCACCGGGGCGGCCATTTTCAGGCGCCATCCTTCGGACGGCGAAAATGGCCGAGGCCATGCTGTTTTTGCTGGCGATCGCTCACCTTCGGCTCGCTCACGCTTCAAGGCTACGGGGTTAGCGTGGCCGATAGTGCCATTCGCGTCTGCGCTCTCGGAGCACCCCGTGACTGCGGCCGCGGTCGGCGAGACGGCGGGACAGATCCTCGAAGCGCTCGGCCGCCGGCCGGCGCTGGCGACCGTGTTCGTGACGCCCCACCACGCCGGTGCGTTAGAGGACGCCGCGGCCGCCGTCCGGGCCATCCTCGAGCCCGACGTTCTGGTGGGCTGCTCCGCCGTGTCGATCGTCGGGAATGGGCGCGAGGTCGAGGACGGACCCGGCGTCGTCCTGTGGGCCGCCACCCTCGATGCACCCGTGGCGCCGGTGCACCTCACGGTTGGCCGGACCGCCGACGGATTGGCGCTCGGCGGCTGGCCGGATGACCTGCCGTTCGAACCGGCCGCGCTGCTCCTCCTCGCCGACCCGTTTTCGTTTCCAGCCGAGCCGTTCTTCGACCACCTGGCGGACCGGTACCCGGGCCTGCCGATCGTCGGCGGCAACGCGTCGGCGGCGAGCGGGCCGGGAGGGAACCGCTTGGTGGTCGACGACACGGTCACGACGAGCGGCGCGGTCGGCGCGCTGGTCGGGCCTGGCATCGACATCGATCTCGTCGTGTCGCAGGGATGCCGCCCGGTTGGGCAACCGTTCGCGGTGACGCGCGCCGAGGAGAACGTCGTGTTCGAGTTGGGTGGCGAGCCGGCGTTCTCGCGGCTGACCGACATCGCCGACAAGATGGCCGAGGAGGAAGCCTCAGTGCTCCGGAACGGCGTCCTGCTCGGCGTCGTCGTCGACGAACGCAAGCTCGACTACGAGCGGGGCGACTTTCTGGCCCGCAACCTGATCCAGATCGACCGCGGGAGTGGCGCGGTCGCGGTGGGCGACGTCGTTCCCGTCGGCACGACGGCGCAATACCTGGTGCGCGACGCCCGCACGGCCGACGACGACCTGCGCGAGCTGCTCGTCGGGCGCCGCGCCCAAGGGGCGCTCGTCTTCACCTGCAACGGCCGCGGGGCCCGCTTCTTCACCAAACCTGACCACGACGCCCTCGTGGTCGCTGAACTGCTCGACGAGCCGGCCACCGCAGGGTTCTTTGCCGCCGGCGAGTTCGGTCCGATCGGCCGGCGCAACTTCGTTCACGGCTACACCGCGGCAATCGCGTTGATGGCCGATAGCCCTGGGTAGGGTCTGGACACATGACGACCGACGTCGAGCAGCGCGGCATCAACGTGATCCGTGGCCTGGCCATGGACGGGCCGCAGGCGGCGGGCAACGGCCATCCGGGGACCGCGATGGCCCTCGCGCCCCTAGCCCACGTGCTGTTCACGCGCGTGATGCGCCATGACCCGTCGGATCCGGACTGGCCCGATCGCGACCGCTTCATCCTCTCGTGCGGCCACGCGTCGATCCTCCTGTACTCGATGCTCTACCTCACCGGCTACGGCCTCGAGCTCGACGACGTGCGGTCGTTCCGCCAGTACGGGAGCAAGACACCCGGTCACCCCGAGGTCCATCACACCAAGGGCGTCGAAGTCACCACCGGGCCACTCGGGCAGGGCGTGGGCGACGGGGTGGGGATGGGTATCGCCGAACGCTGGCTCCGCAGCCGCTTCGGTCCCGAACTGACGAATCACCACACGTTCGTCCTCTGCAGCGACGGCGATCTCATGGAAGGCATCAGCCACGAGGCGGCGTCGCTGGCCGGCCACCTCGGGTTGGGTCGCCTGGTCTACGTCTACGACGACAACCACATCACGATCGACGGGCCCACCGAGCTGGCGTTTACCGACGACAGCGCAAAGCGCTTCGAGAGTTACGGGTGGCACGTCGATCACCTCGGCGAGGTCGCCAACGACCCCGACGCGCTCGAAGCCGGCCTGCGCCGCGCCATGGCCGTCGAGGACAAGCCGTCGCTCCTCGTCCTGCGCAGCCACATCGGCTGGCCGGCGCCCAACAAGACCGACACACCAGAGGCGCACGGCAACGCGCTGGGCGCCGACGAGGTGCGGGCCACCAAGGAGATCCTCGGGATGCCGCCCGACGAGACCTTCTGGGTGCCCGACGATGTCCTCGAGTTCTACCGGCAATGCGTGCCCCGCGGCCACGCGCTCAACGTCGAGTGGCAACAGCGGGCCCAGAGCTACACCGGCGACGTGGCCGAGTACCAGGCCTGCCTCGAAGGCCGCGGCCTTACCGGTTGGCAGGAGAAGCTCCCGACGTTCGCGGCGGGCAACGAACTGGCGACACGTCAAGCCCTGAGTCAGGTGCTCGCCGCGATCGTCGACGTGGTGCCGGGCCTCAACACCGGCGGGGCCGACCTCACCGACAACACCGGTAACCACGTCAAGGGCCTGCCGATTCTCAGCGCGACCGAGCCGAGCGGGCGCCTCATCCACTACGGCGTGCGCGAGCACGCGATGGGCGCGGTCATGAACGGCATGGCCATGCACGGCGGCGTCCTTCCGTTCGGCGGCACGTTCTTCGTGTTCAGCGACTACATGCGCCCGGCAGTGCGACTCGCTGCGATCATGCAGGCAAAGGTCGTCTTCTGCTGGAGCCACGACTCGGTGGGCTTGGGCGAGGACGGCCCGACGCATCAGCCGATCGAGCACCTCGCCGCCATGCGGGCGATGCCGGCGCTGCGCGTGATCCGACCGGCCGACGCCAACGAGACTGCTCACGCCGTGCGCGTCGCCATCGAGTCGAACGGGCCGACGGCGTTGATCCTGAGTCGCCAGAAGCTCCCTGTCCTCGAAGGCACCGGCGACAAGGCGGCCGATGTCGCCAAGGGCGCGTACATCCTCTCGTGGGGCGCCGAGGATCCCGACATCATCCTGATCGGCACCGGAGCCGAGGTCGCGGTGTGCGTCGACGCGTCGGACCTGCTCGCGACCGAGGGGATCTTCGCCCGCGTCGTGTCGATGCCGTCGTGGGAGTTGTTCGACGAGGCCGACGACGCCTACCGGGCGTCGGTGCTGCCGGCGGCGATCCCGACGCTCGCGGTCGAAGCCGCCGCGTCGTTCGGGTGGGAGCGGTGGTCCGACGACAGCGTGACCTTCGACCACTTCGGTGCGTCGGCACCGGGAGCACTGCTGCTGGAGAAGCTTGGGTATACCGCGGAGAACGTCGCCAACCGGGCCCGCCAGCTGCTCGGCACCAATGCCGAAGACTCCGATGACACCGAGGACGTCGATGACGAAGCTCCGTGACCTCTACGAGACGTGCGGGCAGAGCCCGTGGCTCGACAACCTGAGTCGCCCAGCCATCACCTCTGGTGACCTGGCGGCGCGTGTCAGCGCCGGCATTCGCGGCGTCACCTCCAACCCGACGATCTTCCAGAAGGCGATCAGCGGCAGCGACGCGTACGACGAACAGTTCCGCGCCGAACTCGTCACGCGCGACGTGGAGGCGGCGTACTGGGAACTCGTTATCGACGACATCACCAACGCGCTCGCCGTCCTGCGGCCGGTCTACGACGAGGCGAAGAGCGACGGATTCGTGTCGATCGAGGTCTCCCCCGCCATCGCCCACGACACCGCGGCCACGATCACCGACGCGCGCAGCCTCCACGAGCGGATCGCCCAACCCAACCTGATGGTCAAGATCCCGGCGACCGCGGCCGGGATCCCCGCGATCAAGCAGATGACCGCGGAAGGCCGCAACATCAACATCACGCTGATCTTCAGCCTCGACCGCTACGACGCGGTCATCGACGCGTACATCTCGGGTCTGGCCGAGTGGGTCGCGGGCGGCGGCGACGCGGCGGCGGTCAACAGCGTGGCGTCGTTCTTCGTCAGCCGGGTCGACACCGAAGTCGACCGCCGGCTCGACGCCATCGGGTCGCCCGAGGCGCTTGGGCTGCGCGGCAAGGCGGCGGTCGCCCAGGCCAAGCTCGCCTATCAGCTGTTCGCCGACCGCTTCGGCAGCGACCGGTGGCGCGAGTTGGCGTCCAACGGCGCGCGGTTGCAGCGCCCGCTGTGGGCGTCGACGTCGACCAAGAACCCGGCGTACCCCGACCTGCTGTACGTCGATACGCTCATCGGCCCCGACTCGGTGAACACCCTCCCTGACGCGACGATCGACGCGTTCGTCGATCACGGCGTCGTGCACCGCACGATCACCGAAGGCGTCGAGGAAGCCGCCGCCGTTCTCGAAGGGCTCGATCGCCTCGGCGTCGACATGGCCGACGTCGGCCAGACCCTCGAGGACGAAGGCGTCGCCGCCTTCGTCAAGTCGTACGACGAGCTGCTGCAAGCTCTCAGCGACAAGGCGAACGCCCTCTGAGCGACCTTTGGGCCCGGCTCAATGCCCGGGACACCACGCTGTGGCCCGACGGCAACGTGGCCGCCAACCGGCTCGGATGGTTGGACACGCCCGCCGCCATGCAACGCCAGGCCGCGGACCTCCAACAGTGGGCCGCTGGTATCGACGCCCAACACATCGTGCTGCTGGGGATGGGCGGGTCGTCGCTCGGTCCCGAGGTCCTGCGCGCCGCCGTGGGCAGCTCGCGGCTGACTGTGTGCGACACGACCGACCCGGCCACTGTCGCGTCGATGCCGGTCGACGACACCTTCTTCCTAGTCTCGTCGAAGTCGGGAACCACGCTCGAGGTGAACACGCTCTTCGCCTACGCATGGTCGCGAGTAACGGACGGATCGCGTTTCGCGGCGATCACCGACCCCGGCACCTCACTCGCGACGTTGGCGAGCGAGCACGGCTTCGCCCGTACGTTCGTCAACCCGCCCGACATCGGCGGGCGTTACTCGGTCCTCTCCTACTTCGGCCTCGTGCCCGCCGCGCTGCTCGGGTACGACGTCGCTGCGCTCTGCGAGCGCGCCGCGACCTTCGACGCCGAGGCGGCCGTCGAGTTCGGCCTGGCCCTGGCCGACGCCCAGCGCGCCGGCCGCGACAAGGTCACGATCGTCTCGCCTCCCGCCTTTGGCGCGTTCGGGTTGTGGGTCGAGCAGCTCATCGCCGAGTCGACGGGCAAGCGCGGCACCGGCCTCGTCCCGATCCCGACGACCGACGCCGAATCCGGTGCGGACCGCGAGATCGTGAACGTCGCCATCGACGACGCGCTCGACCTCGGCGCCGAGTTCTTCCGGTGGGAAGTGGCCACCGCGATCGCCGGGCACGCGCTGGGCATCGACCCGTTCGACGAGCCCAACGTCACCGAGTCGAAACAGAACACGTCGCGCGTGCTCGAGCGCCTTCCGCTACCTGAGGTGCCGTCAGTCCGGGGCAACGCCATCGGCGAGTGGCTCCAGTCGACGGTCCGCCCCGGCGACTACGTATCGCTCCAGGCGTACATCCCGTACGGCAACGACGCGACGCTCGAACGGTTGCGGCGTCGGGTGGGCGATGCGCTCGGCGTCGCCGCCACCGTCGGCTATGGGCCGCGGTTCCTCCACTCGACCGGTCAGCTCCACAAGGGCGGGCCGGACAGCGTCGTCGCCGTGCAACTCGTGCCGCGAACACCGACGGCCGACGTACCGATTCCCGGCTACCCGTACGACTTCGGCACTCTCATCAACGCGCAGTCGATCGGCGACTACCAGAGCCTCATCGCCCACGAGCGCCGCGTGCTTCGAGTGGTCGACGACATGAGCGAGGTGGCGGTATGAAAATCGCGATGGTCGGGCTGGGCCGCATGGGCGGCAACATGACCCAGCGGCTGATCGAACACGGTCACGAGGTCGTCGCGTTCGACCGCAACGCCGATGCCGTTTCCGCCGCGGCCGGCGAGGGCGCGATCGGCGCGACTGACCTGGCCGACGCCGTCGCCAAACTCGAGCCGCCGCGAGCAGTGTGGGTGATGGTGCCGGCCGGCGCCCCGACGGTCGAGACCATCGACGCGCTCGTCGAGTTACTCGACGCAGGCGACACGATCATCGACGGCGGCAACTCGCACTTCGCCGAAGCACAGCGCTACGCGGGCGAGTTGGCGGAACGAGGCATGCACTTCGTCGACGCCGGTGTGTCCGGCGGCGTCTGGGGCCTGAAGAACGGTTACTGCCTCATGGTGGGTGGCGACGCGGCCGCCGTCGAACGGCTCGAGCCGATCTTCACCGCGCTGGCGCCACAGGATGGGTACGCGCACGTCGGTCCGCCCGGGGCCGGGCACTACACGAAGATGATCCACAACGGCATCGAGTACGGGATGCTCCAGTCCTACGCCGAGGGGTTCGCCCTGCTCGACGCCGCGCCGGAGTTCGGTCTCGACCTGCACGAGATCGCCGCGCTGTGGAATCACGGATCGGTCGTGCGATCGTGGCTGTTGGAGCTGGCCGAGCTGGCCTTCGAGAACCAAGACGAGTTCAGCCATATCAAGGGTTGGGTCGAGGACTCGGGCGAGGGTCGGTGGACCGTGGAGCAGGCCATCTCGCGGGCGGTCGCCGCGCCGGCGATCACCGCGTCGCTGTTCGCTCGCTTCTCGTCGCGCCAGCCGGACTCGGTCGCGGCGCGCATCGTGGCCGCCTTGCGCAATCAGTTCGGCGGCCACAAGTTCCTGATCGAGTCGGCCGCCGCCGAAGTCGCGCAGGAGGCTGCCGGCCCCGCCGCCGAGGAGCGCGCCGGGCCCGAAGCGGCCGCTACCGATGCCTGACGCGCGCAAGGCGCCGCCCTGCGCCCTCGTCGTGTTCGGCGCGTCGGGCGACCTCACCGCTCGCAAGCTGCTGCCCGCCATCGACCGGCTCGGCGCCAAGGGCCGGCTCGACGAGCGATTCACGCTCATCGGCGTGGCCCGCACCGAGATGGACGACGTCGACTTCCAGAAGCGGGCGCTCCAGGCAGTTCCCGGTGCCAGCCCGCAGTACAAGGAAGTCGTCGGCCGGGCCCGTTACGTGGTGGGTGACTACGCGGCTGACGAGACGTTCACCGCGCTGTGCGCAGTACTCGACGAGCTCGCGCTTCCAGAGGTCGTGTTCTACCTGGCGACCGTCCCGACGGTGTTCGCCGAGATCGTCGAGGGTCTCGGTCGCCATGGGCTCACCGCTGGTCGCGTGGTGATCGAGAAGCCGTACGGCCGCGACCTGGCCAGCGCTCAGCAGCTGGACGACTGCGTCCACGCCGTGTTCGCCGAGTCGCACGTGTACCGGATCGACCACTACCTCGGAAAGGAGACGGTCCAGAACGTCCTCGCCTTGCGGTTCGCCAACGCCATCTTCGAACCGATCTGGAACCGGCGCTACGTCGACCACGTGCAGATCACCGTCGCCGAGGACATCGGCGTCGAGCATCGCGGCAGCTTCTACGAAACCGCCGGCGCGCTGCGCGACATCGTTCAGAACCACGTCATGCAAGTGCTCGCCCTCACCGCGATGGAAGCACCGGTGTCCATCGACGCGCAGGGCATCCGCGACGAGAAAGTCAAGGCGCTGCGCGCCGTCCCGATCATGTCGCCCGATGACGTGGCGGCGCGTGTCGTGCGCGCCCAGTACGTCGGTTACACGGGCGAGGAGGGCGTCGCCCCCGACAGCCAGGTCGAGACATTCATGGCCATGCGCCTGTACATCGACAACTGGCGGTGGGCCGGCGTGCCCTTCTACGTCCGCACCGGCAAGAAGCTGAAGGCGCGCGCCACTGAAGTGGCGCTCCAGTTCCACGACGTGCCCCACCTGCCGTTCGCTGCCGGCCATGCGACCGGCCTCGGCCCGAACCTGCTCGTGCTGCGAATCCAGCCCGACGAGGGCATCACGCTGCGGTTCGGCGCCAAGGTGCCGGGTCAGGAGTTCGAGGTGCGGTCGGTGTCGATGGACTTCACGTATTCGAAGGAGTTCGCCGAGACCCCGCCCGACGCCTACGAGCGGCTGCTGCTCGACGCCATGGTGGGCGATCCAACCCTGTTCATACGCTCCGACGAGGTCATGCAGGCATGGCGCATCGTCCAGCCGATCCTCGACGCATGGGACGGCGACGACACCCCGATCCGCCGTTACCGCGCCAACACCTGGGGCCCGGCCGAGGCGGCGGCGATCCTCGCCGACGACCACGACCAGTGGCACGACCCGCTCACCGACTGATTAGTTGGTTGGTTGGGCTGCCAAGCCCGACTTTGTCCGAGTTCGCCGGTGGTCACGGGGGTGAAGTCGGACAAAGTCCTGGGGAGCGCTCCTGGAGCGCGGCAAAGACGCGGCGAAGGAACGTGCGCCGAGACGTTCGCTTCGTCGCCCGTATGACGAGGTACCCGGAAAGCGTCAGCGAGTCGTCGCGGGCGCGATCCTCGATGAAGGCGTCGACGGGTTTGCCGTGGGCGTCCACGCCGTCGTACTCCATGTCGATCTTGGCCGCTTGATAGGCAAGGTCGAGGCGGAACCGCTCGCCCGTGGTGCCCACGACCCACAGCTGTTGCTCAGGCATGGGAAAGCCCGCCTCGATCAGCCAGCGCACCAGCTTCGCCTCGCCGTCACTGTCACCGGGATCGCCGGCGAGAGACGTGAGGGTTTCGTCGACGACCGTCGTCCGGCGGCGACCGCGCGCCCGCATCTCGTCGCGAGCGCGGTACACCTCGTCATACGTCGTCAGGCCGAGGCGGACCGCGCCACGAAGCGCCCGGGCCCAGGTTTCGTGCGACAGGCACGCGGAAAGGTCGACGAGTGTCCGGGCAACGGTCGTCGCGGGAACACCGTGCGTGAGAGTCACATGATGCGCCGGCAGGTAGTTGCTCGTGTGCACCCGCACGCCGCTGAGGACCGGCTTCTTCGAGCGGAGGGTCAGCACTTCGACCAGGACCGCCGGCACGTCAGGTATTCCGTGAAGGCGCGCCGCGGTGTTGCGACACGCCACGGCCGCGCCGAGGCCGATCGCCAGGATCGCGGCGAGGACCTCCTGGACGTACGAACCGGGCGCACCGCGGCAGCGATAGACGCGCCGGCGGTGCGGAATCAGCCGCCCGGAACTCAGCTCATTCTCAAGCTGCGCGGGGCTCAGCACCTCCAAGGCCTGATAGACGGCGACGAGGCCGTGTTGCGCTCTTCCGAACCCGTCGATTCCCATCGCCCCAGTGGTACCAACGAGGTGCGCGGCGGCCCGCCGCAAGGCTCGGTCAGGGCCCGGGCGACCACCCGCCGACGACTTTTTCCGACAACACCCGCCACAAGCGGGGGTGTTGTCGGAAAAAGTCGAGTAGTCGCAGGGTTCACATAGAGTTCCCCGCAACATGAACGGGGAATTGGTCGTCGTCGAAGACGTGCCCGGGGAGTTCGCCGAGCGGGTCATCGAGGCGTTCCACGCGCGGCCGGGCGACACGTTCTCGATGGCGCTCTCGGGCGGCGAGACGGCGCGCCGTTCCTACGAACGGCTGGCCGCCGACGGGGCCGAGCAGATCGACTGGTGGGCGGTCGACGTCTACTGGGGCGACGAGCGTTGCGTTCCGCAGGAGGACGCGGCGTCGAACTACCGGCTCGCGCGCGAAGCGCTGCTCGAACGGGTCGGCGCCGCCAATGCCGTGTACCCGATGCGCTGCGACGAAGGCGCCGATCCGTACCAACTGCGCATCGGCGAGTTGGGGCGCTTCGACCTCGTGCACCTCGGCCTCGGTGCCGACGGCCACACCGCCTCGCTGTTCCCGGACTCGCCCGCCTTCCTCGCCGACCCGGGCCGGCTGGTGATGATGAACGAAGATCCGAGCGGCGCCAACCCGCACCCGCGCATGACGCTGACGCTGTCGGGTATCGCCCGCGGCCGGCTCGCGATCTTCACGGTGTGCGGCCGCGAGAAGCACGACGCGCTACAGAAGGTGCTGCGCGGCGAGGACATCCCTGCGGCCAGAGTGCACGCGGACAGAGTTGTGTGGTTGGTCGACCGAGAGGCGGCAGAAGGATGACAGTGCTCGACATGGGCCTCGACGAGTTGCTGCGCGCCGCGGCGGCGGTTCGTGACGAGTGCTTCGGCACGCGCGTCACCTACTCCCCCAAGGTGTTCATCCCGCTCACACACCTGTGCTTCGACCGGTGCGGCTACTGCACGTTCGCCCAGCCACCCGCGCGGGTGCAGGCGCCCTACCTGTCGCCCGACGAGGTGCTCGACATCGCCCGCGCCGGCGCCGCGGTTGGCTGTCACGAAGCTCTGTTCACCCTCGGCGAGCGGCCCGAGGACCGCTACCCGGTCGCCCGTGAGTGGCTGACCGAGCGGGGTTACGCGTCAACGGTCGACTACCTCGTCGCCATGTGCGCGCTCGTCCGCGACGAGACCGGGCTCCTCCCCCACGCCAATCCCGGCGCGCTGAGTCGCGACGAACTGGCCCGGCTTCGCGACGTGTCGGCGTCACAGGGGATGATGATCGAGTCGCTCAACGGCGAGCTCCACTGCCATCGCGGCGCCCCGGACAAGGAGCCCGCCCGCCGGCTGGCGACCCTCGAATGGGCCGGCGAGCTGGCCATCCCGTACACGACGGGAATCCTCTGCGGCATCGGCGAGTCGCGACGCGATCGAGTCGATGCGCTCGAAGCCATCGCGGCCAGCCACCGTCGCCACGGCCACGTGCAAGAGGTCATCGTCCAGAACTTCCTGCCCAAGGACGGCACCGCGATGCACAACGCCGCGCCCTGCCCCGAGGACGAGTACCTCTGGTCGGTCGCCGCGGCTCGCGTCATCCTCCCGACCGACGTTCATCTCCAAGCACCGCCCAACCTGTCGGACGACTTCGGCCGTCTCCTCGACGCCGGCATCGACGATTGGGGCGGCGTCTCGCCGGTTACCCCCGATCACGTCAACCCCGAACGCCCGTGGCCGGCGATCGACCGCTTGCGCGAGGTCACTGAAGGACGCGGGTTGTCGCTCGCACCTCGGTTGACGATCTATTCCGAGTTCGCTCGCGACCCGGGCCGCTGGCTTGCCCCGACGATGCGCTTCGCGGTCCTGGACCGCAGCGACGCCGAAGCGCTCGGTCGGGAGCCGGGCGAGGCCTGGTACTCGGGCGCCGACGACGCGCCGCCCACCCTCGTTCCTGCGCCGATGGCCCGGGCCGGCGGCGCGGTGGGCGAAGTGCTGGCCGGCGTCCTCATGGGCCACGAAGTCGGCGTTGAAGAGATCGTCACGCTCTTCTCGGCGCGCGGACCCGAGGTCGCCGCCGTCGCCCAAGTCGCCGACGAGCTGCGCCAACAGACGGTCGGCGACGTGGTCACCTGGGTCGCCAACCGCAACATCAACTACACCAACGTCTGCACCTTTAAGTGCAAGTTCTGCGCGTTCTCCAAAGGGCCGCTGTCGCTCAACCTGCGCGGCACCCCGTACCTGCTCGAGCTGAGCGACATCACCGAGCGCGTCGTCGAGGCCGAGGCCAAGGGCGCCACCGAGGTTTGCCTCCAGGGCGGCATCCACCCGAGTTTCGACGGCGACTACTACCTCGAAGTCATTCGCGCCGTGCGCGAGGCGTCGCCCACGATCCACATCCATGGGTTCACCGCGTTGGAGGTCACCGAGGGCGCCAAGCGGCTCGGCGAACCCCTTGCCGACTACCTACGCCGGCTGATGGCAGCCGGGCTCAAGACGCTGCCCGGCACGGCCGCCGAGATTCTCGACGACGACGTGCGCGCCGTCCTGTGTCCCGACAAGGTCAACACCGAGGAGTGGCTCGACGCCCACCGCACCGCGCACAGCGTCGGGCTGCGGTCGAACATCACGATCATGTACGGCTCGATCGAGCACCCGATCAGCTGGGCCCTTCACCTCGTCCGCACGCGCGAACTCCAGAAGGAGACCGGCGGGTTCACCGAGTTCGTGCCGCTGCCGTTCGTGCACATGGCGGCGCCGATCTACTTGCAAAAGAAGAGTCGTCGAGGCCCGACGTTCCGCGAGGCCCTCCTGATGCACGCCGTCGGCCGCATCGCGTACCACGGCTGGATCCCGAACATTCAGGTGTCGTGGGTGAAGATGGGCGCTCCCGGCGTCACCCAGGTCTTGCAGGGCGGGGCCAACGATCTCGGCGGCACGCTGATGGACGAGAACATCTCGCGGGCGGCGGGCGCGACCCACGGGCAGGAGATGGACGAGGCCGGCTTCCGCTCGCTGACCGACCCGCTCGGGCGGGTACTCGAGCAGCGCACCACGCTCTACGGCCGCGTTCAGCCCGCCTAGCTCGCATTCTGGGCGGATCCGTGCGGGCTGAGCCCGCACTAATCCGCCCAGAATGCGTTCTTAGAACTCCCAGTACTCCTCGGAGAGCTTTCCTTCGATGGCGCGGATGTTGGCGCGAACGCAGAGGGGGCATTGGTACGTGATGCGCCCGTCGTTCTCGAACACGATCGACCAACCGGGCGGCGGGCCGTCATCGACGCCTTCGGCAATCGTCCCGCAGCGCGAACAGGCCTGGTCCACGCCTCCCAATCTAAGGTCCACGGCATGACTCTCGACGGACGGGTTGCACTGGTGACCGGCGGCGGCCGCGGAATCGGCAAGGCGATCTCGTTGGCGCTGGCCGAGGACGGCGCCGACATCGCGGTGAACTACCGCAAGGACGAGGACGCGGCGCGCGAAACCGTCGCCGAGATCGAAAAGCTCGGCCGCCGCGCCATCGCCGTGCAGGCCAGCGTCGACTCGGCCGAGGACGACGCCCGCATGGTGGACGAGGTGCTCAACGAGTTCGGGTTCGTCGACATCCTCGTGAACAACGGCGGCATCGCGAGCAAGGGTCGCAGCATCGTGAGTACCGACCCCGACGAGATGGAGCGCGTCGTCCGGACGCACGCGATCGGCCCGCACCACCTGTGCCGGCTCGTGGTGCCCTCGATGCGCGACCGCGATCGGGCCGACGTCATCATGATCTCGAGCGTGGCGACGATGAGCAACGCGGCCAACGGCGCGCCCTACAACATGGGCAAGGCCGCCCTCGAAGCCCTTGCCCTCACCCTGGCCAAGGAGGAGCAGCGCAACGGCATCCGCGTGAACATCGTGGCGCCCGGGCTGGTCGAGACCGAGATGGGCCGCCGCCTCGTCAAGGGTGCAGCGGGCATCGAGGACATCCGCACGCTCGACCAGGTCTCGCCCTTCGGACGGGTCTGCCAGCCCGAGGACATCGCCAACGTCGTCCGCTTCCTCGTCTCCGACGCGTGCGGCTACGTGAGCGGTCAGAAGATCAATGTTCATGGCGGCGGCAGCGCCATGGGCCTGTGAGCACCGGCGCGACCGTTCGCAGTGAGGTCGTCGACGACGGCGTCACGCTATTGACGCTCGATCGCCCCGAACGCCTCAACGCCATGAGCCATGAGCTCGTCGCCGACATCCACCTTCGGCTCGACGAGGTGGCCGCCGATCGCGACTGTCGGGTCGTCGTCATCACCGGTGAGGGCCGCGGCTTCTGCGCCGGGCTCGACCTCAAGGGCACCGGCACGCCGCCGGGCGGCGGCGAGTGGGGCGGTCCGGCCAGCGGGCTCATCGGCCAGCAGCACATCGCCCGGCTCATCCCCCATCTGCGATCACTGCGGCAACCGGTGATCGCGGCGGTGAACGGCCCGGCGGCCGGCGGCGGCCTGGCGCTGGCCCTGGGCTCTGATATCCGCATCGCCGCCGCGTCAGCTCGATTCAACGTGGCCTTCGTCCGCATCGGCCTCTCTGGCTGCGATATCGGCGTGAGCTGGCTGCTTCCCCGTCTGATCGGCGCGTCGCGTGCGTTCGAGTTGCTGCTGACCGGCCGCATCATCGACGCACCGGAAGCCGAACGGCTCGGGCTCGTCGTCAAGGTCGTTCCCGACGGCGAGGTCGTCGGCGCCGCGCTCGAGACGGCGCGGCTCATCGCCGCCAACAGCCCGTTCGGCATCTGGATGACCAAGGAAGTGATGTGGTCGCAGCTCGAGATCGGCAGCCTCCACGCCGGCATCGACCTCGAGAACCGCACGCAGATCCTCACCAGCTTCAGCGCCGACATGCGCGAGGCGTGGACCGCGTTCCTCGAGAAGCGCCCGGCGAACTACGAGTTCAAGTAGTCGAGGTCGCGGTTGATGAAGCGGTCGTGGGCGGCCAGCTCGTCGAAGATGACGCCGAGGCCGCCGCCGACCGTCGCCGCGTGGGTACCAATCGCACGGCCGAGCTCGTCGGGCGGGAGCGCGTCGACATAGCGGCGTAGATCCGCGAGCCGGCCTCGCAGGACATCACAGGCCTCGTCGTAGGTCGGCCGGGCGTCGGGGTCGATCGACGAGCGGGCAGCTTGGGCGGTATGAAGCTGGGTGGGAGACCGATCGGGTGGAACGGGTCCGTCTCATTGCGGATGGTCTTCCCGAGCCAGACGTCGACAACGAACGTCAGGTGTCGGAGTGACTGCACCGTCGACCACTCGTCGTTGACACCTTGCTGGCACTGATCCTCGGTGAGCGACGACGCGCGGCGCATCGTCGCTTCGATCTGATCGGTCAGGGACGTTGCGGTGTCGCGCGCCAGGTCGACCGTCGGCACCGGTCGAGGCGGCGGCGGGGGCGGCGGCATTCCGCTCATCGCCGGGCAGCGTACGGGCTAGACACTTCACGTAGTGGCCGAAGACGACATCGACCAACTCGTCGCTGAGATCCTCGCGGCGACCGGGTCTCGCAACCGCGACGTCGTCCGCGACATCCTCACGACCGCGGCGGGCCTCGGGTCCGACGACCCGGGCCGCCTCAACCTCAAGATCGCCAGCGCGGCCCTTCAGGAGATGCGCGCCGCGTTCAAAGTCTTCGGTCCGTACCGCACGGTTCCGAAGGTCACGGTGTTCGGATCGGCCCGAACATTGCCGACCGACCCCCTGTACGCCCAGGCGCGCGACGTGGCCGCCGCGCTGGCCGCCAAGGGCTGGATGGTCATCACTGGCGCCGGGCCGGGGATCATGGCCGCCGGTCTCGAGGGCGCCGGGCGCGAGAAGTCCTTTGGCATAAACATCCGGCTGCCGTTTGAACAGGGCGCCAACGAGTTCATCGCCGACGACCCCAAGCTCATCGAGATGCGGTACTTCTTCACCCGCAAACTCATGTTGATGAAGGAGTCCGACGGGTTCGTCGTCCTCCCCGGCGGATTCGGCACGCTCGACGAGGGATTCGAGTTGCTGACGCTGCTGCAGACCGGCAAGGCCGACCCGGCGCCGATGGTGCTACTCGAAGTGCCGGACGGGACCTACTGGAGCTCGTGGCAGCGGTTCCTCCTGGACGAGGTCGCTCCGCGCGGCCTCATCGATCCCGACGACCACGTGCTGTACCGCATCACCGACGACGTCGAGGACGCCGCCGGCGAGATCCTCGGCTTCTACCGCAACTACCACTCCCGCCGGTTCGTGGGGAATCGGATGGTGGTGCGGATGCACTCGGCCCCGAGCGACGCCGACCTGGCCGCGCTCAACACCGAGTTCGCCGACATCTGCACACGCGGCGAGATCGAACGCACCGACCCGCTCAAGGCCGAGGTGACCGACAACGACCACCTCGATCTCGCCCGCATCGTCTTCCGCTTCGACCAGATCCACAACGCCCGCTTGCGCATGCTGATCGACCACCTCAACCGCATGCCCACGGAGTGACGTGTCGGTGCGAGAGCAACGAAAAGCGCAACCTGACACCGACACGTTGCGTTTGGGGGGCTAGTCGGAGTCGTCGGGTTCGCGGAGGATCGAGATTGCCTTTTCGACGGCGCGGCGGGCGCGGGTGAGGCGGCGCTCGTCGACGGGTAGCTCGCCGCCGCCGGCGTCGATCGACTCACGCAGCCGCTGGATGGCGAGGTCGGCCAGCTCCTCGGCGATGGCCTCGAGCCGGACGCGGATCTCGTCGAACTCGCCGGCCATTTAGAGCAGCGCCTCGGCGACGATCGACATGGGGTGGCGAACGTCGAGCCCCGCACCCCGCAGGTGGAGCATGCAGCCCGGATTGGCGCTGACCACGACGGTCGCGCCCGTCCGCCCGATGGCCGCCACCTTCTGATCGCGGATCGCTCCGGCCAGGACGGGTTGGGACATCGAGTACGACCCGCCCGCGCCGCAACACAGGCCCTCGTCGTCGAGTTCGGCCAGGTCGACGATCGGCGCCAGGACGTCGCGCACGGCGCCGTGCGTCTTCTGCACGTGACGGAGGTGACACGGGTCCTGCACGGCGACACGGTACGGGAGCCGACGCAGCTGGAGCTGACCGATCCGCGGCGCCAGCCACTCGTGTACGTCCACCACGCGCGAAGACACCTCCTTGAGCTGCGCGCCGCACCCGGCCGAGTCGACGACGATCGGCGCGTCGCCGGGCATGGCGTCGAGCGCGCGCGCCGCCAGCTTGTGGCCGTCGTCGACCAGGCCGGCGTGGGTGTGCAGCGCACCGCAGCACGCCGCGCCGGCGCCGGGCAAGGCGACCCCGGCACCGGTCGCCTCGAGCACGCGCTTGACGTCGGCGTGCACGTCGCGGAGCCACGCATCCATCACGCAGCCAGTGAACAGCCACACATCGGTGCCGCTGGCGACGAGTGGCCGCCGACGCAGGGCCAGCCGCGGCACGCCGAGCCGCCGGGGCACGGCGCCGAAGCGCTGTAGCACGGCGAGCGCGCTCGAGCCCGCCAACAGGAGCCGGTGGTGGCCGAGCACCGAGTATGCGGCCCGCGTCGCCCGACCCACGGGCATCGTGGCGCGCGTGCCTTCCATGAGCCGGCCGAAGGGCACCGACGATGGACACGCCACCTCGCACGCCCGACACTGCACGCACCGCGCCATGAAGTCGTGGAACTCGTCGTCGGCCGCCGCACCGGCGTGGACGGCGCGCATCGCCGCGATGCGGCCGCGTGGCGACGCCGACTCCTCCCCCGTTACGCGATACGTCGGGCAATGCGGCAGACACAGGCCACAGGCGACGCACGCGGCCAGTTCGTCCTCGTCGACGAGCAGCTTCATCAGGGCACCTGCCGGCCGGGGTTCAACCGCCCGGTGGGATCGAAGACCGCCTTCACCCGCCGCTGCAGCTCGGCGATCGACGCCGTCACCTCACGTGGCGGCACCGCCTCGTGGCGGTGGACGGTGCCCACGCCGATCTCGGCGACGAAGACGCCGTCGAGGTCGCGCAACTCGCTCGGCCGCCGCGACTCGCGCCCACCGGTTGGGATCGGCGGCGGGCCGTCGACCTCCGTGAACACCGCGCCCATCCGGGCGTGTTCCTGGTCGACGTCGGCGCCGTGACCTTCGAGCAACACCCACACCGTCGTGCCGTCCCACAACAGCGACGACGGCGCGTGCAACGCGTGCCGGGTTGCGAACGGATCCGCGCCCGGCCCCGCGAACCACCGCGAGACCGCGGGAAGCGGGCGGGTGCGCACCACGACTTCGGCGAGGATCCCGACGGTGCCGAGCGAGCCGACGAGCAGCCGGCACAGGTCGTAGCCGGTCACGTTCTTCACGACCGGGCCGCCCGCCTTCACTACCGTGCCCTCGGCCGACACGTAGCGCGCCTCGAGCAATGTGTTGCGAACCGGCCCCCACCCGAGACGACGGAGTCCGCTGTGGCCGACCGACAGGACGCCACCGACTGTCGCGTCGGGCCACGCTGGCAACGCCACGGTCTGCCCCGCCTCGGCCAGCGCGGCGTCGAGTTCGGTGACCGTCGTACCGGCGCCGACGCGCGCCGTCATCTCGGCGGGCGTGAACTCCACCACGCCGCTGGGCGCCCGCACCTCGCGCCCATCGGCCGCCGCCGGACCACCAACCGTCCACTGCGTCCGCCCACCGACCGGGACGACCGGGTCTTTGGCGCCGACCTCCTCGGCGAAGGCGGCTAGATCCATGCGCCTTCGGGCAACTGCTGGACGTCGCCGCAGCGCGAGCCGGCGGGCAAGATCTTCTGCGGGTTGCACACGCCGGCCGGATCGAACGCAGCGCGCAGCCGGGCTTGCGCATCAAGATCGTCGGGGCTGAACACGAGGTGCATGAAGTCGCGCTTCTCGAGACCGATGCCGTGCTCGCCCGACAGCACGCCGCCGGCGGCGACGCACGCTTCGATGATCTCGGCGCCCGCGGCCAGCACGCGATCCATGACGCCCGGCTCGCGCCGGTCGAACACGATCAACGGATGCAGGTTCCCGTCGCCGGCGTGGAACACGTTCATCATGCGCAGCTCGTATCGCGCCGCGATTGCGTACACCTGCCGCAGCACCTCGACCAACCGCGTGCGAGGGACGACGGCGTCGTGCAAGTAGTAGTTCGGCGCGATGCGCGCGATGGCGCCGAAGGCCGACTTGCGGCCCTTCCACAGCAACGCCCGCTCGGCGGCGTCGGCCGCGACGCGCACCGTCCGGGCGCCGTTGGCCAGCGCCACCTCGGTGACCGACGTGGCCGCCGCCTCGACGCCGTCGGGCAAGCCGTCGACCTCGATGAGCAGCACGGCGGCCGCGTCTTCAGGAAACCCGGCGTGGACGTACGCCTCGACGGCGCGGGTGATCTCGGCGTCCATCATCTCGAGGGCGGCGGGAACGATGCCGGCGGCGATGATGCCGCTCACCGTCGCTGCCGCGTCCTCGACCGACGTGAAGTCGGCCAGCAGCGTCCGCACCGCGGGCGGCACCGGTGTGAGCCGCACCGCGATCCGGGTGGCGATGCCCATCGTCCCTTCGCTGCCGACGAAGGCGCCGCGCAGGTCGTAACCGGCCGGGTCGGCGTCGAGACCGCCGAGGATCGCCACCGACCCGTCGGCCAGGACCACCTCGACGGCGAGGACGTGCGCGGTGGTCACGCCGTACAACAGGCAGTGCGGTCCGCCCGAGTTCGTGGCCACGTTGCCGCCGATGGAACAGGACTGCTGGCTCGAAGGGTCGGGTGCGAAATGCAACCCGAGCGCGGCAACGGCGCGCGAGAGGTCGAGGTTGAGAACCCCGGGCTCGACCCAGGCGACCCGCTCCTCGGCGTCGACCTCCAGGATCTGGTTCATCTTGGTCGTGACGATGACGACCGGCTCCAACTCGGCGAGCGGCACCGCGCCGCCCGCCAACCCGGTGCCCGAGCCCCGAGGGACGACGGCCCGACCGTGAGCGCCGGCGATCTGCACGCAGGACTGGACCTCGACGGTGGTGAGCGGGAAACAGACCACACCGGGGCGGCCTTCGAGCACCGATGCGTCGCGGCCGTAGAGTCCAAGCTCCAGCTCGCCGGTCTTGACCCGGTCGGGCGACAGCGCCTCGGCCAGGTCGGCGACGAGTGAATTGGCCTTCACGTGGATCAGTCTGGCGCGCTGCGGCTTGTAGATTCGCCGCCGTGCCCCGCCACCACCGCGTCAACGGTCACCAGGCGCCGACCGACGCGCACGAATGGGTGAGTTTCGACGACCCCGACGAAGAGCGCACATGGATCTTCGACGTGACGTTCCTCCTCAGCAATTGGCAATGCATCTTCGGCAACGGTTGCCAAGGCGTCCTGACCGGGCCCGCCGAGGAAATGGTGCAGGGCTGCTGCTCCTATGGCGCGCACTTCACCGACAAGAAGGACGTCCGCCGGGTCGAGGCGGCAGCGGCCACCCTCACCAAGACCGAGTGGCAGTTCCGCAAGCAGGGCCGCGAACGCGGCGTCGTCAAGACGAACAAGGAAGGCGATGTCGTGAGCCGCCTGGTCGACGGGGCGTGCATCTTCCTCAACCGTCCCGGCTTCGCCGGCGGTCCCGGCTGCGCGCTACATCGCGCCGCACTCGAACGGAACGAGCGCCCGCTCGACCTCAAGCCCGACGTGTGCTGGCAGCTGCCGCTGCGCCGCGACGACGAAACGCGCGACGACGGCCACGTGATGTCGACGATCGCCCAATGGGACCGCCATCACTGGGGCGCGGGCGGGGCCGACTTCCACTGGTGGTGCACGGAGGCGCGCGAAGCGTTCACCGGCACCAAGCCGGTGTTCCGGTACATGGCCGACGAGCTCGAGGAGATGGTGGGCCCCAAGGTGTTCGCGTGGCTCGTCGCCTACCTCGAGCGGCGGTCGACCCCCGCGGTCCCGCTGCCCCATCCCGTCGCCCGCGCCCGTCTCTGATGGCCGACATCGACGACGACTACGAGGCCGAGCAGACCGCGCTCTACGAGGTGCTCGCCGGGCTCGACGCCGACGCGTGGTCGCGGCCCACGCCGGCGGCGGGCTGGGACGTCCGCGATCAGGTTGCCCATCTCGCCCACACCGAGGAGGTCGCGTACGACACCGCCACCGGCGGACCGCGGTCGCTCGCCAACGAGACCGCTCGGTACGCGACCGGCGAGGAGTTCACCGAGGCGGGCTGCGAGCAGGGCCGGTCGATGGCGCCGGCCGACGTTCTCGAATGGTGGTGGGCGGCCGCCGGTCGCCTGCGGCCCGCGTTGCGCGACCTCGACGACGGCTTCCGGGTGCCGTGGGGCCTGGGCATGAAGCGCCAGTCGTTCGTCACCGCCCGACTCATGGAGCACTGGGCGCACGGCCTCGATATCCGCGATGCGGTGGGCGTGGCCGCGGTCGATACCGCGCACCTTCGCCATGTCGCGTGGATCGGGTACGGCGCCATCCCGTACGCGTTCGGCGTGGCCGACATCACCGCGCCCGAAGGGCACACGCTGCGGCTGGACCTGACCGGGCCCAACGGCGAGGCGTGGAGCTATGGACCAGCCGACGCCACCGACACCATCACCGGCCCGGCCGGCGTGTGGTGCCGTCGGGCGACCCAGCGGATCACGGCCGCGCAGGCCGGCGACCTGAAGCCCGACGGCCCCCTCGCCGAGCTGGTCATCCAGCACGCCCGCGCGTTCTTGTAGCTACACGCGGAAGCGCTTGAGGCCCTCCCACAGGCTGTCGCCCGTGGTGCGGTAGTCGTAGAGGCCGCCGCCGATCGCCGCCCGTTCGGCCGAGGCGCGGTAGTAGCCGTCGATGTCGGCCGCGGTGGTGGTGTCGCCGATGCCGCCGATCGCGTGCACCACGGCGTTTGGATCACCGAGGTTCTTGCGGACGAGGTCGATGTTCTCGGCGGTGTAGCGATACGCGTCGCGATACCCGGACTCCGTCTTGCGGAAGGTCCAGTAGTCCATCGGCATCCAGAGGTCGTACAGCGGCTTGAGCTCGTGCCACGGGAACCCGGGCCAGAACGCAGGATTGATGATGTCGGTGGCGACCGGCGGCATCACGATGGCGGCGATCGCCCGGCCCGGCAACCGCTCGCGAAGCGTGGCGCTCAGGTCGACGAGGCGGCGGCTGCGCTCGGCGTCGGGTGTGACCTTGCGCGACTCGATATCGACGCCGATGCCCTCGACCTTGAGCGTCGCCATGGCAACGAGGCGGGCGAGGTCGCGCGCCGGGTCCTCGAGTGTGGGCAGGTACCACGCGACGACGGCCATCCCCCGCTGGTGGGCCCGGTCGATGATGGGGTTGAGACGCTCGGGCTCGAGGATCTCGTTGGGCGACTCCTGCCGCGACGTCTGGATGTATAGCGTCTGCACCCCGAAGTCGGCCATGCGATCGACGGCGGCGGGCCCGACCGACGGCTTGCCGTTGGTGAACTCGTTGGTCCAGTCGAACACGTCGACCCACGCGCCGAAGCCGCGGAACGCATCGATCGAGCCGGCCAGGACGGGCGCCGCCCGCACCAGGGGCTTGGCCTTGGGCTTGGTGGTCGCCGGCTTGGGCTTGGCGGTCGTGGGCGGCGCGGTAGTGGCCGTCGTCGGCGGGATCGTGCTCGCGGTCGTCGTCGTGAGGTAAAGGGTCGGCACGGCGCCGACCGCGAGCCGGGCCGGCGGCTCGCCGTCACCGATCCGTTGGCCGACGGCCACCGAAACCGAGGCCACCGCCGCAACCACGACAAGCAGCGCGACCAGGCGCGCTCTACCGCCCCACCGGGTGATCATCCGCCGTTGTCAGCCGCTAGCCACGAGGGCCTAGGCCTCTTCCTCCGCGTAGGGGTCGATCTCGTCCTCGGTGGCCCGACACCACGAGGCGTGCTCACCTTCGTTCCCGCACTCAGGGCACGGCTCGACGATGACTTCGGTGGCGCGCTTCAACTCCCGCGCCTCCTCAAAACGGCGATGCCGACCTTTTTTCACCTGCGCGGCTCCCCGGTTCGAAACCTGGCCTGACAGGCGCCAGTCTATCGCTGGTCAGGCCCCTAAAACCGCGGTCCGGTCCTCGGCATGCCGTCGACCATGCCTAGGGAGAGGTAGAGGTCGTAGCCCAGCAGGGCCCGCAGCTCGGGCCGCCGCTGGAGCACGGCCGGATCGATCGACAGGAACCAGTTCTCCTGCTGGCGCATGAACGGCCGGCAGTAATAGGCCAGGATTCCGTGCCTGCGCTCGGCGGCGGTGACGTTGGCGCCGGTCTGGTGCCACAGGCGCCCGTCGAACACCATGACCGTGCCGGCCGGGCCGGTCACGGGCGTCGTAAGGGTGTCGTCGAGCGTCGGGACCGGGCCCTCGCCCTTGAGATGGCTCCCAGGCCGCACCCGGGTGGCGCCATTTTCGGCGGTGAAGTCGTCGAGCATCCACATGGCGTTGGCGACCATGGGCCATGACGGCCACGGCGGCGGCGCGAAGCTCTGGTCGGCGTGCAGGAACATCGGCTTGCCGCCCGGTCCGGCGATGTTGGCGTCGATGTTGGAGAGGAGGAAGCCGAACCCGAGCAGCTCGTTCATCAGCTCGGTGATCGTCGGGTCGAGGGCCAGGTCGATGAATTCGTCGCCCTTGTTCAGCAGCGTCCACACGCGCTGATTGCACCCCTCCTCGTACACGTAGTCGGTGCCGTCGGCGACCTCGGCGGCCGCCAGATCGACAACTCGGGCGCGGATCGCTGCCACCTGCTCGGACGGGAGGACGTTCTGCAACAGGCAGTAACCCAGCTCGGCCAGGTCGGCCTTGGCTTGGGTGAGATCCCGGGTGAGCGTGGCCGTGGACGCTGCCGCAGGGTGGCGGGCAGGCGTGGAGACGTCAGCCATCCGGGTACGGTACCCGCCATGGCCGACGGCCTCGATGTCGACGCGATGATCCAGCGCTTCCGAGACCGCGCCCACGCAGTACGCGAGCGCGGCCTGCCCCCGCTCGAAGGCGAGGCGCGCAAGCGATACGTCGAACAGGCACAGCTCGACTTCCAGGACTTCGCCATGCTGGCCGACGCGGTCGCATCCCTCGAGGACGGTGTCCTCGTGCTGCGCGTCGACCTGCGGCCGGACAAGTAGCGACATCGGTGCTCCGAGCCCTTCGCGCGTCGCGGCGAACGAAACGATCGGCGCCGGTGTTCGTCGTCGGCGCCGCTCGCAGCGGAACGAGCGTGCTGTACCGCACGCTGCTCCAGCACCCGGCGTTCGCGATCGGCACGCCCGACTTCACCGAGAGCTTCGCGGTGACCGCGCTGACTATGTACCGCGACATCGGCGACCGCCTGGCCAACGTGCAGGGTTTCATGGGGCACGACGATGCGGCGTGGGACCAGTTCACACGCACGGTGGCGCCCGTCCGCCGCTGGCGCCGTTTGCTGTGGCCGGTGGTGGGCCGCTGGGTCGGTCGTCGACCGGTATGGCGCGCCCTCGGCTCGGCGATTGTCCTCCGCACGTACTTCGATTTCGCGGCGCGGGGCCGGCGGGTCGGACGGGTCGTCGAGAAGACGCCCGTGAACCTGACGTTCACACCGCTCATCCGCAGCGCGTTTCCCAACGGACGGATGATCGTGATCATCCGTCATCCGGTCGACGTGCTCGGCTCGTACTGGCGGCGCCACGCCACCGACGCCAACGCGACATGGGCCGACATAAGCATCAACGAGTTCTGCGCGACGTGGCGCGCCGAGGCCGAGATGGCCGACGACTTTCGCCGCCGGTGGCCCGACGCCTTTCTCGTGGTTCGCTACGAGGACTTCACCGGGGATCCCGATCGGGAGTTCGCGCGCATCTGCGCATTCGTCGGCGAGCCGATGGCGGCCGACGCCTTGCGCGGCCGCCACGACGACTACTGGTCCGCCGAGCCGCTGCTCTATGAGGACATCAAGCCGAGCGCGCAGGGTCGCGAGCAGTTCATCCCGGCCGAGGTGGCGGCCGACGTGAGCGCGCGGCTCGCCGCGCCGATGCGGCTCTTCGACTACGCGCCGCAGCCGGCGCCGTCAGCTGACGGTGACCGTCAGTAGGTAGACGTCGCCGTCTTTGACCGACGGCAGCGTGACCGACGTCAACCCGCCCGCCGTCGACGTCGTGGCGTCGAGCACGTCGTTGAGCGCCGGCTGCGCCCCAACCCCGACCGGCACCATCCGCACGTCGACCACGGCCGAGCGGTCCGTTCCCGTGCGCAGCTTCAGCGTGACGGGGGCCGCGGCTGGTGTCGCCGTCGTCGTCTGGTTGCAGTAGACGTTGACCGCCTTCACGCAGCTCGCGTGACGCGACACCATCACCTTGTAGACGCCGTCGGCCGGCCGGGTCGCGAAGACCGAGAGGCTCGGGCTACTGCTCAACGTCGCCAGCCGGTCGCCGGTCATCGTTGCGTATTGCTGACGGACCCAATAGATGCCACGCGGCGTGGTCTGGTCGTCGAGGAGCATCCCGTCGAGGGTTCCGGTGTCACACATCCCAATCGTGGGTCCCGTCGCGTACTGATGACACGTCGAGTTGGCTTGGTCGACGTTCGACAGCTCCAGCGCGGCGAGCACGCCACCGACCTGGCCGGGGACCAGGAAGCCGTTCGGCGGCTGCACCTCGTTGATGAACACCTTGGGCGTACCGAGGTTCGGATGCCGCGCCACTTCGGTGCGGAACGCCTGGACGTCGTCGACGATGCGCTGCGGCGAGTCGTAGTAGCCGGCTTGACCGATGCCGAGCTCGTGCCATGAGTAGGCGTCGAACCGCAGGTTGTGCGCGTCGGCGTAGTTCATGAAGGTCGGAACGTCGACCGCGTCGGGTGCGTTGGCGTCGCCCACCCACAGCATTTGCGTCATCGAGGGCCCGACGATCTTGGCGCCAGGGTCGACCGACTTGATCGCCTCGTACGCCACCCGGTACTGCTCGTACCAAAGCTCGGCCGTCGGCACCGGGCCGGCGCTGAATTCGGTCGGCAGCGGCTCGTTCTGGATGTCCCAGTAGTCCACGCGGCGGCCCTGGTTCTTCATCTGCTGGACCAACTGCTTGACGAACGAGACGTAGCGCGGCCAGTTGGCCCACGGCGCTTGCAACTTGCCGCCGCTGGTCGCCGACGAGCGCCACGCGTCGCTCAGCGACCCGGTGATCGACACGCCGGGCATCGTCTCGGCCTTGAGGTGCGCGCTCGATCCCAGCGACACGCGCCACTGGTTGACGTGGAGGCCGTTGAGCAGCGTCGAGTTGGTGGAGGCGTTGTACCCGAGCAGGAGCCCTTGGGCGCGGCCGACCGCCGGGCCGGTCGTGGTGCCCGTGTCGACATCGGCGCAGAGGCTGAGACCGACACACGAGCCCGACCCGGAAACGACGCCGGCCGAGCGGCCCGGGCCGTAGCCGGCCGAGTTGTGGGCGAACACCTTCACGTCGTACGTGCGTCCCTGCGGCAGCGGCGCCATCGTCAGCGACGTGCACGTTGCACACGCGTACCACTGGCTGAAGCTGTCGTAGGCGGTCGCCTGAACGAGGAATCGGTCGGGCGCGGTCGCGCCCGCGGAGTCTGGTGACCACGACACGGTCAAGCCGCCGGGTGCCGGTACTGCCTGCACACTGGCGACTGTCGCCGGGACTGCGGTCGGGGTTCCCGCCGCCGATGTTGCCGGCGGGCTCGAACCGATCGCGTTCAGCGCGACAACCGAAGCGCGGTAGGACGCACCGTTGGCGAGACCGCCGACGATCGCGCTCGTGCAGGCCGCGCACGCGGTGACGGTCGCGACCGACGCGCCCGACGCATCGAGCGCCGACACGCGATACCCGGTGAGCGGGGCGCCTTCGTTCACCGGAGGCACCCATGCGACACGGAGGCTGTTGGCGCGGCCGTCGACGCGCACGTCCTGCGGAATCGTCGGTGCGGAGGACGGGAGCACGGCCGTTGAGGTGGCGGCGGCTGACGCGCCGCTCGCATTGACGGCGTACACCGAGAATAGATACGTGCGTCCGTTGATCAATCCGGTGAGAACCGCGCTGCGGCACGAAGCACACGCGGTGACGAGTGACGTGAATCCGAAGTTCTGCTCATGGGCCATCACGCTGTAGGCGGTGGGCGCGCCACCGCCCATGCCGGGCGTCCACTTGACCGTCGCCGTGCCGCCCAAACCGCCGATGGCGACTGCCACCATCGGCTTGGGCGGCTTGGCCACGGCAGCGCGACTCGGCGGAGCGAACATGGTGAGCGAGACAGCGATCGTCGCGGCACCGGCCGCGACGCGGCGAAGACGAGAAGTGCGGCGCGAGGGCATACAGGTCTCTAATCGGGCGCCGTCGTCTCAACATGAGACCGCCAAAGGTCCCGACCGATGCCGGGGGGCCTAGCTAAACGTGATCGTCAGTATGTAGACGTCGCCATCGGCAACGGCAGGCAGCTGGACGGTAGTAACGCCGTCGGTTGTCGAGCTGGAGAACGTAGTGACGTCCACCAACGAGGGCTGGGCGTCGACGCCGACGGGCACCATCCGTACATCGACGCTCGGGGTCGACGTGTCACCCGTGCGCAACTTGAGCGTGAGCGTGGCCGGCGGCGGCGTGGCCGTGGTGCCCTGGGTGCAATAGACGTTGACCGCCCGCACGCACGACTGGTGACGCGACACCATCACCTTGTAGGTGCCGTCGGTCGGCGTGGTCGCGAACACCGACACCGCCGGGTGGCTCGTGCTGGTGGCCAGGCGGTCACCGGTCATGTTGGCGTACTGCTGGCGCACCCAGTACGTGCCCCGCGGTGTCACCTGGTCGGGCGTCAATGCACCGTCGAGCGTGCCGGTGCCACAGTCATGCGGCGCCGGGCCCGACGTGTACTCGTGGCACGTGGTGTTGGCCTGATCGACGTCGGCGTCTTCGAACGCGGTGATGAAGCCGGCTAGATGACCGGGCACGAGGTAGTTCGCCGCCGGCATGTACTCGTTGGCGAAGAACTTGGGCGAGCCGAGAGCAGGGTGCATCGCCAGGGCGGTGCGCGCCGCCTGCACGTCGTCGAGCACGCGCTGGGGTGAGTCGTAGTAACCGGGCTGGCTTATGCCGAGCTCGTGCCACGAGTACGCATCGAAGTGAAGGTCGTGGGTGTCGGCATAGGTCATGAAGCCAGGGAGGTCGATGGCGTTCGGCGCGTTACGGTTCGTATTCGTCCACAGCAGCTGCGGCACGGTCGGCGCGACGATCTTGGCGTCGGGGTCCACCGACTTGATGGTGTTGTATCCGACGCGGTACAGCTCCCACCACAGTTCGGTGGTGGCGACCGGACCGGACGAGTACTCGGTCGGCAGCGGCTCGTTCTGGATCTCCCAGTAGTCGACCCGGTGACCCTCAGCGATGTACTGCTGCACGAACTGCTTGACGAACGTCGTGTACCGGAACCAGTTGGCCCACGGCGCCTGTACCTTGCCGCCCGAGGTCGCCGCGCTCCGCCATGCGTCGCTGATCAACACCGTGAGCGACGTATCGGGCATCGTTTGCGCCTTGGCTGCCGCCTCTGACCACCGCGACACCCGCCACTGCTTGATGTGAAGACCGTCGAGCAGTGTCGTGTTCGTTGCCGCGGTATAGCCGTTGAGGAGACCCTGCGCCCGTTGCCGCGCCGGGCCCCGTGAGCCACCGGCATCGACCTCGGCGCACAGGGCGATGTCGGTGCAGTCGCCCGATCCGGTGGTCACCGAGACGGTCGCCGCCTCGCCGTACCCGGCCGAGTTGTGCGGGTAGATCTTGAGGTCGTAGGTGCGGGCTTGCGGCAGCGGGCCCATCGTGAGCGAGTGACACGTGCCGCACGCGAACCACTGGCTGAAGCTGTCGGAGCCAAAGGCCTGCACGACGTAGAAGTCGGGCGGCGCAGCATCGCCGGCGTCGTGCGACCACGTCGCCGTGAAGCCGCCGGGCAACGAGGCGGCCGATGCGTCAGTTGCGGAGGGCGGCACCGGCGTCGGTGTGCCGGTCACCACCGATGACGCGGCGCCGGTGCCGCGATTGTTCTGGGCGGCCACCGCGATGCGATACGGCGTGCCATTGGTGAGGCCGCCGATCGTTCCGCTCGTACACGCGCCGCACGCCCCCGCGGTGGCGATGATGGCGCCGTCGTCGTCGATGGCGGCGATGGCGTATCCGGTGAGCGCGGCACCCTCGTTGACGGGCGGTACCCAGCCGACGCGTAGACCCCCGTCGCGGCCCTCGACGCGGACGTCCTGTGGCGCGCTGGCCACCGTCGACGGCATCAGGGTCGGCAAGCTCTGCGCGGGGTTCGACGCGCCGGCGCCGTTCAGCGCGTAGACGAAGAACGTGTAGATACGACCGTTGATGAGACCGGAGACCACGCCGTTGCGACACGTGCCGCACGCGAATGCCGCGCCCGCGTAGCCCCACTTCGAGTCGAAGGCCTGGATCGCGAACCCAGTCGCGGCCGGGCCGCCCATGCCCGCCATCCACGACACTTTCGCGGTGCCGCCGGCGCTCCCATTCGCCATCACCAAGACGGGCTTAGGCGGCGGTGACGCCGCTGTAGCGCGCGGCGTTGCCAGCCAGCTGGACGACAGCGCGACCGCGGCAACCGCGGCGACGAGACGGCGAAAACCCGGGCTGCGACGAAGAGAACTAGGCATGGCCAGGCGACAGCATTACGCGATCGTCCGCCAAAGTGAGGGACCCTCAGGCGGCGGTGATCGTCAGAATGTAGACGTCGCCGTCGTTGACGTTCGGCACGACGACGGTCGTTACTCCCGTTGCGTCGGTCGTGATCGTGAGACCAGTGACGTCAACCAGCGCGGGCTGCGCGCCGACGCCGACCGGCACCATCTGCGCGGTCACCGTCGTCGCCGGCCCGCTGGCAGTTCGTAGCTTCAACGTGACGGGCGCGGCGGCCGGGGTCGCGGCCGGCGTCTGCGTGCAGTACGCGTTGAGCGCGCGCACGCACGACTGGTGCCGCGACAACATGACTTTGTACGTCCGGTTTGTCGGCGTGGTGGCCAGCACCGAGATGGACGGGTGCGACGTGCTCGTCGCCAGCCGATCGCCCGTCATTGCCGCGTACTGCTGGCGAACCCAGTAAATGCCCCGGGGCGACGACAGGTCCGAGGTCAGCGCGCCGTCCAGCGTAGGCGTGCTGCAGTCGTGGAATGCCGGACCGAATGAGTACTCGTGGCAGGTCGTGTTGGCCTGATCGATGTTGGCGTCCTCCAGCGCGGCGATGAAGCCCGCCATGTGCGCGGGCAGGAGGGCGTTCGACGCCGGCATGTACTCGTTCACGAACAGCTGGGCGTTGCCGAGGTTCGGATGCGACGCCAGCGCCGTGCGCGCCGCCTGTACGTCGTCGATGACGCGTTGCGGCGAGTCGTAGTACCCGGGCTGGCTGATTCCGAGCTCGTGCCATGAGTACGCGTCGAAGTGGAGGTCGTGGGCGTCGGCGTAATTCATGAAGCTCAGGAGGTCGACGGCGCTGGGTGCGTTTCGGTCACCCGGCCACAACGCATGTGGGACCGTGGGAGCAACGATCTTGGCGTCGGGATCGGCCGCCTTGATGGCGTTGTACGCCACTCGGTACTCCTCCCACCACAGTTCCGTCGTCGGCGGCGGGCCGGCGCTGAACTCGGTCGGCAACGGTTCGTTCTGGATGTCCCAGTAGTCGACGCGATGGCCTTGCGCCCTGACCTGCTGCACGAACTGCCGTACGAACGCGTCGTAGCGGAACCAGTTCGCCCACGGTGCTTGGACCTTCCCGCCCGACGTCGCCGCGCCGCGCCACGCGTCGCTCAGTGTCACGGTGATGGACGTATCGGGCATGGTCTCGGCGCGCGCCTGTGACGGCGTGGCGTGGGCGACGCGCCACTGCTTGATGTGCAGATCGTCGAGCAGCGCTCCGTTCGTCGTCGTGTCATAGCCGTGGAGGAGGCCCTGCGCCCGTTGTTGCGCCGGACCCGGCGAGGTCGCGTCGTTCACCTCGGCGCACAACGCGATCCCCGCGCAGTCGCCCGCGCCCGACGTGACGGTGACCGCCGGCCCCTGCCCGTAGCCCGCCGAGTTGTGCGGGTAGATCCGCAATGTGTACGGCCGGTTCTGGGGCAGTGGTGTCATCGTGAGCGAGCGGCATGTCGCGCAGGCGAACATCTGGCTGAAGCTGTCAAAGGCGGTGGCCTGCACGAGGAAGTAGTCAGGCGGCGCGGCCGAGACGCCCGGGTCGTACGTCCACGAGGCCGTGAACCCGCCCAACACCGGTGTGGCCGAGGCGGTGGTGATCGCGGGCGGGACGGGCGTGGGCGTCGCCACGACAGCGGGCGACGGCGCGCCGGCGCCGAGTGTGCTCTGGGCGATGACGGTGACGTTCGTCGGCGCGCCGTTCGCGAGATTGGCCACGAAGGCGCTCGTGCACGTCGCGCACGCAGTTGCGGTGCCGACCACCGTTCCCGCCCCGTCGGTCGCATTCACGGTGTATCCGGTGAGCGGTGCGCCCTCGTTGGCCGGCGGTACCCAGCCGACGCGGACGCTGCGGTCTCGACCTTCGACGCGCACGTCCTGCGGCGCGGTCGCCGGCGACGGCGGCATCGGCGTCATCGTGCTGGCGGTCGGCGCCGAGCTGCCGTTGCCGTTTACTGCGTACACGTAGAACACATAGGTGCGGCTGCCGATGAGGCCTGACACGGTCGCGTTGACGCACGTGCCGCACGCCACGGCGGCGCCCGCGTACCCCCACTTGGTGTCGTAGGCCTGGACTGTGTAGGACGTCACCGCCGGTCCGCCGACGCCCGGTGTCCACGTCACGGTGGCTGTTCCGTTGGGCGCGCCGACCGCGGCGACCGCCAACGGCTTGGGAGGCGTCGGTCCCGCGGCGGCCAGCGATGTCGTGCGCCACGCCAGCGCCGCGGCGATGACGGCAACGACAAGCACTATCCGTCGCATCGATCGGGTGCCGGCCAGGTTCGTCATCGGGAAGCTCCTAACATCCGCGGATGGACACGCCGTGGTGGCAGCGCGCCGTCGTGTACCAGATCTACCCCCGGTCTTTTCTCGATACGAACGGCGACGGCGTCGGTGATCTCGAAGGCATCCGTCGCCGGCTCGATCACCTGGCGTGGCTCGGCGTCGACGCGATCTGGCTCTCGCCGTTCTTCACGTCGCCGATGGCCGACTTCGGCTACGACGTCGCCGACTACTGCGACGTCGATCCGCTGTTCGGCACCCTCGAGGACTTCGATCGGCTCCTCGCCGACGCGCATACGCGCAACATCAAGGTCCTCATCGATTGGGTGCCGAACCACTCGAGCGACCAGCACCCGTGGTTCATCGAATCGCGGTCGTCGCGCGACAACCCGAAGCGCGATTGGTACGTGTGGCGCGACGGTTCGCCCGACGCGCCACCGAACAACTGGATCGCCAACTTCACGGGCGAGTCGGCGTGGACTTGGGACGACACGACTGAACAGTGGTACCTGCACCTGTTCCTGCCCGAGCAGCCCGACCTCAACTGGAACAATCCCGAGGTCGTCGCCGCCATGCACGCGACGCTGCGCTTCTGGCTCGATCGCGGCGTTAACGGCTTCCGCGCCGACGTCGTGCACGCGATCGGCAAGGGACGCGACTTGCCTGACATGCCATCGGGTCTCGACCCGGTCGCGACCACGCTTTTCCACGACTACGCCCATACCCACACCTTGCTGCGCGATATTCGCAAACTGCTCAATGCGTACCCGGGCGACCGGATGATGGTTGGTGAGGTGTACATCCTGTCGACCGCGAAGGTGGCCGAGTATTACGGGAACGGCGACGAGCTGCACTTGGCGTTCAATTTTCCGCCGCTGCACGCGCCGTGGGATGCCGTCGCGTGGCGCCGCCGCATCGACCGCGTGCTGGCCGAGATCGTCCCGCGCGACGCCTGGCCCACGTGGGTGCTCTCGAACCACGACAACCCGCGGCACCGCACGCGCTACGGCGGAGGCGAGGCGCGCGCCCGAGCCGCCGCCGTCCTGTTGCTCACGTTGGCCGGTACGCCGTTCCTCTACGCCGGCGAGGAGCTCGGGCTCGAGGACGCCATCGTGCCGCCCGACCGCGTCGTCGACCCCGGTGGGCGCGACCCGTGTCGCGCGCCGGTGCCGTGGGACGCCACGCCGCCGCACGGCTGGGCGACCGCGGACACATGGCTGCCGTGGCCGCCCGAGCCCGACCGCCGCAACACGGCGGCACTGACGGATGACCCGGGCTCGATCCTGCACCTGTACCGGCGGCTTCTCGCGGCGCGCCGCGTGTCCGATGGCTTGGCGATCGGCGCCATGAGGCTGCTGGACGCGCCCGATGGTGTGGTCGCCTACGAACGCGCCAGTGACGGCGACCGGCGGGTGGTGGTCGTCAACTTCACCGATGCATCGGTCGCCGTCGACGTGCCCGGTCCGCCGGCGACCGTCGAGGTGAGCAGCGACGGCGTCGACGAGGGTCGGCCCTACTCGGGTGTCGTGCCGCCCTCGGGTGCGTTGATCTTGCGATAACTGCGTTCCTCGAGCAGCAGGTCGCCATCGACAAGGGCGACCGACGCCGAGCCCTGCGCGAGCCGGAGCACGGGCTCGCCCACAAGAGCGCGGCGCCACCCTTCGGCTAGCCGGCCGGTTTCGCGACCGGCGAGCAGCGACTCGATGTCAGCGCGCGACGCGACGACGGCGGGGTCGAGGCGCAAGGCCCGGGCCCGCTGCGAGATCCAGGCGGCGACCAGCGTGACGGTGGCGCGCTGGGCGGGGTCGGCCGGATCTATCGGCGGTACGCGCAACTCTGGCGGCTGAAGCTCACGGCCCGACTCGATCACGGCTAGCAACTCGCCCGCCGCCGGTTGCCGGTGATATCGCGGGTCCAGCCCGCGGACGTCGCGGAGATCTCCGACCTTGCGGGGCGGGCGGTAGGCCAGGGCGGTGACGGCCATGTCCGACAGCACGAACCGCACCGGTACGTCCTTCTCCATCGCCTGGCGTTCGCGCCACGCGGCGACCGCCTGGGCCACCCCGCGCGACGCGGCTTTGAGCCGGCGCGCCTCCTTGAGTCGCCACCATGCGGTCGCGGCGGCCGCGGCGGCGTCGCTGCGAGCGCGCACCCGCTCGACCAACTCGTCGCACTCGGCTTGCGCCCACTCAAGCCGGCCAAGCTGACTGAGTTGCTCGTTGAGCGTGTCACGCAGTTGGAGCAGGTGACTTACGTCGGCCGCCGCGTAGTCAACCTGCTCGGCCGTGAGCGGCCGCTTCGTCCAGTTCGTCAGGCGATCGCCCTTCGGCAGCGTGACGTCGAGCTCGCGAGCGAGCAACGCACTGAGCCCGCTCGAGCTGTAGCCCAGGAAGCCGGCGGCGACCTGCGTGTCGAACATCTTGGCCGGCATCCGTCCGCACGCGGCCTGGAGAATCTCGAGATCCTGCTCGGCCGCGTGCAACACCGCGACACCCGAGCCCTCGAGCACGCGGTCCATCGGCGCAATGTCGATGTCGAGCGTGTCGACCAGCGCGACCTGACCGTCCCACGCGAGCTGCATCAGCGCGACGCGCGGGTAGTACGTGCGCTCGCGGTGGAACTCGGTGTCGAGGGCGTAGGCCGGCGCGTCCTTGATCGCGTCGCACACCTCGGCGAACTCAGCGGGCGACGCGACCCAGCGCGGGTCGCTCATGTCGGTTGCACCTCGGCGGGATGGTGCGGCGGTCGTAGCTCGAGGTAGACGGCCTTGACCGCGCCAACGAGCGGCACCGCCATCAGCGCGCCGACGACACCAGCGGCGGAAACGCCGATGAGCGCGGCCGTCATCGTCGCCGGCGGCGAGAGCTTGACCGCGTGACCGACGAGCAGTGGTTGCAACACGTGGTTCTCCAGTTGCAGGTACACGAGGAACAGCACGCCGACGACGAGGCCGGTGCCGACCCCCTGGGTGACCGCAAGCAGGACGAACGGGATGCCGCCCGCCGCGCCGCCGATCTGCGGCACCAGATCCCACACCGTGACCCACGCGGCGGCCAGGGGCGTCAGCGGTACGCCGAGGGTGAGGCCGGTGATGAGGATGAACACGCCGGCGACGGCGGCGACGAGCAACGAGCCGGCGACGTAGCGGCCGACCATCTCGTAGGCGATCTGGCCGGCGCGATCGGCGCGGCCGCGGTGTCGCCTCGGGACCACGCGCCGCCCGGAGCGGACGAGGCGGTCGCCGTCGAGCAGAAGCGTGATGGCCAGGAGGAGGGTCACCGTGCCGGCGAGCAGGCCGTCGAACAGCGACCGCCCGGCCCGCTCCAGCGGCGCGGTGTTGCCGGCCAGCCGCTCGGGGAGTTTCTCGACCCAGTGCTGCACCTTGGCCGGGACGTCGTTGCGGACGAGGTCGTCGCCGACGACCGGCAGTCGACCCAGGTCGTTGACGACCTTGGGCAACTGCGCGCCCAGCTGGCGTCCTTCTCGAACCGCGGGCGGGACGAGGAGCAGGGCGAGCAGCACGACCGCGATCGCGAAGCCGATCACCACAGTCGACACCGCCACGGCGCGCCGGCAGTGGAACGCGCGCTCGGCCGCCTGCACGACCGGGTTGAGGGCCAGGGCGAGCACGCTCGCCACCGCCGCGGCCGTGAGTGTGCGCGGGATGGCGTTGACCAGGCCGCGGAACGCGACCAGGGCGACGAAGGCGGCGAAGACGACGAGGAGGGAGCGCCAGTCGAGGTCGACGTCGCGGGTAGGCGGCGCCGGTAGCGCAGCGTCGTTCGCGTCCGGCACGCCGGTACTGTACCGACCGATGCCGGCGTCCCCGCCGATCGAGCGCTTGCGGCTGTCGCCCCGCTCGGCGGTGACGATCGTCGCCATGCTGGGCGCGACCATCGCCCTGTTGCGGCTGATCGTCGCGTCGCAGCGCGTCCTCGGTTGGATTCTCAGCGCCGCGGTCGTCGCCGGACTGCTGCATCCGCTGGTCGCGATCCTCGAACGGCGCGTGCCGCGGGGCGTCGCCGTTCTCTTCGTGGTGCTACTCACCGCCAGTGCGGGCGGGATCGTCGCGTACGGCGCGGTCGGCGGCCTCGTGCGCGAGACGCGCAAGCTCGAGCAGGCCATCCCCCGGCGGGCCGCCGAGATCGAACAATCGAAGCGCTTCGGTAAGGCGGCGCGGGAGTTCAAGCTCGAGGAGCGGACGCGCCGCTTCGTCCGCGAGGTGCCCGACCGGCTCCGTGGCGGCACCACGGCCGACGCGCTGCGGTCGGCGGCCACGCGCGGGGTGGCCTTCTTGGCCACCGGCGTGCTGTCGATCTTCTTCCTGCTGCACGGGCCCCGCATCGCCCGGGCCGGGGCCGACCAAATCGGCGACCCCGACCGGCGGCACCGAATCGAGCGCCTCGCGCTCCGCACGTATCACCGCGGGTTTGGGTACGCGCGCGGGTCGTCGGTCATATCGCTGCTGGCCGGTACCGCCGCATATGTGGTGGCCCGGATCGCCCACGTTCCCGGCCCGGCCCCCCTCGCCCTGTGGGTCGGCCTCTGGGACCTCGTCCCGGTCATCGGAGCATTCATCGGTGCGCTTCCGATCGTGCTGCTGGCCGGCGTTCAGTCGACCACGAGCGCGTTCATCGTCGCCGCCCTCTTCATCGCGTTCCAGATCGTCGAGCAAGTGTTCCTTCAGCGGCCGCTCGAACGCCACACCGTGAAGCTCGGTCCGTTTCTCACCGTGATCGGCGGCTTCGCCGGCCTCGAGCTGTACGGCATCGGCGGCGCGCTGATGATCCTGATGCTCGGCTCGGTCGTCGTCGCCCTCGCCGACGAAGCGGCGCCCGACGACTAGGCGCTAGCCGGCGTGCGGTGCGACGCGATCCCACAGCACGTCGAGCGACCGCAGCCATCCGTCGACGTCGCCTTGGGCCGGTGACGCCATGAGGTGTTGGAGGCCGGCGGCCGCGAAGGCATCCAGGTGGCGGCGCTGTTCGTCGGCGTCGCCGGCCAGGCCGTCCCACCCGACGCGCATCGACAACGTGAAGTCCTCCTCCGGGCGGTCGGCGCGCAGCGCGGCCAGCAGCGGTGAGGTTTCCTCCGGCTCCATGAACGTGCCGTGCCAACCGTCGCCCAGGGCGACGGCGCGGCGAAGGGCGGGCGCCGAGGCACCACCGACCCAGATCGGGATCCGCCGGTCGGGCGTGGGCTGCACCTTCAGGTCCTCGAGCCGGACAGTGCGGCCCGCGTAGTTGACCGGCTGCTCGCCCCAACACGCGCGCATGGCCTCGATCGACTCGTCGGTGCGGGCGCCCCGTTCCTGGAACGGGACGTTGAGTGCGTCGAACTCCTTCTCGAGCCATCCGGCGGCCGCGCCGACGATGAGCCGGCCGCCGCTGAGGCGATCGAGCGAGGCCAGCTCCTTGGCCAGGTGCAGCGGGTGGCGATACGGGAGCACCAGCACGCTGGTCCCCAACCCGACGCGAGTGGTCGCCGCCGCCGCCCAGGTCAGCGTGATCAGCGGCTCGAACAGGAACCCCGGCGGGTAGGGCGCGTCGCTCGGGACCGCGAGGTGATCGCTCACCCACACGTCGGCGAAACCGAGGTCCTCGGCGTGGCGGGCCACGCGCGTGATGGCGTCGGCGCCCGCGGCGCGGCCGTACTGGGGAAGGTGGATGCCGAAGCGCACCGCGCCGACGTTAATTACTGTCGCCGCATGCCGCTTTTCTCGTTCGAAGGCCGCGCGCCGACAATCGACCCGACCGCGTTCATCGCGCCCACCGCAACGCTGGTGGGTGACGTGACCGTCGAAGCGGGAGCGTCGGTGTGGTACGGCGCCGTCGTGCGCGCCGACTACTCGCCCGTCATCATCCGGGCCGGGGCCAACGTGCAGGACGGCGCTGTGCTGCACGCGCCGCCCAACGAGCCGTGCGAGATCGGGCCCGGCGCGACGGTCGCCCACCTCTGCGTGGTGCACGGCGCGGTGCTCGGCGAGGAGTGCCTCGTCGCCAACGGCTCGACCGTGCTCGACGGCGCCCGCATCGGCGCCAAGTCGATGATCGCCGCCCACTCGCTCGTCGCCGCCGGCGCCATCATCCCCGACGGCGTGCTCGCCGCCGGCTCACCCGCGGTCGTGAAGCGCCCCATCGCGGGCACGCCCGCCGAGTTCTGGGTCACGATGAATCCCCCGGCCTACGCCGACCTCGCCCGCCGCCACCTCGCCGGCATCGCCGAAGTCACCGCCTAGCCACCCAAGCCCACGTGTCGGTGTCAGGTAGCGAAAAGCGTTGCTTTGACACCGACACCTACGATCGGGGCATGGCCGGCGACGAGCTGGAGCTTCGCATCTCGGACCAGGAGCGGCAGGACGTGATCGACCTCTTGCGCGACCACACTGCCGCCGGACGCTTGACGCTCGTCGAGTTCGACGAGCGGGTCGAGGAAGTCTTCGCCGCCAAGACGGCCGCCCAACTGCAACACACGCTTCGCGAGCTGCCGCGACCTGGGCCACCGACCCCGGACCCCGACCGTTGGTATCGCGGCCGCGTCCGCAACGAGGTGTCGACGTGGGTCGGCACCAACCTCGTCTGCACCGGTATCTGGGCCGCGACCGGAGGCGGCGGGTTCTGGCCCATCTGGCCGCTGATGTTCACCAGCGCCGGCCTCGTCGGCCTGCTGATCCGCGGCGCCGAAGGCGAGGCGGACAAGGAGCGTCGGAAGGCCGAGAAGAAGGCCGAAGAGGCGGCGAAGAAAGAAACGGACTAGCTAGCCGCCGTAGTTCATGCGGGTGTCTTCCATGCGGAGGACCTCCGTGTCCTCGGCGAGTTGGAAGCCGGCGTTGACGATCTCGCCGATGAACAACGTGTGGTCACCGGTGTCGACGTTCTGCCGGACCTCGGCCTCGACGAATGCAACCGCCTGATCGAGGATCGGCGCGCCGGTGATCCCGTCATGGAACGGGAACTCGTTCATCGTGTGCGCCGTCTCGTCGACTTCGACCGGCTTGGTGAACTTGCGGACGATCGCCCGGTCCTCGCGTGCGATCACGTTGAGCGAGAAGACCTTTCCTTCGGTGATCAACTCGTGGGTGAACGCCTCGTTCTCGATCGAGATCGCGAGCAGCTTCGGATCCGAGCCGACCTGCGTCGCCCAGTTGAGCGTCATCCCGTTGCGCCGCTCCCCCGCCCGGCTCCCGATCACATACAACCCGCTCGGCATCGACCACAGCACCCGCCGCCGCAGCTTGTCGTACTCCTCGGGATCCGACCCCTCAGGAAACGGACCGACAGGACCATGTTGAACGGGCATGTTCCTGAGCATCGCATCTTCTGGCCGATTGCCCGCCGACGCTCGAGCGGAACTGGTGTCCGCTCTTCCCGACGTCCACGGCTTGTCGAAGGGGTGCGGTCATGACCAATGCCGCTCGGGATTCGGCAACACCCTGCTTCGATCCGCCAAAAGGCCAATCTTGCTGGTACTCGTCCCGCTCGCTACTCCGACAGCCGCGGGTCCCAAGCGATCGAGGCCTCCGTGTGCTCCGTTCCCCAGTCCGGACCGCCGGCGACCTCAAGCACACGGACAAGTACGAAGTCGGCGCCCGTCCGAAAGACGGTTACGTCACCAACCCGCACCAGTTCGTAGTGGCGATGGAAGTGATACGCACCGGGATCGTCGACTTCATCGAAGTTCCTCGCGCCCTTCGCCAGTGCGACCGTACCGACCGGGCCGTAGGCGTAGACAGCGTCTCGCCCGCAACCGCCCCACTTGGTGTGGAAGGTGACGCCGCCCTCCTCAATCTCATAGCGACCGCCGTTTTGGTTGAAGTCGAACCGTCCGACCCGATCCTGAGAGCCGTGCGTGAAGTTGCGACGGAAGGGCTCGAGCATCGCCTCGACCTCAGCACGCAGGTCCGAACTGAAGTCACAAAGCTCGATACCCGCGTCGCGAAGTCGGGCCCACCCAAGGCGCTGCACTCTCGCATCAGGGTCATAACAACCGATAAATACGCGCGCCACGCCCTCGTCCGCCAGTCGCGTCGCGCAGGGGGTCTTGTCCTCGCTCCGCTGGGTACAGGGCTCCAGCGTCGTGTACACCGTCGCGCCGGCCAGAGCCCCGGAGCGCTCGCCCAATTGCGCGACGATCCCGAACTCCGCATGGTCACCTGGACCGGTCTGCCCACGAAACGCCTCGCCGATCAGCTCGCCATCTCGGACGGCGACGGCACCGACAGCCGGCGGCGATCGGCCGTCCGAACGAGTCTCCGCCACGGACGACCGCGCCAACTCGATCGCTCTCCGCATCCACCGAAGGTCGTCCGCGTCGGGGTGGTATCGCCGCGTCGGCACAGATCAACCGCCGCGTCCGAACCTACGGACCGCAACGGGCACGCGCTCCGCAGCAGTAAGTCGCGTTCCGTGTCGCCGGACGAGGCAGGGCACCCGCGCAACGCCGCGTCGGCCACGTCGAGCTACGGCCAGTAAGAGTCCACGGCCGGCATCGGCAATCATCTACGACGCCCAGAGCTGGCGGCGGGCCAGAGGTCCGTCGGGATAGCTGAGGTGGCGCCGACCATCGGGGTCGGTGATCACCAAGGTGCCGTCGCACTCCAGGCGCTCGGTCCACCCGAGCTTGCGGCGTCTATGCCATTGGTGGTGGTGGCGCGTGCACCGCAACACCGTGTTGTCGAGGCTCGTCACCCCGCCCTCCTCCCACACATCGACGTGATGTGCATCGCACCAGTCCGGCGGCCGGTCACAACCGGGCTCGCGGCAATGGCCGTCGCGCAAGGAGATGGCGTTGAACAGGTCGGGCGGGGCAGTGCGAACCGAACGGCCGTAGTCGAGGATCGCCGCGCGCCCCTTGACGAGGACGCGGTGAAGGTTGCAGTCGCAGAGCAAAGACTCGATGACGCTCGAGGCCGCGATCGTGCCGTCGATGTAGGAGCCGGTGGCCGTGTCGCCGAGGTCAGCGACGAGGTTCAGGTGCGGCCGGTGACGCCGGCCGGTGCGCGTCGACTGGTTGTCTAGGAAGAACCGGCAGAGATCGACCAGCGCGTCGGCCCGGCGCTCGGCCGCTGTGCGGATCTCACTCTCCGAGTCGCGCGTCGTAGCCAGCCGCAGCGCGGCGGCAATGACCTCGCCGGCGTCGGGGCCGAAGGAACCGCTGAGCACATGCACGTCCCCAACCGCAGACAGCGCCAGGGCGCGCTGTGGTTCGGCAGGCGCGGCGTCGTCGACGATGGCGTCGGCCTTCCGGCGCCACTCAGCCATGGCGATCGCGGTCTGCGCCACCGTGAGCGGGACGAGATACGGGACCAGCTCTGTCTCGTGTTCGGCGAACAGCTCGGCCCGCCGCTCGTCGACCTTGTTGACGATGACCCGGACCTGACCCGACGACAATTCGCCGGATTCCCAGGCCGCTGCTGTGACTGGCAACGCCGCGACGCGAGCTGCGGTCGTGGTCATGGCCTTGGCCGCTCCGCCGCTCATCCGACCCACGTACCGGAGCCACGAGACCATCGACGTTGCGTTGTCGAGCTCCCACTCGCCCGAGTGATTCAGCTCGTCGACCGCCGCTGACAGCTTCGCTTCGAGACGGCCCAACAACGGCAGCAACTCGGCGACGGCCGCACATGTTCCGGGAACGTCGAGGTTCTCTACCGCATCGGCGAGATCCTCGAAGTACATGGCTATATCGTACACCTGTTCGATGCTTCTCACCAACGCCAAATCACACGAATTTGTCTTGTTTCTAAGGGAATCCTTGCTCTCGACCTACGCTCGGGTCGTGCGGCTGGCCGCCATCACGTTTGACCACCTTGGGACGCGCCGGCAGATGGGCGCGCTGTGCGAGGTCGTGGAGCGACACGGGGTGCCGGCGACGTTCTTCGTGACTGGTGAGCGGGCAGCCGAGGACCCCGCCGCGGTGAAGGAGCTGCACGACGCGGGGTACGAGGTCGGCATGCACGGGTGGGCGCACGAGGCGTGGTCGGACCTGGCTCCCGCCACCGAGCGCGACCTGGCGACACGCGCCACCGACGCGATCGCCGCTGCGACGGGCGCAAGACCTCGTGCCTTCCGCGCGCCCGGCGGCGCACGCAGCGAGCAGACCACCGACGTCCTCGCCGACCTCGGGTACACCTACGACGCGAGCCTCGGCGACCGCATGAACCTGGCGCGCCTCTCCCCCGCCATCGCTCAGGTCCCGTTCGTGTGGCCGGGCGTCGACGGCTACTGGTACCTGCGTGACGAACCAGCAGATCCGACCGCGGTCAAAGACGCCTGGCTGTCGTCCCTCACGACGGCCGACGTCTTCGTCACGATCTGCCATCCCGAGATAACCGGCGTCGACGACGACCGGCTCGCGGCGCTCGATGCGGTGATCGCCGCGGCGGTCGCCGACCCCACGGTCGAGTTGTGCACCGCCGGCGCTATTGCGGCGCGAATCCCTGCCTGAGGGTGTTCTCGGTGACGGTGCGCGGGTCGACGAACTGCAAGAGGTAGTCGGGCCCGCCCGCCTTCGACCCCACGCCCGACAGCCCGTAACCGCCGAACGGCTGGCGGCCGACCACGGCACCGGTGAGTGTGCGGTTGACGTAGACGTTGCCGGCGCGCAACTTGTTGGCGGCGCGGGCGATGTGCGCGGGTGATCGCGAGAAAACCCCGGCGGTTAGCGCGTAGGGCGTGGCGTTGGCGATCCGGAGTGCGTCGTCGAAGTCGCGGGCCCGGAACACCGTGAGTACCGGTCCAAAGATCTCGTCGGTGGCCAGCGGCGAGTCGAGCGGGACATCGGTCACGATCGTCGGGCCGACGAAGAACCCGTCGTCGGCCACGTTGCTGCGGTGGAGCGCGACGTGGCCGTCGGTGGCAGCCCGCTCGGCGTAGCGACGCACGCGATCACGAGCATCGCGGTCGATGAGCGGTCCCACGGCGGTGGCCATTAATCGCGGATCACCAACGGGAACGACCGACGCCGCGCCGACGAGGCGGGCTAGGACGTCGTCGTACACCGGGTCAAGCACGACGAGCCGCGACGCGGCCGAGCACTTCTGGCCGGCATAGCCGAACGCGGAATACAGGGCGGCGGGGACGGCCTGGTCGAGATCGGCGTCGGCGTCGATGATGAGGGCGTTCTTGCCCCCCATCTCGGCGACGACGCGCTTGACGTGGTCCTGCCCTTCGACGACCTGGGCGGCGATGGCGTTGATCGCCAGCCCAACGGCCTTCGACCCGGTGAACGTGATGAACGCAGTAGTGGGGTGCCGGACGAGGTAGTCACCCACCACCTCGCCGTCGCCCGGCAGGAAGGCCAGAACGCCCGGCGGCAATCCCGATGCCAGCAAACCTTCGACGAGCTTCGACGCGATCAGCGGCGTCTGTTCGGCCGGCTTGAACAGGACCGCGTTGCCGACCGCCAGGGCGGCGGTGACCATGCCCGTCGGTATGGCGAGCGGGAAGTTCCACGGCGCAATCACGACGCCCACGCCCTTGGCTTGGTAGCGCAACGTATTGGCCTCGCCCGGCGGCGACTGGACGGCGCCGCCGCGCCCCAACCGCCGCGCCTCGCGCCCGTAGTACTCGCAGAAGTCGATCGCCTCGCAGACATCGGCGTCGGCCTCCTTCCAAGGCTTGCCCGCCTCGATTACTTCGAGGGCGGCCAGTTCGGCGCGGCGCGACCGCATCCATTCGGCGGTACCGAACAAGACCGCGGCTCGATCGGCCGGGTCGCGGCGCGCCCATGCAGGTTGGGCGGCGAGGGCGGCGGCCATCGCCGCGTCAGCCTCGGCCGCGGTGCACGACGCGGATACGGCGACGACCTCGAGCGGGCGCGCCGGGTTGACCGACGCGAGGGTGTCGTCGGTGTGGACGGCGCGCCCGTCGATGATGGCCGGCACGTCGTGGCCGGGACGCGCCGCGTCGACCGCCTGCGCGAACTCCTCGCGCACCGACGCACGCCGCCACTCGGCGACCGGCTCGGGTTCGTAGTCACCCGGCGCGTCCGCATGCGTCGCCGCCCGCCGCACCGCGTGCTCGGGCGGCGGGAGGTGGTCAACGTGGGGCGCCTCGACCAACTCGTCGAGCGCCCGGCCCTCGGCAAACCGCGCCCGCACGAAGCTCTCGTTCGACGTGTTCTCGAGCAGCCGGCGCACGAGGTAGGCCATGCCGGGCACCAACTCGCCCACCGGCGCGTACACGCGCAGTCGCAAGCCGAGCCGACGGATCGCGTCGTGGATCGGCTCGGCCATGCCGTAGAGCATTTGCAGCTCGTATCCGGTGTCGGGAATGCCCTTGTCGCGCGCGTAGGTCACCGCGTACGCGAGCGACCGCAGGTTGTGTGAGCCGAACGCGGCGCGTACTTCGCCGTGGTGGTCGTGTAGCAGGCGGACGCAGCGCTCGTAGTTGGCGTCGGTCTCGGCCTTGTGCGCGAACACCGGCGACGGCCACCCCTCGGCCGCGGCCTGCACCGTCTCGGCGTCCCAGTACGCGCCCTTGACCAGTCGCACCGTCAGCGGCACGCGGCGGAACGACGACCAAGCGATGAGACGAGCGAGGTCATCGGCCGAGTCCTTCAGATACGCCTGAATGACCACGCCGAGGTGCAGGTCGGCGAAGGCGGGATCGTCGAGCAACTCGGTGACCAACCGCAGGGTGAGGTCCTTGACGTCGTAGTGCTCCATGTCGAAGTAGACGAACGCGCCGCGCTCGGCCGCGGTGGTGAGGATCGGTTGCAGCCGGGCCTTGGCTTGCGCGATCCCGAGATCACCGGTGAGCGGTGAGTAGAGCGACGCCAACGCGGTCGGCTTGATGCTGATGTTGGCGCGCGGCAACGGGCCGAGGTCGTCGCGATCGAGGTGATCGTCGGGCGCCCAGTGCGCCGTCTCGTCGAGCAGGGTGCACAGCAACTCGTCGACGCGCGACGCGTAGCGATCCGCTTCAGCTTCGGTGACCGTCTTCTCACCGAGCAGATCGACAGTGAAGGCGGTGCCGGTCCGCCACAACTCGTGCAGACGCGCCGCCGCCTCGGCCGGCGAACTCCCGACGATGAACTGCTGCGCCATGCGGCGGATGTTGCGGCGGGCGACGCTGGCCGACAGGTGATCGCCCCCCGGCAGATGGTCGGCCAGCCCGACGCCGAGGTCGACGAGCCGCGGCGCGTCCGCCGCGTCGAAGTACTCGCGAAGGTGGCGCAGCACGTCCTCGTCGTCGGTCGTCGCCGGGAACACGTCAACGAAGCGAAAGAGCTGGGTCTTGAAACTCGGATGCGACATCGCCCATCCGAGCATGCGCTCGCTCCACCACGACATGCGGTAGACGCCAGCGTGCTCGTCGCCGCCGAGTTCGGCGATGCGACGGGCGAAGTCGGCGACCTTCGAGTCGAGGTCACCGGACCGTGCCATCGCCGCCCAAAGTACCGTTCCGTCGATGCGCACCATGACAACCGACGAAGCGCGGGCCTTCATGCTCGAAGGCACGCGGACCGGAAAACTGGCGACGGTCCGCCAGGACGGCCGTCCGCACGTAGCGCCCATCTGGTTCGTTCTCGACGACAACGGCGACGTGATCTTCACCACCGGCGCCGACACCCTGAAGGGCAAAGCGCTCCGGCGCGACGGTCGGGTCGCCATCGTGGTCGACGACGAACAGCCGCCGTTCGCCTACGTCCTCGTCGAGGGAACGGCGACGGTGAGCACCGACCTCGACGACATGCTCGCCTGGGCCACGCGCATCGGCGGCCGCTACATGGGGGCCGACAACGCCGAGGCATTCGGGCGCCGCAACGCGGTGCCCGAGGAACTGCTCGTGCGCGTTACACCGACCAAGCTCCTCGCCCGGGCGGAGATCTCGGCATGACGTTCACCGTTCACACCACGACATCGCGGGGCTTCACCCAGGCCTACGTGCGCGAGGGCGTGGGCGGCAAGCCGGTGCTGCTCGTCCACGGGTGGCCGGAGACCAAACGGATCTGGTGGCGCAACATCGAACCGCTCGCCGCTGCCGGCTTTGAAGTGATCGTCCCCGACCTGCGCGGGTTCGGCGACTCCGATGTCGCACCCGACGGCTTCCATGACATCGCCTCGCACTCGCGCGACCTGCACTCGCTGGTTCGCGACGACCTCGGCCACGAGTCCGTCGTAGTCGTCGGCGGCGATCTCGGCGGGCCGGTGATCCAGGACATCTCGCTGCGCTTCCCGGGGTTCGTCGAGCGCATGGTGCTGTTCAACTCGCCGATCCCGTACGTCAAGGACGCCATGGCGTCGATGCGGACGCGCCCGCCGATCGAGGCGTCCGACTACTTCATCCGCCAGGGCACCGACGCCGACGGCCTGGCCGCCGACCTCGATACGCCGGACAAACGCCGCCGCTACATCGCCACGTTCTACGGCTCCCGGTTCTGGTCCCATCCGGGTGGCTTCAACGCCGAGGACGTCGACTTCATGACCGAGCCGTTCGCCGACGCCGCCAAGATCCGAGCCAGCTGGGGCGCGTACGAGTCGGCCTTCAACCCGGGGGCCACGAGTGAACCGACAGCCATGGCGGCGCCCAACCCAACGCCGACCGTGATCCTGTTCGGCACGTCAGACCACGTCCTCTACGCCGACTTCGACCGAATGTGCGAGGTCGTGTTCCCGAACCGCGTCGGGCCGTACCTCCTGCGCGATTGCGGCCACTTCGTTCAGTGGGAGCGGGCCGACATCCTCAACAACACCGTCATCGCGTTCTGTCGTTAGCGGCGGTCCCAGTTGGGATCGAGCTGGTGCAGGAACTCGTCACAGCGGGCGGCTTCGTCGGACTCACCGATCGCGGTCGCGATGCGTCGCAGGCCGTCGAGGGCGCGCAGGAAGCCGCGGTTGTCCTCGTTGCGCCACCGGATGTAACCCGACCCGCGCCACCCGGCCGCCCGGGCCGCATCGAGGCCGCGGTGGTACCCGACGCGGAAGAACGCGTAGGCCGCGATCGGGTCGTCGGCTTCACTCAGCTCGCCCAGCCGGGACCAACCGTTGAGCGATCGCGGGTAGTCGGCGACAACCCGCCCGACATCGGCGCGGCTCGCAGTGGCGGCGAGCCGCTGGGTCACGTCGGCCGGCTCGGGCGGGATGACGGTCTCGGGCAGCCCTCGCGGGATGGATACGTCGGACACGCTGCGCATCGTGGCACAGTCGCCCGGTATGGACGGCTGCCTCTTCTGCCTGATCGTCGCCGGCGAGGTCCCCGCGCACCGCGTGCTCGATGAGCCCGACGTCGTGGCCTTCCTCGACACCCGCCCCGTATTCAAGGGCCACGTCCTGATCGTCCCCCGCAAGCATCACGAGACCCTGATGGATCTGCCGACGGAGTTGCTCGATCCCCTCTTCGGCGCCGCCCAGCGAATCGGTCGCGCCCTCGAGGCGGGCCTCGACGCCGACGGCGTCTTCGTCGGTATCAACAACCGCATCAGTCAGAGCGTCCCCCACCTCCATGTGCACGCGGTCCCCCGCCGCCGCAAAGACGGGCTGCGCGGCTTCTTCTGGCCGCGGCAGAAGTACTCGAGCGACGACGAGGCGGCGGAGTTCGCGGCCCGCATCGCCGGCGCGCTCGAGTGACCTCGTCGGTCCTCTGGCTGACCGCCAACATCGAGGCGGACCCGCACAGCGGCTCGGCGATTCGCGCCCACCGGCTCATCGGCGCGCTGGCCCGGTGCGTGCCCGTTGACGTCATCACGCTTAACGCACCCGACGGACCCGCCCTGGCCGCGACCACCGGCGCGCGCCACGTCACGGTTCGCGCCCTCGACGCGCACCCGTGGCGGACGCGGTTCCTCGCCGCCCGCAATCGGTGGCCCCGCCCGTGGGCCGCGTTCTGGAACGACGAGGTGGCCGCCGACATCGCCGTGGGCGCGGCCGCCGGCGCACTGGTGGTGCTCGACCAGGGCTACCTCGCCCCCTACCGGCCGCCGACCGGTCGCTACGTGCTGCACCTGCACAATGCCGACGGTCAGTTCGCCCGTGAGGGCCCGTGGCCTCGCCGCCCCGGTCATCTC
>DASRJI010000030.1:0-9407 GCA_035649535.1 Acidimicrobiales bacterium | reverse complement strand
GACAACGTTGCATTGCTCGCTGCCTAACTAGGTAGCTAGCCGTTCGTCCGGCCCCAGCCCTGCGGGTCGGGTACGAGCGTCATCCAGTGGGGCTTACTCCTCGGTTGTGTCAGCGCACCGAGAAGGACAACTCAGTTGACTGGGGCCTCGCCCTGGCGCCGGTGACGGCGGCGAGGCCCGAGATGAAATCACCGGCTGCGCTCGGAGAAGGTCCGGTTTGACGTCGGAGGACGCGGGTTCGACCCCCGCCAGCTCCAAGAGTGCTCAGGCGATCCCGTCTGAGCATTGTTGGAGCTGTTCCAAACCCTCGTAGCGGCTGAGGATTTCCCATGCCCAGGCGATGGCGTCCTCGACGCGGATTCCGCTGGGCTGCGGTTTCACCCACAGCTCGAGATTCGCGGGTCGGTTGTCATCGCGCACGCCATTCCGATGGTGCACCGTCTCGTCGGGCAAGAGGAACCGTCCGAGCAGTTCTTCCATGACGAGGATGTGCTCGAACACGTATGGAGCTCTTGAACCGGCTACGCGCGGGTGCTCCGGAACGCGATGCATCAGGTAGCCCGCTCGACGGCTTGAACGATCGGCCGCACTCCTCGCACACGCGCATACAAGCGAGGGTACCGAGGGGGTGTTGACGTGCCTGCTCCAGCGAGCGAGAGCGGTTACTGCTTGCGCAGGGTGTTCACGTTGGTGTGCGGCCAGACGATCAAGGTGCCCGGGTCCTGCGCGTTGTCGATGAACTCGATGTTGGTCTGCTGCGAGTACTGGAGCTGCATCACTTCGTCGCCGGTCGTCTCGTCCTTGATGGTCTCGATCCAGTAGGTGCACCAGAACTTCGTCGTCGCCGCGTTCGTGTTGACGAACGGGATGTTGAGGATGCCGCCGCCGGACTCCGTCGCGACCGAAAGCGTCGTCGTCTGCACGATGTTGAGCCCCTGGATCGCCTGCTCCAACACGGCGTTGACGTTTGATGTCACTATCGGCGGGTTCGTGATGTAGGGATCGGTGTAGCCAAAGCCGGCATTCGCCGGTAGGCCGATCGGTAGCGCACTGAGCTCTGGAAGATTCGGCGGACCGGGCGCCTCGGTAGCGGTGCCGATAGCGAGCAGGACGTCACCGTGTGGAACAGCCGCCAGCCGGGTGATCGCGTTCTGCCCTTCCGGCCCCAAGTCGAGCCACATCCCGTTCTCGAGGTGCAGAGGCTCGTTGGTGTCGAGATCGGCGATGCGGAGCGCGTACGTGAGCCCGGTGATGAACATGTCGCCGGCGGTCCCGCCGCGGTTTGGGACCGGCGCGCCGGTCGCGGTGAACGTGATTGTCTCGACGTAGGGTCGGAGGATCAGGCGAAAGTCGGCGGTCGGAAGATTCGGCACCGCGATCAACTCCCATCCGTGGGTGCCGATCCACGTCCCCGCAAGATCCGCAAGCGACCCGAGTTGCTGGACAGTGGTCTCAGCGTCGCGGCCAAGTCGGGTCGAGCCGACCGAGGTCGATTCGGGCGCGGTGAGTTCTGCCATTTCTTGGCCCCTCTCGTCGAGTAATCCGACGGTACGCCCTGGATGTTGAACGGAGACTCGAGGCAGTCGCGCGACTAGCCGTCGCGTTCGCGGTGGCGGATGGCGCGGTCGGCTTCGCGGGAGGCGTCGCGCTCGGCGATGGCGTGGCGCTTGTCGTAGGTGTGACGGCCTCGCGCCAGGCCGAGTTCGATCTTGGCCCTGCCGTCCTTGAAGTAGATCGCCAGCGGTACCAGCGTGAGCGAGTCCTGTTGCGTGCGCGCCGCCATCTCGTTGATCTCGCGGCGGTGGGCGAGCAGCTTGCGCGTCCGGTCCGGGTCGACGGCGCCGAAGCCGGTCGCGTACGCGTACGGCGCGACGTGCACACCGTGCAGCCACAGCTCGCCGTCGTCGACCCGCGCGAACGAGTCGCGCAGCTGTACCTGGCCGAGGCGCAGCGACTTGACCTCCGCGCCCTTGAGCGCGATGCCGCACTCGAAGGTTTCGAGGATCGTGAAGTCGTGGCGCGCCTTCCGGTTCTGGGCGACGACCGTGGTGCCCTTGGGCGGCATGGGGCGTCCAAAGTACAACTACCCTCCGAGCCCGATGCTCCGTTTGGCGCCACAGGTGTACCGGGAGATGGTCGGTCACTGCTACGACGGCCTGCCCGACGAAGCGTGCGGCCTCCTCGGTGGCGACCCGCGCACCGGCAAAGCCGACGTCTGCTACCCGGCGAACAACATCGACGCGTCGTCGCGCACGTACACGGTCGACCCCAAGGACATGCTCCGCGCCGATCGGGACGCCGAGAGCCGGGGCTTCGTCATCCTCGGCGTATTCCACTCGCACACCCACACCGACGCGTACCCGTCACCCACCGACGTCGCCCAGGCACCGGACCCCGAGTGGCACTACGTGCTCGTGTCCCTCCGCGACGACGCGCCGGTCGTCCGCTCGTACCGCATCGTCGCTGGGAACATCACCGAGGAACCCGTGGTTCTTGAGTCAAAGTAGAATTCAGACTGTTCCGGTCAACAATTAGGAGTGTGCGTGTCCGTCGACGTTCGTCTTCCAACGATCCTGCGGCCTCTGGCCGACGGGAAGGCCGTGGTCAGCGCGGACGGCGCGACGATCGGCGACGTCTTCGCGGACCTGGTTAAGAAGTTCCCGGGCCTGAACGATCGACTTCTGAACGAGGACGGCACGCTCCACAAGTTCGTGAACGTGTACCTCGGTGACGACGACGTGCGCTACCTCGACAAGCTCGAAACCAAGATCGGCGACCACGACGAGATCTCGATCCTGCCTGCCGTCGCCGGCGGGTAGCCCGGCGCCGTGACGATCTACAGCAGCGTCGTCGACCTGATCGGCAACACCCCGATGGTCGACGTCAGCGCGCTGAGCCCGAACCCGGCCGTCCGCATCCTCGTCAAGCTCGAGGGCCAGAACCCCGGCGGGTCGGTGAAGGACCGCATCGCCAAGTCGATGGTCGAGGAGGCCGAGAAGGAAGGGGTGCTGGCGCCGGGCGCCATCGTGCTCGAGTCGTCGTCGGGCAACACCGGCATCGGCCTCGCGCTCATGTGCCGGGCGCGTGGCTACCACCTCAAGGTCGTCCTGCCCGAGAACGTTTCAGTGGAGCGACGCCAGCTCCTCGAGATCTGGGGCGCCGAGATCATCTCCTCGCCCGGCAGCGAAGGTTCCAACGGCGCGGTCAAGGTCGCCCAGGCCCTGGCCGCCGAGAACCCCGACTGGTGGTACCCGTACCAGTACGGCAACGCCGCCAACCCCAAGGCCCACTACGAGGGCACCGGTCCGGAGATCTGGCGGGACTGCCCCGAGGTCACCCACTTCGTCGCCGGCCTCGGCACCAGCGGCACGCTCCTCGGCGTCGGTCGCTTCCTCAAAGAGCGCAATCCCGCCGTGCAGGTATGGGCGATCGAGCCGCCGGCCGGCGAGATGGTCGACGGGCTCAAGAGCCTCGACGAGGGCTACATCCCGCCGATCTTCGAGGACGGCGGCGGCGTCGACTTGCTCGACCGCAAGAAGGTCGTCGGGCCGCGCGACTCGATCGAGGGCACCCGTCGCTTGCTGGACGTCGGCATCTTCGCCGGCATCTCGGCCGGCGCCGCCCTGGTCGGCGCCCAGCGGTGCGCGGCCGACATCGACGAGGGCGTGGTCGTGTTCATCGCGGCCGACGGCGGCTGGAAGTACCTCTCCACCGGCGCGTGGACCGACGACATCGACGCCGTCACCGAACGCGCCAAGCGGATTATCTACTTCTAGCGGTTACTTGAGTCGCGGGTAGCCGTTGGTCCCGCACCACGCGTTGTAGTTCGGGCCGCTGCGCTCCCAGTTGGGCGCCAGCGCCTCGGGCTTCCACGACAGGTAGTGCCGTTGGCAGTCGGGGTACTCGACCCAGCCCGCCTTGTTCTCGGGCTGGGGCGACGTGAAGTCCTGGCGCCAGCGCCACTCGACGGCGTCGACCAGGAAGCCGAACTTGTTGAACCCGGCGCCGACGAGGCCCGGTCGCGGATCGCTCGTCGGTCCGTCGCCGCCGTACCGCGTCGTCGGGAACTGTTGCAGCGCCGCCGTGGCATTGCGCGGCGTGAGATCAGGTCCGGCGAAGATGATGCTCGCGATCGACGGAAGCAGCGTGTAGTACCAGAGCACGATCGCGCCCGGCGCCTTGCAGTAGTGGTCGTCGTGGTCCATGCCCGCGGCGGTGCTCGGATCGCACGGCCGTCCCGAGGGCGCCACTTTGTGCGTCTCGTGGTACACGTCGAACGGGTCGCCGCCTTCGAAGCCGAACCCACCCGGGATACCGAGCGACGTGATGCCGAAGCTCCCCTTGACCTCGTCGTCGTCGTACAGGCGCTGCACCGTCGAGGTGTCGGTGTAGCCAAAGCTGCTCCACACCCATTCAGGGAAGTAGTTCTGGGCCTTGGCCTCGCCCAGCTGGAACAGCGGGAACACCGGATCGGCCAGCATCAGCACGGTCGTGACGTTCGCGGATTGGAGCTGCACGATCATGTTGGTGGCGTCGGTCTGCGCGGCGGACAAGTCGGTCGAGTACTCGACTTCCTTGGCGATGATGTCGCGCCCACAGTCGCGCCGCAGCGCGGCCTTGAACTCGTCGGCCAGTCGCTTGGCCTCCGGCGTCTTGCTCCCGTTGGGATGAACGAAGCCGAACACCCGCTGGCGGGCGGCGGTGGTCTTGTTCGGGCTGCGAGTCGCCTTCCCGCCGACGAGCCGCGCGCACACGTAGCCGGCGTAGTGATTCACGATCGTGGTGCCGGTCGCGAAGCTCGTCCACGCGAAGGGTGCGAGGCCGCTGCACCCGGTGTAGTCGGCCTTGCACTTCCCGTAGTCGTTATCTGACAGCCAGAGCGACCCGAAGTGCATCGGCCGGCGGTCGGCGGGCGCCGCGCCGTTGAGGCCGGCGGCCATGTTGTATTGCGAACCGTCGAAGTTGGTGAACACCGCGAATGGCCGGATGTCGTTGGCGATCTGTTTGGACGCGGCGCTCGTCTTCTCCGGGCACTGGAACGAGCCGCCGTCGACGTTCTGCGGGACGAGATGGCGGCCGTAGTACTGGTTCTTCGGGTCGTTGCCCATGAGCCCGCGTACCTGCGGCACGTACTCAGCGGCGTCGAACGCGTGGGCGTTGAAGTAGTTGAACAGCATGTCGACCGCTTCGTGATTCTCGGCCTTGACCTTGTCCTGCGTGGTGGGCGCGGCGCGGTAGTAGCGGCCCGTCGTCGGCAGGGCGCCGCCCGCCGCGGTGAGCGCGCTGACCACGTTCACGCCGCAGTTCTGCTCGTCGCTCGTCCATACGACCTTGATCGTGTCCTCGCCGACGCCGGAGTAGTACGGCTTGCGGCGTTGGGTGGACTGCGGCTTGATCTTGGCGCCGACGGCGCGCGCCTGCGCGTCGTCGAAACCGGGCCGGGACGTGGTGGCGGTGCCGGCCGCCCCCTTCTTGGCCGGCGCGGTCGTCGCCGTCGTGGACGTCGCTTCCGACGTCGGCGTGACGAGGTCGGTGACGTCGTTGCCTGTGCTGGCGTTCTTGCCCGTGGCCTTTTGCGTCGCCGGTTTCGAACAGGCGGCGGCTACCAGCGCCAGCGCGACGAGAAGCACAATGCTGCGAAGCAGCGTTTTTCGCATGAACAGCCCCCAGCTGGTAGCGGCGAAGTTTTCGCGATCGTAGACACACTGCTTCGCCACGCGCTGGTCAGTGACCTGCTAAGCACTCGGTCCGCAGGGCCGGCCGACTGGGGAGGATGGCACCATGAGCCGTCGCATACTCGTGGCACCGGCCGCGTTCCTCGTCGGGTTCTTTGCCATCGTCCTCGCCGGCAAGGGCATCGCCGGCTACCTCGTGACCGGCGTCGGCATGAACAGCGTCGTGCCCAACGGGATCTTTTTGCAGGGCCTCGTCCTCGGCGCGCTCAACGGCCTCCTCGCCATGGGCCTCGTGCTGGTCTACCGCACGAATCGCATCATCAACTTCGCCCAGGGAAGCCTCGGTGCGATCGCGGCGACGATGGCGGCCGAGCTCTACCAGCGGTTCCACTGGCCATTCTTCGTCTCGATCTTCACCGGCGTCGTCACCGCCGTCCTCCTCGGCATGGTCATCGAGGTGCTGGTGATTCGCCGCTTCGCCAAGGCACCGCGACTCATACTCACGGTCGCGACGATCGGCGTGGCCCAGATCCTGGGCTTCCTCGAACTCATCCCGGAGTCGCTCAACCGCGGCGAGACACTGCGCACCGGCTTTCACACGCCCTGGTCGGTGTCGTTCCGGTTCGGCGGTGTGACGTTCCGCGGCGACCACATTTTCGTGCTGGTGGTCACGCCCCTCGTCATCGCCGCACTCGTGTGGTTCCTGCGCTCTACCGGCTACGGCCTTGCGGCGCGCGCCGCGGCCGACAACGACGACCGCGCCCGCCTGCTCGGCGTGCGGGTCAAGCGGGTCTCGTTGATCGTGTGGGCCGTCGCCGGCGCGTTGTCGGCCGTTACCGCGGTGCTCGAAGCGCCGATCAAGGGCTTCCAGTTCGGCGCACTCGCCGGCTTCACCCTGCTCGTCCGCGCCCTGGCTGCCGCGGCGATCGGTCGCTTCGAGAGCCTGCCGATCACCTTTGGCGCCGCGGTTCTCATCACGACCGCGCAGCAGACGCTGTTTTTCGCGACCGGCAAGTCCGGCATCACCGATGGCATGTTGCTCTTCGTCGTCGTGATCGCGCTTCTCGTGCAGCGCCGGCGCATCGGTCGCTTGGAGGGCGGCTCGTCGAGCTGGCAGGCGGTCGCCGAGGTGCGGCCGATTCCCGCCGAGCTCCGGGGCCTGCCCGAGATACGGCTGGCCCGCTACGGCCTGGCCGCGTTGGGACTGGTGACGCTGTGCATCCTTCCCGCGCTCCTGGACACCGGCCAGACCGCCCAGGTCTCGGTGATCATGCTCTACGGCATGGTGGGCATATCGCTGGTGATCCTCACCGGGTGGGCCGGAAACGTGTCGCTCGGCCAGTGGGCGTTGGTGGGCGTGGGCGGGCTCGTGGCCCAACGTCTGGCCCAGGCCGACAATCCCCTGGACTTCTTCCTCATATTGCTGATCGCCGGCCTCGTCGGGGCCGTGGTCGCGGTGGCGATCGGACTGCCCGCGCTCCGCATACGCGGGTTGTTCCTCGGCGTCACGACGCTGGCATTCGCGGTGGCCGCCGGGCAGTGGATGTTCAGCGACTTCGGGATCCTGGTGCCAACCAAGACGAGCATTCCGCGGCCGATGTTGTTCGGCGTCATCGACCTAGCCGAGGAACGGCGCTTCTACTTCGTGTGCTTCGCCGCGTTGTTGTTGACGCTGTGGGCCGGCCGCAACTTGCGGCGGACGCGGGCCGGCCGCGTCCTCATCGGCGTGCGCGACAACGAGCGGCAAGCGCAGTCACTTGGAGTTTCGGTGACGCGCAGCAAGTTGTCGGCCTTCGCCGTGTCGGGCTTCCTCGCCGCGCTCAGCGGCGCGCTGTACGGCTATCACCAGCTGCATCTGCGAGCCGACCTCTTCCCGCCGGAGACCTCGATCCTGATGTTCTCCATGGTCGTCATCGGCGGCATGGGCTCGATGAACGGTGCGCTGCTCGGCGCCATCTACATCCGCGGCACGCAGTACTTCTTGCCCGCCCGCTTCCAGCTGCTCGTCACCGGCTTGGGGCTGTTGGTGTTGTTGCTGTTCCTGCCGGGAGGACTGGGCCAGCTCTTCTACAACATGCGCGACGCGTTCCTGCGATGGGTGGCGGCGCGGCGGGGGATCGTCGTCCCGAGCCTGCTGGCCGACAAGCGCCAAGAGGACGCCGCCTTGCCAGTGGCGCATGATCTGGCCACATCGGGAGCCGCGTCATGAACCTGTTCGCGAGTCCGGTGGCGCGGGTCCGCGCCTACTTCGCCGACGTCGTCGGCACCGACTTCACGTTCCCGCTCCTCGTCTTGTTCTTCCTCCACTTCTTCGACGAGTTCGACACCGCGGCCTTCGCCGTGCTCGTCCCGGAGATCAAGAAGGCGTTCGACCTCACCGACAACGAGTTCGCCGCCGTCGTCATCGTGAACCTCTCGGTTGTGCTGCTCCTTGCCATCCCAGTCGGTTATTACGGCGACCGGCTGCCGCGAACGAAGCTCGTCGTCCTCGGCGCGGTGCTGGCGGGCGTGTTCTCGTTCATGACCGGCCTGGCGACAACGGTGGGACTCCTCGTGTTGTTCCGCATGGGCAACGGCGTGGGGCTGTTGATGAATGGCCCCATTCACCAGTCGCTGCTCGCCGACTACTACCCGCCCGAGAGACGACCTCGCGTCTTCGGCCTGCACTCCAATGGTCAGCGGTTCGCCGCCGTCGTCGGGCCGGCGTTGGCCGGGGTGATGGCCGTGCTCTTCAGCTGGCGCGCCGCGTTCCTCATTCTGATTGCGCCGATCCTGTACATGGCGGTCAAGGCGCGGCAGCTGCCGAATCCGATCCGCGGCGCGACCGACAACGCATCGGCCGCCGAACTGGCCGACGCCGAACCGCCGGTGCCGTTCGGGCGCGGGGTGCGCATGCTCTTCTCGGTGCGCACGTTGCGGCGCCAATACGCGGCGTGGCTCTTCATCGGCGCGGGCATCGTGCCGCTCGCGTTCCAGATCCCGCTCTACTACGACCGCGAGTTCCACCTCAGCCCCCTCGCACGGGGTGCGCTGGGCTCGGCCGGCGCGCTGACCGCGTTCCTCGGTGTGCAGCTGGCGAGCCGTTGGACGATCGCCTGGCTGGCCAAGGGCATCGGCGAGCCGCTCAAGCGGGCGGGATGGATCCTCGTCGCCGTCGGCCCGCTCCTCCTCCTGTTCGCGATCGCACCGACGCTGTGGTTGGCCGTGCCGCTGGCGTTGCTCACCACGTTCATCGGCGGGATGTTCACGCCGGCGTTCCTCACCACCCAGGCGTTCGTATCGCCGGCGCGCGTGCGGTCACTCTCGTACGGGTTCGGATCGCTGTTCATCGTCGTCGGCCTCTGGGTGCTGTTCCTCGGTACCGGCGTGGCCGCCATCTCGGACGCGCACGGCATTCGATCGGGGATCGCCGCGCTCATGCCGTTCTGGGTGATCGGTGGCCTGGTGCTGCGATCGGGTCACAAGTTCGTCGAGGGCGACACGAACCGCGCGCTGTCGATCCTCAACACGGCGGCGGATGTGCGGAGCGCGCGCGAGGCCGCGACTGGGTCGTCGATCCTCGTCGTCCGCGATCTCGACGTGAGCTACGGGCCGGTGCAGGTCCTGTTCGGCGTCAACTTCGAGCTGAAGGAAGGCGAAATCATCGCCCTGCTCGGCACCAACGGCGCCGGCAAGTCGACGCTCCTCCACGCCATCGCCGGGGTGGTGGAGGCCGACCGGGGGGCCGTCGTC
>DASRJI010000029.1:0-20355 GCA_035649535.1 Acidimicrobiales bacterium | reverse complement strand
CCACGGCCGAGCAGCGCGCCGCTCGACTGCCCGAACGACAGGATGATCAGCGGCAAGGTGACGAGGCCCGACGCCTGTTGGGCGGCCGCCGCGCTGCGGACGCGCGCCGACAGTCGCAGCACAACCGACAACGTCAGCGCGAGAAACGGCGGGATCACCCACAGCATCAGCACCCACCAACTGCGCGTCGGGAAGAACCACCCGCCGACCTTGGGCCCGACGACGAGGTTCACCATGATCGAGTACGCGGCGAAACCGGCCAGCGCGGTCAGGTAGCCCGGCAGCAAGCTGGCGATCACCTTGCCCATGTAGATCTCGCGCTCGGACGCCGGCGAGTGGGCGAGGAACTCACCGGTCCCCTTCTCGCGCTCGCCGACCACCGACGCGGCGCCGACCGCGGTCGAGATCGTCATCGGCACGATGACGGCGAGCGGCGCGAACAAGTACACCGCGAGCGCGTACGCGGTCTGGGTCGACGGCGCCGCATCGCGCACCGGTTGCAGCGCGGTGTCGGGCAGCACGTCGAGCACGGTGCTGAGTCGCTGGGCGACCTCGACGCTGCCGATGCGCGTGATGACCCACAGCAGGTTCAGCGGGATCAGCACAAAGAACAGCGCGGCCAGGACGAGCATCGGCACCCAGAAGTCCGGGCTTTGCCACAGCTGGCGCAGATCGGCGACGGCGATCGTGCGAATCCGATGCCAGTTCATCGTTCGCTCCGCACGCGCCGATACAGCTCGGCCAGCGACGGCCGGTACGGGACCACCGAGTTCACCTCGACGCCGGCGCCGGCCAGCAAGGCGACCACCGCCCCGACTTCATCGATGTCATCGAGGTCGACGCGGACCGCGCCCTCGCCGACTCGCAGGTCGACGCGCGGGTTGGGCCAGTAGCGCGCCGCCAGTTCGTGCGGCGCGCCGGCGGCCAGCGCCCGGCCCGCCTCGATCATCACGACGCGGTCGGCCAGGCCCTCGGCTTCGGGCAGCAAGTGCGTGCACATCACGACCGCTTTGCCCGACGCCGCCAGTTCGTCGATCAGTGCCAGCACGGCGTCGGCCGACTCGGGATCGAGACCAGACGTCGGCTCGTCGAGCAAGAGGAGATCAGGGTCGTGGAGGATGGCCCGGGCCAGCGCCAGGCGGGTCTTCATACCGGTCGAGTAACCGCCGACGCGTAGGTCGAGCGCGTGCTCGATACCGAAACGGGCGGCGGCGTCGGCGATGCGGTTGGCCGGCGCGTCGTAGAGCGCGGCGGAGTACGCGAGGTTGTCGTAGCCCGACAACCGGTCGTACAGCGCGGGCTTGGCCGCCACGACCCCGCAGCGGCGGCGGACTTCCTCGCCGTCGGGACCGTCAACGGTCAGCCCGAACACGCGAACGGTGCCCGCGTCGGGTCGCAGCGCGCCGGTGATGACGCGAATGGCCGTGGTCTTGCCGGCGCCGTTGGGCCCCAGGAGCACGGTGACTTCGCCGGCCGGCGCGTCGAGGTCAAGGCCATCGAGCGCGACCGAGCGCCCAAACGCCAGCCGGACGCCCGCGAGCTCCACGACCGACGCCACGGCTCTCTATCGGCAGCCCTACCGGATACCTTCGGTCGATGCCCGCAATCGCGGGGCGGCTGTACCTGTGCACGCCCGACCGTCCCGACCTCGCCGAGTTCGTCGCCGCGTGCATTGCCGGCGGCGTCGACGTCGTGCAGCTCCGCGAGAAGCACCTCGACGCGCGGCCGCTCGTCGAACGGGCGCGATTGCTCGCCGCGGTGTGTCGCGACCACGGTGTCCCGTTCATCCTCAATGATCGGCCCGATCTGGCGATCGACGCCGGGGCCGACGGCGTGCACGTCGGCCAGGACGACGCCTCTCCGGAACTGGCGCGGCGCATCGTCGGCGACGACATGATCGTCGGGCTGTCGACCCACGCCCATGCCGAACTCGACGCCAGCGCCGACGCACCCGTCGACTACGTGTCGGCCGGACCGGTGGCGCCGACACCGACCAAGCCGGGGCGGCCCGGCACCGGCCTCGAGTACGTGACGTACGCGGCCGGCGCGTCGCGCCACCCGTTCTACGTGACCGGGGGTGTCACGCCGGAAACGATTCCCGGACTGGCCGCCGCCGGCGCGTCGCGATTTGTCGTCGTGCGCTACCTGACCGACAGCGACGACCCCCGCGCCGCCGCCGCCCGCCTAGGCGACGCGATCGACGCCGCCGCCGGTCAGCCGGGCTGACGGTCGAGCCAGCCCTCGAGCACCGCGGTCGCCCGCGGGTCATAGCGAAGGGCGTGGCCGCCGCCGGCGAGGATCCGCAACTCGACCTCGCCGCCCGCCGCATCGGCGAGAGCGCGGGCGTCGGCCACCGGCACCAGCTCGTCGGCGTCACCGTGCACCAGCAGGACGGGCCGGGGCGGAACCTTGCTGATCGACTGCAACGGCCACAGTGCGCCCGGGGTCGTCGACCAATCGTCGAACTCGGCCGGCGCGCCGAACGACGCCACGCCGCGCACGTGCTCGTCGGCACCAGCAAGACACAACGCCAGCGCGCCGCCGACACTGAAGCCGGCGAGCCACACGCCGGCGATGCCGTCGCGCGCCGCCAGATGCTCGAACGCGATGCGCAGATCACCGAGCCAGTCCCGCATCGTGAGCGCGCCGCCGCCCTTGGCCGTCACGCGGAACTCGAAGGTGAGAACCGTCCACCCGCTGGCCGCCGCGAGCGACGTGGCCAGTTCGTTGAAGGACGCATCGGATACGGGTGACGATGCCTCCGGGGGACGGCCGTGACACAACACCAATCCCCGGGAGGGGCTGGCCGCCGCCGGCGGGTTGGCCAGGAACGCCTTCAGCCGCACGCCGTCGGAGTCGAGTTGCAACTCCATGAGGTCACCGTAGCGTCACGGTGGGGCTAATCGGAGGCAGTTTCTCCGGCGCAGTGCGGGCAGGCGTGGAAGCAGCGATTGCGGGCCTCGGGGAGCGTGTCGGGCCCGAAGGCAAGGAACCGCTCCGACTTGAGGAGGTCGTCGAGCGCACAGCGGTCGGCCACGTTGTCGAGGTCGTGGACGATCATGCTGCGCTTGTCACCCAACCATCGATGCGTCTCGAACCGCGCCGGCCGACTCATAAGCGCGTGAGCTTACAAACAGCACGAGGGGCGCCCGCAGAACGGGCGCCCCTCGCGTACAACGTGTGAAAAAGGCCTCGATTGCCAGGTAGCTCCGGGTGGGACCAACTTCCGTCCGGCGCATCGAGCGGTGTCTGGCTGGTTTTCGCCAGGTGGTCCAACGGGCCGTCTAGCGGCCAGTCACCTCCAGGGTCCCGCGTAAGTCATGAGTCAGTTGGACCACCTCCTTTCTCTGGTGCCCGTATCTTTTCACACGGCCACCGAGAATTGGGCGCGTTTTAAAGGTCTTCCGGGGCCTCGGGACCGACGGCACCGATGGCCTCCAGATAACTCATCTGCGCGTCGAGGACGGCGTGAACCTGCGACGGCGTGAAGTCGACCCCCGTCGCCCGGGCGCGGTGGAGCACGTAGTCGACGGTCTCGGCGCCGCCCACCACGACCGGGCCTTCCACGTCGGCCGAATGCCCGTTGCCGCTCACGCCGCGCGTCCGGAAGTACTCCAGGTTCCAGTCGATGATCTGGCGGACGTCGCCGTGACTCAGCACCGCGCTCACGTCGAACGGCAGCCGGTCGGCGACCCACTCCACTGCCTCGTCGATGTTGAACGTGGGATTGGGCGGGACGGCGTCGAGGCGTCGGGCTTCGCGCCCGATCACGACGGCGGCCACCGTGAACACGATGGCGATCATGAGGACGCCCCAGAACAGAACCATCGGGTCGAGGCTAGCTAGCGTTCAGGCCCGTGAAGGTCGAGTGGTTCCACCTCATGCCGTGGCCGCATCTGCCCGACGACTTCCGCGAAACGCACCGCTCGGTCTGGGTCGACCCGCCACCCTCGCTGTATGACCCAGTACGAGGCCACGGCGTGTATCACGAGTACCTCGACGAGCTCGTGCACGCGGCGTCGCTCGGTTTCGACGGCGTCTGCGTCAACGAGCACCACCAGAACGCGTACGGCCTGATGCCGTCGCCCAACCTGATGGCGTCGATCCTCGCCCGCGAGACCGAGAACGCCAAGATCGTGGTGATGGGCAACTCGGTCGCGCTGTACAACCCGCCGACCCGCATCGCCGAGGAATTCGCCATGCTCGACGTGCTGTCCGGCGGTCGCCTGGTCGCCGGGTTCCCCGTCGGCACGCCGATGGACACGACGTACTGCTACGGGGAAACGCCGGCCACGTTGCGCGACAAGTACCGCGAGGGCGTCGAGCTGATCCTGCGCGCGTGGCAGGCCGAGGAGGCGTTCGCGTTCAACGGTAAGTACACCCAGCTCCGGTACGTCAACCCGTGGCCCCGTCCCATCCAGAAGCCGTATCCGCCGGTGTGGATCCCTGGGGGTGGGTCGGTCGAGACATGGGAGTGGTGCATCGACAACGACTTCCTCTACGCGTACCTCTCGTACTTCGGGTACGAGTCGGGCAAGCGGGTGATGGACGGGTTCTGGGAGACGGCCGACCAGAAGGGCGTCGACCGCAACCCGTATCGCGCCGGCTTCCTTCAGTTCGTCGGCGTGGCCGACTCCGACGCGCAGGCCGAGGAGCTGTACGCCGAGCACGCGCTGTACTTCTACAACCGCTGCCTCCACCTCTTCCCGGGCTTCGCCAACCCGCCGGGATACACGAGTCTCGAGACGATGAAGCGCGGGATCATCGGTCAGGTGCAGGCCGCGGCGCAGATCCGCGATCCGAACTTGACCTGGAAGGACATCGTCGACCGCGGTTATGTCGTCGCCGGGAGCCCGTCGACGGTCGTCGATCGACTCCTCGAGATCGTCGACAACCTCAATGTCGGCCACCTGATGGTGTTGTTGCAGTTCGGCTCGATGGGCCGCGAGGCGACGATGGGCAACAGCGAGCGGTTCGCCGCCGATGTGTTGCCCAAGCTGCGCGACCACTTCGGCGACTGGGAGGACAAGTGGTGGCCGGCCGGGTGATCCGGGTGGGCTCGGGCCCGCCCCTCGTGTGGCTGCACAACGCCGGCGGCGTCACCGAACTGGATCCGGTCGTGCTGGCGTTGGCCGACCAGGGCTACGAGGTCATCGCGCCGGTGTGTCCGGGCTTCGACTCGCTCGACGAAATCGACGACATCCGCGACGTCCACGACCTCGCCCTTTGGTACGACGACCTGTTCACCGACCTGGGCCTCGACGGCGCGTCGGTCGTCGCCCACAGCTTCGGCGGGATGATCGCGGCCGAGCTGGCCGCCCATGTCCCGCACCGCGTGGGCCGGCTGGTGCTGGCCGCGCCCGTCGGCTTGTGGCGCGACGACGAGCCGATGGCCGACATGTTCCCGGCCTTCCCGCTCGAGATCCAGGACCTGCTGTGGGCCGATCCGTCCAAGGCTGTTCTGCCCCCGCCGCCGGCCCGCACCGACATCGAAGGCGTCGACGACCCGCTGCTGGCGATGTTCCTTCAGATGACCACGGGCATGACCGCGGTCGGCAAGTTCATGTGGCCGATCCCTGACAAGGGTCTCCGCCGCCGGCTGCATCGCGTGACGGCCCCGACCCTGATCGCGTGGGGCGCTAAGGACAAGCTCATCCCCGCGTCGTATGCCGATGACTTCGTCGCCGCAATCCCGAACGCCCGCGCCGAGCTTCTCGACGACGCCGGGCATATGGTCGTCCTCGAACGGTTGGACGACTTCATCTCACTCGTTGCTGGGTTTCTCAAGGAGTAGCCGATGGCGATTACCGGATTCGACGGCCTACTGATCGAGCCCGACAACAACGAGTACGAATCGGCCCGGTCGGTGTGGAACGGCGACATCGACCGCAAACCTGCCCTCGTGGCCCGCTGCTCGACGGCGGCCGATGTCGCCGCCGTCATCCGCTACGCGCGCGATGGCGGCCTGGACCTGACGGTTCGGGGTGGCGGCCACAGCTACGCCGGTCACGCCATCGCCGATGGCGCAGTCATGCTCGACCTCAGTGGGATGCAGGGCGTGTCGGTCGACCCGGCGACCAAGCGAGCAATCGCGGCCGGCGGCGCGACGTGGGCCGACCTCGACGGCGCCACCGCGCAACACGCCCTCGCCGTTACGGGCGGTTTCATCAGCCACACCGGCGTCGGCGGGCTGACGCTGGGCGGCGGTATGGGCTGGCTCACGCGTAAGTGCGGGCTGAGCTGCGACAACCTCACCGCCGCCGAGGTGGTCACCGCCGACGGGCGCATCCTGCGGGCGTCCGACGACGAGAACGGCGACCTGTTCTGGGCGCTGCGCGGCGGCGGCGGGAACTTCGGCGTGGTGACGTCCTTCGAGTTCCGCCTCTACGACCACAACCCGTTGGCCAACCTCGGCATGTTCTTCTGGACGCCCGAGCACGGCGCCGAAGCGCTGCGCTTCGCCCGCGAGTTCGTGAAGGCGCTGCCCGACGGGATGGGCGCGCTGATCGCGGGCCTCAGCGCGCCACCGATGCCGTTCGTCCCCGAGCAGTATCACTTCACGCCTGGTTTCGCGCTGGCCATCGGCGGCTGGGGATCGGCCGAGGACCACGCACGCGTAGTGGCGCCCATTCGCGACGCGGTGGAGCCGGCGTGGGAGCTAGTCACGCCCATCCCGTACACCGAGCTGCAGAAGATGTTCAACGAAAGCGCGCCATGGGGGCTGCTCGCGTACGAGAAGGCGCTGTACCTGCAGAACCTCGATGACGCGGTCGTCGACTCGTTCGTTGCCGCCATGCCGAAGGTCACCTCGCCCATGACGTTCTGCCCCGTGTTCCCCCTCGACGGGGCCTTCCACGACACGCCGGAGGACGCCACCGCGTTCGGCGGCGGCCGCGATGCGGGTTGGGTCTTCAACATGTCAGCGGGGGCGATGGCCCCCGACGTGCTCGATGTCGAGCGGACATGGGTCCGCGCGCTGTGGGACGAGCTGCGGCCTAATGCCCGAGACTCCGGCGGCTACGTCAACTTCCTGGCCGACGCCGACGAGGAGCGCGTCCGCGCCTCTTACGGCGCCAAGAAGTACGACCGGCTGGCGCAGATCAAGCGCGAGTACGACCCGGACAATCTCTTCAGCCACAACGCCAACATCAAGCCGGCGCCTTGACCGTCATCGACGCCGACCAGCACATCCTCGAGCCGAGGACGATGTGGGCCGACCACATGCCGGCCGGCGAGCGGGCGCGTGCGCTGGCAATCGAGGACGACGAGCTCGGCAACGCGTGGCTCACGTGGAACGGCGAGCGCATCGTGCTGGCCGACGTCACCACGCCGGGCGACGTCGACCGGGTCGGCCGTCGTTTGCAGCGCGCCTTGCGTGGCGAGTCGCCCGAGGCGCGGTACGACGACGAGCTCACACCCGTGATGTGGGATCCGGACGCGCGCGTCGACGCCCTCGGCGCGCTGGGCGTCGACGAGGCGGTGCTGTTCCCGAACTTCGGACTTTCGTGGGAGCGGGTGCTCGAGAACGACCTCGACGCGACTCGGGCGAACATGGCCGCGTGGAACCGCTGGGCCGCCCAGCTCGCCGGCCCGCGACTGCACCCGGTCGCCCACCTCACGTTGCGCGACGCCGACTGGCTCCGCGGTCAGCTCGCTGAGCTCGAGGCCGCCGGTATTCGACTGGCGATGATCTCCCCGGGCCTGGTCAACGGACGCCGGCTGTCGCATCCCGATCACGACGCGATCTGGGCTGCGTTCATCGAACACGGGATCACGCCGTCGTTTCACGTCGCCAACGTCACCCCTGCGTTCGACGACGCCTGGCTCGCCAGTGAGCCGCACCCTGGCAACTCCGTCATGGGCTCGGTGTTCCTCTGGAGCGGCGCGGCGCTGGCGATCGCCGACCTCACGCTGAACGGCGTGTTCGAACGCCATCCCGACCTCCGGCTCGGCGCCTTCGAGCTGTCCGCGGTGTGGTTGCCGCTGTTCCTGCAATACCTCGACGGCGGCTACCGCTTCCACCGCAAGCTGCACGGCGAGTCCATCGTCGACCTGCCGATGCCGCCGAGCGCGTACGTGAAGCGCCACGTCCGTGTTGCCGCCTTCGCCTACGAGCAACCACAGATGCTCACACCCGGATGCGGCGACATGTTCATGGCCTGCTCCGACTTCCCGCACAGCGAAGGCACCGCCACGCCAGTGACCGACTACGCGCAGGCCAACCTCACCCCCGACACCGCGCCCGGCCTCTTCGCCGACAACCTCAGCTGGCTCCTCCGCCGCTGACCCTCCCCCACCGTTGCGCGATTTCGGTCGTGATGACGACACAAATCGCGCAACGGTCGGATTGGATATGGCGTTGCGTCACGGTCGCTGGCACCCTCCGGCGGTGGACCGCAGCCACATCGACCGAATCACGGAGGTTCAGCACTCGCTGATCACCACCGACCAGTTCGTCACCGCCACCGGCTCCGTGTCGGCGCTCCGCTGGGCGCTCAAGGACGAGTGGCTCCTTCGTTACGAAAACTGGCGCGGCGTGTATATCGTCGCCGGCGCGCCCCGGACACCGTTCCAACCTCACATGGCGGCGGCCCTCCTCGGCGGCCCAGCGAGCGCGGCCTCTGGTTTCTCGGCCGGATGGCTATGGAACTCGCCTGACATCGCCGAGGCCCCTCCGGAACTCACGGTGTTCTGCGCGCCAGCGCGCCGTATCCGACACGTGCGCGTGCGGCGCTCACACCTCGACGCGTCCAGCTGGACGACGCGCCGACACGCCATTCCTGTGGTGAACGGGCCGCTGCTCGTCGTACAGCTTGCCCAAGAGGGAGCCGGCTATCTCGCCGAACGGGTCGCCGACGATCTCTTCAAACGGCGGGTGACGGGGCCGGCCGCGATTCTGCGCTGCCTCGAGGTGACCGGCTGCCGTCAACGCGGGACGCCGGCGCTTCAGGCCTTTTGCGAGCGTGCGTTGAGTGTTCGTGGTCACGACGACAGTCCCGCCGCGCGTGACCTTGGCGCGGCCCTGGTCGCGGCAGGCGTGCCGGCGTTCGTGACCCAGCAATACGTCCCGGTTGACGGGCACGACTACTTCCTCGACTTCGCCTGGCCGTCGGAGATGGTGGGCCTTGAGTACGCCGGGTGGCGCGATCACGGCGCGACCCGGTCTGCCTTCGATCGCGACGCCGCCAGGCGGAACCGGCTAGTTGCCGCCGGCTGGCGAATCTTGGATGCGACCTCGGCGGCGAGTCACGACGCCGTAATCCGGTGGGTCTTCGCCACCCTCACCGATGCGCGATTTCGGTCGTGATGACGACACAAATCGCGCAACGGTCGCCTAGCCGGAGGCTTGTTTGGCGAACTCGTCGAGGACGTCGGCGTATTCGGTGACCATGTCGAGGACGACCTGGCGCGCGGGCTTGACCTTGTCCATCTGACCGACGACCTGGCCGACGAAGTAGTTCGCCAGGTTCTCGGCGCCGGAGCCCTTGGTGTTCGACGAGCGGTTGATGCGCAGCTGCGCCTCGGCGACCAGCGCGCTCTGTAGCGGCATGCCGAGGGTCGGCGGCGCGTCGGCGCTCTCCCACTCATCGGTCCACGCGCTGCGCAACATGCGCGCCGGCTTTCCGGTCAGCGACCGCGACCGCACCGTGTCCTTCGACGTAGCGGCGAGGAACTTCTCCTTCACGACGGGGTGGGTCTCCGCTTCTTGCGTCGTCAGCCAGATCGAGCCGCACCACACGCCCTCGGCGCCCAGGGCGAAGGCGGCGGCGACCTGGCGCCCGCTGCCGATGCCGCCCGCCGCCAACACCGGCGTGGGCGAGACCGCCTTCACGATTTCCGGCACGAGCACCATGGTCGAGATCTCACCGGTGTGGCCGCCGGCCTCGGTGCCTTGAGCGACGATGAGGTCGACCCCCGCCGCGTTGTGGCGCTCGGCGTGCACGCGCGTACCCGCGAGGGCGGCGACCACGACGTCACTCGCATGCGCCCGCTCGACGAGATCGGGGGGCGGCGGGCCCAGGGCGCTGGCGATGAGGCGGATGTTGTGGGCGAAGGACACGTCGAGAAGTGGCTCGTACCCCTTGGGCGATACGCGGATACCGCCCATGCCGACGCCGCCCCGCACGATGCGTTGCGTGTCGTCGTCGAGCTCCGGCACTTGGTACCGGGCGAGAATGTCGTCGACGAACTCCTGCTGCGCGGCAGGGAGCAGCTGGGTGATGGTCTCGCGGTCGAGCCCGCCCTCGTCGGCACCTACGTACTTGGGCGGCAGGAGCAGGTCAACGCCGTACGGCTTGCCGTGCGTCTCCTCCTCGATCCACTTGAGGTCGATCTCGAGCTGCTCGGGACTGTGGGCCACCGCGCCGAGAACGCCGAAGGCGCCAGCGTTGGTGACCGCGGCCACCACGTCACGGCAATGACTGAAGGCGAGGATCGGGAATTCGACCCCGAGCATCTCGCTCACACGCGTCTGCATACGGCAGATCATCGCGCTAGACCGGTCGCCATGGACCCGATCGCCGCCCTTAACCAGTCACTCGACCAGACCAGCGCCATCGTCAGCGCCGTCACGCCCGAGCAGCTGGGCGATCAGACGCCGTGCAGCGAGTTCGACGTCCGCGCCCTCCTCAATCATCTAACCGGCGCGATCACGGCGCTGACCACCGGCATCACCACCGGGCAAACCGACCTGTCGCTGTTCACCCAGGACCTGATTGGCGACGACCCGACGGCCGCGTTCAACACGGCCGCGGCGGCGGCCAAAGCGGCGGCGACACCGGCGGTACTGAACGAGGCCGTCGCCATGCCGTTCGGCACGGTCCCGGGCGCAGTGGCACTCAGCGTGGCCACTTTGGAGGCCCTTCAGCACGGCTGGGACCTGGCTCGGGCAACCGGCCAGACCGCGGCGATGGACGCCGCCCTCGCCGAGACGGGCATCGAGATGGCCAAGCAGTTCCCCGAGGAGCTCGTCCGTCAGCCCGGCGTGTGGGGTCCCGCCAACGAGTGCAGCGCCAGCGCGCCGGCGTACGACCAGCTCGCCGCGTTCCTCGGGCGCCAGCCCTAGAGACTCACCGGCAGGTGATCAAGGCCGCGCAGGTTGATGCGGCCGTTGTAGACGGGCTCCCCCGCCAGCGCTAGTTCCGGGAACCGCCTCACCAACGTCGGCACCGCGACACTCGCTTCGAGCCGGGCCAGCGCGGCGCCCAGGCAGTAGTGCGCGCCGCCGCCGAACGCCAGGTGTTCTCGCGCATCGTCACGGCCGAGGTCGAGCGCACCGGCGTCGGGACCGAAATGGGCCTCGTCGCGGTTGGCCGACGCCAGCGAGCACATGACGAACGTCCCCTTCGGGATCGTCTTGCCGCCCATCTCGATGTCGGTCAGCGTGATGCGGCGCGTCATCTGTACCGGCGGATCGAACCGCAGCAACTCTTCGACGGCCGGTGCGTCGAGGGCGGTGTCGCCAACCAAGCGCTCGCGCTGATCAGCGTTGCGCAGGAGGGCGAGGGTCCCGTTCCCGATCAGGTTCACGGTCGTCTCGTGGCCGGCGATGAAGAGCAACGCGACCTGGGCGAGCAGCTCGTCATCGTTCAGGGTGTCCCCCTCCTCCTCGGCCACGATCAGCGCGGAGAGCAGGTCGTCGGCCAGGTGGTCGCGCTTCCACCGAATGACGTCGAGCAGGAACGCCTCCATGTGCTCGTTCGCCTCGGCGATCCGACGCAGCAGGTCGAAGTCCGACGGCGGCTCGAGGGCCCGCACGATCACGCTCGACCACTCCCGCAGCTGTAGCGGGTCGCCCAGGTGGTCGGGCATGCCCAACATCTCCGAGATGACCGCGAACGGTAAGGGGAACGCCAGATCGGGGATCACGTCGAGCGAGCCGGCGGCCTCAGCGCGATCGAGCGCGGTATCGACGAGGACCTGCACACGCGGGCGCAACTCTTCGATGCGTCGCGGCGTGAACGCTTTGGAGACCAGCTTGCGCAATCGCGTGTGGTCGGGCGGGTCGCGATCGAGCATGGCCATGCGGGCGCGGCGCTCCTGATCGGCGAACGCGGCGTCGCGCATCGCCGTGATCGGTGATTCGGCTTGGTTCTCGTCCTCGACGCTGAGCTCGGGGTCGCGCAGGAACCGGAGGACATCGTCGTACCGGAACAAGGCCCACACGCCGAACGGCGTCTCGTGCACCGGGTCGTGGACACGAAGCTCGGCGTACTGCCGGTAGGGGTCGGCCATGAACCCTGGATCGAACGGGTTGTACGCGACCTCGACGTCGGTCATGGACTAGCTGAACGACTTCGTCAGCAGCTCGCCGGCCCGGCGAATGTCCTCGACGGGACTCAGCGGCATGTTGAAGATCGCCTCGTCGACGCCGGCTTCGAGCAATTCGGCGATCTGATCGACGATCTCCTGCTCGGAGCCGACGTTGAACGTACGCGCCGCCTCCTCACCCGCGGCGTTGGCGAGGAACTCGCGCATCTGCGCGGTCTCCTCGGCCGACGACGTGAACACCAGCGTCGCCATGCGCGTGATCTCGATCTCCGACGGGTCGCGCCCGACGGACGCGCAGTGATCGTGGATGACCTTGATCTTGTGACGGATCATGTCGGCGTCACCGGTGACGTTGCACTGGTCGGCATATTGGGCGACGAGCTTGAGCGTGCGCTTCTCGCCGCCGCCGCCGACCATGATCTTGGGACCGCCGGCCTGGATCGGACGCGGCAACGTGCGGGCGTCCTTGATGTTGTAGTAGCGGCCTTCGAAGCTGGCGTGGTCGTCGCGGAACATCGCCCGGCAGACCTGCAACGCCTCTTCGAGGCGATCCATGCGCTCCTTGACCGGCGGGAAGTCGAAGCCGAGTCCCTCGTGCTCGATGTCGTGCCACGCGGCGCCGATGCCGAGGATGGCGCGGCCCTTCGAGATGACGTCGAGCGTCGTGATGATCTTGGCGAGCATCGCCGGGTTCCGGTACGTGACGCCGGTGACGAGCGTGCCGAGCTGCACCTTCGACGTCCGGGCCGCCAGACCGCCGAGCAGGGTGTAGGCCTCGAGCATCGGCTGGTCGCCGCCGCCGAGTGCGGGCAGTTGGTAAAAGTGGTCCATCACCCAGACCGAGGAGAAGCCGACGTCCTCGGCCGCCGTCGCGAACTCGACCACTTTGTCGAACAGCTGGTCGTCGGGGACGCCGAGGGTGAAGTTGGGCAGTTGCAAACCGAAGCGGGCCATGTGGCCGACAGTAGACCTCTCGACAAAGATGCGCCGATGGAACCGACCGAAGTGTCCATCCACATCGCCGCCGCCCCCGAAGCGATTTACGACCTGGTCGCTGATCTGCCGAGCATGGGCAAGTGGAGCCCGGAGTGTCAGCGCTGCGACTGGCTCGGCGGCGCTACCGCGGCAGCGCCGGGCGTGAAATTCAAGGGCCGCAACCGCATCGGGTGGCGCCGGTGGAGCACGAAGGGCACGGTCGTCGCCGCGTCGCCGGGCGAGGAGCTGTCGTTCGACATCACGTCAGTGTTCGGCCTGCCCGTCGCCCGCTGGAGCTATCGCCTCGAGCCGGACGCCGGCGGGGTCACGGTCACGGAGACGTTCGAGGACAAGCGAGGCGGCACGATCAAGTTTCTCGGCACGATCGTTTCCGGTGTCGGCGATCGCGAGGACCACAACCGCGCCGGCATGGAAGCGACGCTCAAGCGCATCAAGGCCGCCGCCGAGGCGGGTTAGCTATCCGGCGTCAGCGCCGAACACAAGCAAGTAGCCGTTGCAGTCGCGGAGCGCGAACTCGCGCATGCCGTGCGGGAACGTCGCCGGCTCCCACTCGAACGTCTCCACCGTCGGCTGCAACTCGGCGAACAGCGCGTCCACGTCGTCGACGTTGATGTAGATCGAACCCGACATCTCCGGAACGTCGGCATGGATCAGGCCCGGTGCGTTCTCGTGCTCGTGCGGTTCCGGATCGCCCTTGTTGAACATCAACGCCACGCCGTCGCGCACGACCTGACACCACACCGGTACGCCGTCCTCGTGGTCGGGGGGCGTCCACATACCCGTGCACTCGAAGCCGAGCCGGCTCGTGTAGAAGCCGATGGTCTCGGTGAGGTCGTTGGCGATCAACATCGGCCGCAGTTCAGTGAGCTTGGCCATCACAGCTCGATTTCGTACCCGTCGGGATCGCGGACATAGGCGAACGCGATACCCGGGGCGTGCTCGCCCCGCCGCACGAGCGAGCCACCGGCCGCTTCGATCTGCTTGATCGCGTCGTCGAGGTCGGCGCCTTCCCGCAATCGGAACCCGAAGTGCTCGACGCCGCCGCTCGTGCCCGCGGTGGCCGGATCGCCGCTCGCGTTGAGCGTGATGGTGTCGCTCGAGCCGGGTGTGTTGAGGAAGACAAGGTCATCGCCCTCGCGGAAGAGCTCGTTCATCCCGAACACGTCTTGATAGAACCGCAGTGATCGCGCCATGTCCTGCACAACGAGGTGGATATGGGTGAGACCCTCGGTCTCGATCACCGCGACGCGCGCTAGATGCCGATGCGCTGGGCGAGCAGTTCGCGGTGATACGTCGGGTCGCCCAGCAGCAGCTCGGAGGACTTGGCCCGCTTGAAGTACAGGTGGGCGTCGTGCTCCCACGTGAAGCCGATGCCGCCGTGGATCTGGATGTTCTCGGCCGCGGCGTGGAAGTAGGCGTCGGAGCAGTAGGCCTTGGCCAGCGAGGCGACGACCGGAAGCTCGTCGTTGTCCTCGGCGGCGGCCCAGCCCGCGTAGTACGCGGCCGACTTGGCCGACTCGACCTCGAGCAGCATGTCGGCGCACTTGTGCTTGATCGCCTGGAAGCTGCCGATCGGACGACCGAACTGCACGCGGACCTTGGCGTACTCGACGGCCATGTCGAGGCACATCTGGGCGCCGCCTACCTGCTCGGCGGCCAGGGCCACCGCAGCCAGGTCGAGGGTCTTGCCCAGGCCGGCGGCCGCACCGCCGTCTTCGCCGATGAGGCGGGCCGGCGTGTTGCTGAACTCGAGGCGCGCCTGCTTGCGCGTCTGGTCCATCGTGTTGAGCGACGTGCGGGTCAGCCCGGACGCGTCGCCCTCCACGGCGAACAACGAGATGCCCTTGTCGGTGCGACCGCTGACGATGATGATCCCGGCGGTCGAGCCGTCGATCACGAACATCTTGTGGCCGCTGAGCCCGTAGCCGTCACCGCTCTTGGTCGCCGCCAGCTGGACGCCGTCGAGGTCCCAGCGGCCGTTGTCCTCGGTGATGGCGAGGGTGGCGATGGTCTCGCCGCTGGCGATCCCGGGCAACAGCTCCTTCTTGGCGCTGTCGTCACCCGAGGTCAGCAGCGCGTTGGCGGCGAGGGCGACGGTCGAGAAGTAGGGCGCGCACAGGAGCGACCGGCCCATCTCCTCGAGCACCACGACCAGCTCGACATAGCTGAAGCCCGACCCGCCGTACTCCTCGGGAATGGCGAGGCCCTGGAGGCCGAGCTGCTCGGCCATCTGCGTCCACACCGCGGGGTCGTAACCGTCGTCGGTCTCCATGAGGCGGCGGACTTCGGTGGACGGTGACTTGTCCTCGAGGAAGCGCCGGACCGACCGGCGAAGTTCTTCCTGCTCCTCGCTGAATGCGAAGTTCACGGCGTGGCCTCCTGTGGGCGAAACTGGGCGGCCAACGTTCTACTAGACCGGGTGGTCAAGTGCATTTTGAAGACTCTCAGGCCGAGATCCACAAACTGGTCGTCGGGCCCGTCGAGAACAACGTCTTCGTGCTCCGCTGCAAGGAGACGGGCGACTCGCTGCTCATCGACGCCGCCAATGAGCACGACAGGCTGCTCGAGCTGTGCCAGCGGCTGAACGTGCGCAAGGTGCTGGAGACGCACGGGCATTGGGACCACATCCAGGCTGTGCCCGCCATCCGCGACGCCGGTTACGAGGTCGGCGTCACCGCCGAGGATGCGGCGATGCTGCCGAGCTACGACTTCGTGCTCGAGGACGAGAGCGTCATCGAGATCGGCCGCCTGCGCCTCCACACGCTGCTCACCCCCGGCCACACGCCCGGCTCGATCTGCTTCCGCCTAGAGGGCTCGCCCGTGCTCTTCAGCGGCGACACCCTGTTCCCGGGCGGGCCCGGCAACACCGCGCCGGCCGACGCCGACTTCCCCACGATCATCCGCTCCATCGAGAATCGGCTCTTCGCGCTGCCGGCCGACACGATCGTGATGCCCGGCCACGGCGACGACACGACCATCGGCACCGAGCAACCCCACCTCCAGGAGTGGGTCGACCGTGGGTGGTGAGGTCCTCGACCTCATCCAGGCTCGGCGATCGATCGGGCGGCTTGTCGAACCGGCGCCCAGCGACGGCGAGCTGACCCGCATCCTCGAAGCGGCGGTGGCCGCACCGGACCACGGCGAGCTGCGGCCGTGGAAGTTCGTGATCCTGCGCGGCGACGCCAAGGACGCGTTCGGCCAAGTTCTCCAAGACGCCTACGTCGCCCGCTGCCAGGCCATCGGCGCCGAGCCGACCGACGGTCAGCTCAAGAAGGAACGCACCAAGCTCGGTCGGGCGCCCCTCGTCGTGATCGTGTGCGCCATCAATCAGCACAGCGACGAGATCCCGTGGGTCGAGCAGCTGCTCGCCGCTGGCGCCGCCGCCCAGAACATGCTGCTGGCAGCCGGCGCCCTCGGCTACGCGTCGATGTGGCGGACGGGTCCGCCCGCCTACGACCCGCGCGTCATGCGCGCCGTCGCGCTCACCGACCACGACGCGATCGTTGGCTTCGTGTACCTCGGCACGCCGGCCGAAGGTCGCGAGCTCCCGCCGCACGAGCCCGACTTGGAGGGTCTTGTCGAGTACCGGTAGCGCGCTTCCGTACAACCAGCGCCCGTACGACGACGCGCCGGTCCACACCGCTGATCTCCCCGCCACCCCGCAGCGCGAACGCAACATCCCGGCAACGGCGTGGGTCGAGGCGCCGCCCGAACTGCTGCACCTGGGCGACGACATCGGCGCGCCGCTCATCGACTACAAGCGGCGCATCGGCAAGTGGCTGTTGTGGCGCGCCGGACCGGCGACCAAGGCCGATGCTCGGTACATGGCCGTCGCCGCCGACGACGTCACTGCGCAGCACACGTTCCGACTGTTCGCCGACGGGACCGGCGAAGGCGCCGGGCCGAGCGGACAGACCCACGCGCGCTTCCGCACGTGGAAAGAAGACCTCAAGGCGAACTCATGACTGATGTAGTGGTTGTCGAGCGGGATGAACGGGTGTGGCGCGTCCGGCTCAACCGGCCCGAGAAGCTCAACGCGCTGAACGACGACGTGCGCGCCGGCCTGCATAACGCTTTCGCCGCGCTGGCCGACGAGCCCGACGTCGCCGTGGTCGTGTTGTCGGGCGAGGGCCGCGCCTTCTCGGCCGGCGCCGACCTGGTCGGCGCCGCTGCCCCGCCCAGCAGTCCGTCGTGGGCCGCCCGCCGTCACGCGGTCGGCGGCTGGCAGCGGCTGCTGCAACTAATGGAGAACGTGCCGCAGGTGACAGTGGCCAGCCTGCACGGCCACTGCATCGGCGGGGCGGCGCTGCTCGCCGCCGCGTGCGACCTCCGAATCGCGGCCGACACGCTGCGGGTCCGCATCCCCGAGCTGGCGATCGGTATCCCGCTCACGTGGGAGGGCGTCCCCCGCCTCGCCCGCGAGATCGGACTCCCCCTGGCTCGCGACCTCGTCATGACCGGACGCAGCCTCGACGCGGCCGAGGCGCAATCGTGCGGGTTCGTCCAGCGCCTCGTCCCCGCCGCCGATCTGGCCCCGGCGACCGATGCCCTCGTCGCCGAGCTGCTCGCCATGCCCGCGGGGCCGCTCGCGCTGACGCGTGGGATGTTCAGCGCGCTCGGCCGCGAGCGACTGGGCCCGGCCGGATGGGCCGACGCCGACATCCTCGCCTGGTCGTTCACCGAGGACGAGGGCCGGGCCGCGGCGCGGGACTACCGATTACAAATGGGCGAATGAAGATCGGCCTGTTCGCTCCCCTCGGCAACCCGTTCTCGACGCCGGAGTACATCGCCACCCTCGGGCGCGAGGCCGAAGCCCGCGGCTTTCACTCGATCTGGGCTGCAGAGCACGTGGTGCTGTTCGACGACTACGCGTCGCAGTACCCGTACGCGGCCGACGGCAAGATCCCGGCCGGCGGCGAGAGCGGAATCCTCGAACCGTTCACCGCGCTGTCGTTCATCGCGGCGGTCACCGACCGCATCCGGCTCGGTACCGGCATCTGCCTCGTCCCGCAGCGCAACCCCGTCTACACGGCGAAGGAAGTGACCGCGGTCGACTGGCTGTCGAACGGCCGCTTCGACTTCGGCATCGGCGTGGGCTGGCTCAAGGAGGAGTTCGACGCGTGCAATGTCGACTTCGCCCACCGCGGCACGCGTACGCGCGAGTACATCGAGGTCATGCGCCGCTTGTGGCAGGACCCGATCTCCGAGCATCACGGCGAGTACTACGACATGCCGGCCCTGCGGCAGTACCCCAAGCCCGTGCAGCAGCCCCACCCGCCGATCCACATCGGCGGCGAGAGCGACGCCGCGCTCCGACGGGTCGCCGACTTCGGCCAGGGTTGGTACGGCTTCAACCTGCTGCCCGAGGACATGGCCGGGCACTTCGCCCGGCTCGACAAGTTCCTTGCCGACCGCGGCCGGTCGCGGAGCGAGATCGAAGTGAGCGTCTGCCCCTATCTCAAGGGCGCGGGCGCCGATCAGGTCAAGCAGTACGAGGACGCCGGCGTTGACCAGGTAATCCTGCTCGCCCTCGGGTTCGACATCGACGGGTTGAAGTCCACCCTCGACGACTTGGCAACCGCGATCGACTGAAAGGGAACCCACCATGGCCAACAAGGAACTCTGGGACAAGATCTTCGCCGAGCGCACCGCGCTCGCCGACGACGTGGCCGGCCTCAAGCCGGCGCAACTCGACAAGCCGTCGCTCTGCGGGGGCTGGACCGTGCGCGACGTGCTCGGCCACGTCATCGGCACCGGGCACACGTCGCCGCTCAACTTCTTCGGCAGCCTGCTCGCCGCCGGCTTCAGCTTCAACAAGTTCGCCGACAAGAAGCTCAAGCAGTGGAACAGCGGCTCGCCGACCGAACTGGCCGACAAGTTGCGGGCGATCACCACGTCGACGACGAGCCCGCCCGGCCCGCCGCTCACGTGGCTCGGCGAGGTCGTCGTTCACGGCGAGGACGTCCGCCGGCCGCTCGGCATCAAGCATCAGTACCCGGCCGATCACCTCGTCGCCGTCGCCGACTTCTACAAGGGCAGCAACCTGCTCATCGGCGCCAAGAAGCGCATCAGCGGATTCACGATCGCCGCCGACGACGTCCACTGGTCGACCGGCACGGGACCGGAAGTCACCGGGCCGGGCGCGGCGCTGATCTCGGCCATGACCGGCCGCAAGGCCGCGCTCGACGACCTGTCGGGTGCCGGACTGCAACAGTTCGCCGCCCGCTTCTAGGTAGGGTTCGCGGTCATGCGGACCGTTCTCAAATGGGTACTTGTCGTCGCCACCTGCGCCGCCCTCGCGGCGTGCAACAAGTCGGGCAAGGGGATCAAGCTCGGCAACGAGCACGTGATCGGCGACGACTCCACGTTCTCGATTCACGCCGCCGATCAGAGCGGCGGCGGCAAGGCCGTCAAGATCCCCGAGGTGTACCTCCAGGAGAAGGGCTACCTCGTCATCCACGCCGACCAGGGCGGCGCGCCCGGCGAGCAGCTGGGTGTGTCCGAACTGCTCGACGCCGGCGAGACCAAGAACGTGCGGGTGAAGCTCGACAAGCCGCTCAAGGCCACGGCCAAGGTGTTCCCGATGCTGCACACCGAGAACAACGGCAACACCACTTACGACGGCGTGACCGTCGACTTGCCTGCGAAGGCGAACAACCAGGTCGTCACGATCGCCATCACCGTCACCGTTCGGTGATTCGCCGCGTCGCCGCCGCGCTGCTCGTGCTCGCGGCGTTCGGCGCGTGCGGCGGGTCGAACGACAACGACGCCAAGGACGCCACGACCACGTCGGCGACGGCGCCCCCGGTGACGATGCACGTCGCCGGCGTGGACGCCATCGTCCGCGGCTCGAGCATCGCCGCCGACGGGCTCGAGGTTGAGCTCGACGACAACTACTTCAAGCCCAACGTCATCATCGGCCCGCCCGGCCAGCAGGTCACGCTGGCGCTGAAAAACCAGGGCAAGGCGGTACACAACTTCACGTTGGGCGATGCGATCGCGATGGACGTGCAGCCGGGCGGGACGGCCAACGTCAAGGTGACGATCCCGGCGACCGGTGAGACCCCGTTCTTCTGCAAGTTCCACAAG
>DASRJI010000028.1:0-16946 GCA_035649535.1 Acidimicrobiales bacterium | reverse complement strand
ATGTCGTCGTGCGCGCCGACGACTACGACCGTTTCCTGGCCGAGTGGCCGGTGTGGCTCGAGCGGATCACGCCGACGGTGTTCGCCCGCACGCCCATCGCACCGTTCATCAGCTTCATGCAGCGAGACGAACATCTGAAGTACGTCGCCGGTGTACCGCATCTACTTGGCCTACTCACGACCGTGTTTCTCGCCGAGACCGGCGCGCCGCCGCCCGCCAAGAACTGGAACCGAACGTTCACCGCGGAACAGCGAGCAGCCGTCGCCGCGCTGCCGCCATTCAGCGCGACCCGGCGAGGTTGTGTGGACTTTGGGCTCGGTCTCGCCCGACTGCTCATCGAGCGGGCGAGACCGTTGTACAAGCGCTACGACCGCACCTGGCCCACCGAACTCTGTGCGGTCACGGCGGTACGTCTCGAAGCCGCGCTGGGCGTCGACGTCGCGGCCTGGCTCTACTAGGGCCCGCGATTACCGCTTCTTCTTGCCCTTCTTCGCCGCTGCGGCGACGGTGTCTTTCAGGGCCTTGAGCGGAGTCGCCTTGATCGTGAGAGACGCCGGCTTGGCCGCGAACCGCATCGGCTCCTTCGTGAAGGGATTGATCCCGTCACGAGCAGGCTTGGCCGGAGTGGCCCGCGAGTAGAGCTTTACGAACCCGCTCAGGTTCACGGCTTCGCCTCGGCTCAGGTTGTCGGTGATCGCGGCCTCGATCGCGGCAAGGCAGTTCTTGACGTCAGCCCGACTCCAATCGTCGTCAGGGGACGCTGCGTTGAGGTCATTGAGGACCTGGACGATCAGCTCGTTTCGATTCATGGAAAGTGGCGCCTCGCGTGGTCTAGGGAAACTGGCGGGGGCGACGCTACCGCGGCCAGCAGCCCCGCTTGGCACTTCAGGGCGGGGTTACTCGATCGTGAAGCGCAAGGAGCCCGCCCCGAAGGTCGTCCCCGCCGGGATCTTTACACTCGCGGCGATGAGGTGGCCCGACGGATTCATGTGGGGGACGGGCGCATCGTCGACCCAGACCGAGGGCGCCGGGTCGGCGTCCACCTGGATCGACTGGGAAGGCGCCGGCCGCGCGCCCGTTTCGGGCACGGGCAGCGACTTCGCGACGCGCTACGCGACCGACTTCGCGCTGTACGCCGGCCTCGGCCTGACCCATCACCGGCTATCGATCGAATGGGCGCGCATCGAGCCCGAGGAAGGCGTCCGTGACGCCGGGGCGATCGCGCACTACCGATCGGTGCTCGAGGCGGCGCGCGGCGCCGGCATCGAGCCGTGGGTGTGCCTGCACCACTTCACCCTTCCTCGGTGGTTCGCCGATGAGGGTGGCTTCGCGGTCGAGGCGAATCGCACTGGCGCGTGGGCGCGACATGTCGAGTTCCTCGCCGATACATACGGCGACCTCGTGAGCGGATGGAAGCCGGTGAATGAACCCATCTGGTTCGCGGCCGGGGGCTGGTTCGGGGGCGGGATGCCTCCGGGGCGTCGGGACTTCGGGGAGTTCGCGGCGGTCCTCGAAGGGGTGCTCCTCGCCAGTCACGAGGCGGCGGCGAACCTCAAGCAGACCGGGGCGCCGACATCGACCATCCACGGACTCGCGCCCGTACACGCAGTCGGGGCCGGCGCCGAGTTGCGCGCCCAGCGGTGGGACGAGATGTTCTGGGGGAGTTGGCTGTCGCTCGTGCAGGACGGCGTCCTCCGGGTGCCGACGCGTGATCCGGTCGAGCGGCCCGACCTGGCCGACGCGTTCGACCTCATCGGCTTCTCCTATTACGCGGCGAGCGGCATGAGCAGCGACGGTGCCGTGCCCTACCCGGCCGACGCGCCGCGCTCACCGCTGGGCTACGCAATCTGGCCCGACGGTCTGAGCGAAGTGTTGGATCGCTTGCACACCGAGCTTCCGGGTCAAGCGCTCCTGATCAGCGAGTACGGCATCGGGACCGATGACGACACCCAGCGCGCCGCGTACATCGAGCGCGGGCTCGAGATAGCCGCCGACGCCATCGCCCGCGGTATCGACCTGCGCGGGTTCTTTCACTGGACGGGCGTCGACAACTATGAGTGGCTGCACGGGTACGACGTGCGGTTCGGGATCATCGACCAGGATCGGAACATTCGGCCGAGCGCGGAGGTGCTACGTCGGGAGGCGTCTCTGAGCTAGGTGATCGGGTGGCTCGTCAGGAACGCGGCGAGTTCCCTTGCGACGGGCTCCGGCTGCTCGATGTGCAGCAAGTGGCCCAAGCCCGGAATCGTGACGTCTTCGACATGCGAATTCGACGACCGCAGGAACTCGGCGACCTCGATCCACAGCGGTCCGGTATCGCCGCCGAGCATCGACAACACGGGCTGGTTGATGGCCGCCGCTTCGGCCGCCCCGAATGTCCATTGGCCCAGCGCCGGTAGCTCGACACCGAAGAACGTGTCGGCGTCCTTGATCGCCTGCGCGACCGATCCGGGCATGCGCTCCTCGAGGAGTGTGCGGCACGCGGGCCAGTCGAGCCCGCTCACAGCTCCGAGGAACATCGAGAGCGCTTCCTCGTGTTCGCCCCTGGCGTAGGCCTCGAATACGGGCGCGGCTCCCTCAAGAAACCCCGGGCCACTCGGCACCGAGAAGATCGACAGCTCCAACAGGCTCAGCGTCGCCACTCGCGCCGGGGCGATCAGTGCGAGCTCGGCGGCAACCGCTGCGCCGCTCGAATGGCCGACGACATGGGCGCGTTCGATGTTGAGGTGATCGAGCAGGGCAGCCGCGTCGGCCGCGTGGTCACTGATTCCGACCGGACCTTCGGTGTGCGTACTCCCGACCCAGCCGCGCTTGTGGTAGCGGATCAGCTGGTAGCGATCGAGCAACGGTTCTGATACGAGCGGCAGAAAGCCGTCGGCCAGCACCGGGCTGATCAACAGGACTGGCTCGCCAGTACCCGTTACCTCGTACTCGAGTTCGACGCCGTTGACGCTTGCTCGCTCCATGTGCCCTCTCCTGGGTCGATCTGCCGATCGCGCTGCCAGGGGTCTGGAGCAGGGTTCTCGTCGTGGAAGGCCACGGTACACCCGGCCTTCGCCGCTAGCCCCGCCGGCGCCGGCTTCGCGTGGCTTGGCGCGCCTCGCGGTCGGCGCGGGCACGATGGGCGCGCTCGCCCGGGTCGCGGGCTGCCTCGATACTCGCGGCTTCGTCGGACAGCTCGACGTAGCGGGCGACGCCGCCGCGATCGAGGTCCCCGTCGGCGATGGCGGCGGCCACCGCACAACCGGGCTCGCCCTTGTGCTGACAGTCGGTAAATCGGCAACGAGTCGCGACGTCCTCAATGTCCTCGTACGCGACGGCGATCCCCGTGGGGTCGGCTGACAGCGCGACTGATCGGACGCCGGGCGTGTCGATGAGCACGCCGCCATGGGGTAGCACGATGAGGTGTCGGGCGGTGGTGGTGTGCCGGCCCTTGCGGTCGCTCTCGCGAACCTCGTTCGTCGGCATGATCTCGCTGTCGGTGAGGCGGTTGACGAGCGTCGACTTCCCGACGCCGGACGCGCCGACAAGCACGAGCGTGAGGTTGGGCGCCACGGCGTTGGCGAGCGCGTCCACGCCGGAGTCGTTGTACGCGCTGACAAGCATCACGTCGACCGCGGGAATCCGCGTGCGGATCAACTCGGCGGCCGCGCCGGGATCGGCGTGGAGATCGGCCTTGTTCAACACGATCAACGGTTGCGCGCCCCCGGCGCTGGCGACCACGACCTCGCGCTCGAGGCGCCGAATGTTCGGCTCCTGATCGAGCCCGGTCACGATCCCGACAATGTCGATGTTGGCGGCGACCACTTGGTCCGTACCTCTCGCGTCGGCTGTCGATCGCGACAAGGTCGACCGCCGCTCGAGAACGTCGACGACGACATTCGGTGGCGATGCGTCGGGGCTTGGCTCCAGCACGACCCAGTCGCCGACCACGGGCAGCTTGGTGGCCGACGCAGTTGTGGTCTCCGCCGCCGTCGTCACGACGCACCGGTCCACGTCGACGCGAACGACTCGTCCCGGCTCCACGCGGCCGCCGACATGCGGCGCGTAAAGGTCCGCGAGGCGGCGGTCCCACCCCAAGGCCGTGAGGTCGTCGCTGGGTGTCAGATCGGGCCCTCCTCGTCAGTCGACGGATCGCGCTACCAGGTCCGGAGCACCGCTCTCTTAGACGGTACCGCAGGGAGGTGTACGGTCGGAGTGACACCGACAGCGCCGCTCGAGTCCCCGGTAGCGCATCGCCACGATGCGAAATCCAGGGAGAGGAGCGCGATGACGAAGATGCAAGTCATCGCTGCGGTGACGAGGCGATCCGGACCGCGCCTCATCGAAGCGACCGTGATCCCGGCTCTCCTGTTTTACGGGTGCCTGGTGATGATCGGCCTCGGGGCCGCGTACGTCGCCGCCTTGCTGTGGTCCTACGCGGCGCTGGCCCGCCGCATCGTGCGCCGGCTTCCGATTCCGCCGATCCTGGTTCTCGGCGTCATCGGCATCACGCTGAAGACGATCGTCGCCGCGGTCAGCGAGAGCTCGTTTCTCTACTTCCTCCAGCCCGTTCTCGCGACCCTTGTCCTCGGAATGGTGTTTCTCATTTCGGTGGTGGTGGGCCGGCCCCTCATCGGGAGACTCGCTGGCGAGTTCTGGCCGATCCCGCCTGATGTCGCGATTCGTCCGCCGATCCTGCGACTGTTCCGCAACCTCACGCTGTTGTGGGCCGGGTTCAACTTCGTCTCGGCCGCGGTGACGATGGCCATGCTCGTCTCGCTGCCGCTCGGTACGTTCGTCGCCGCCAAACAGGTCACTGGGTACGCGATGACTGCGACGACGATCTTCGTAACCGTGACATTGTCGCTGAATGCGGCGCGCCGCGAAGGTCTCGTGCCCGTGACTGCTGACGCGCCGCACTGATTGAACAGGGTGGGCGTCTACACTTGGAGTTGCCCGACGCGGTCGGGCCGCCTCTCCTCTGCGTCACAAGGATCGCTATGCCCGCAACACCCGCCGTCACTCCCGGAGTCAAGCGCCGGACGGGCCGAGGTCATGTCGATTCCTATGGTGACGACCGCGTGTGCTGCGCGTCGGGCTGCCGCACCGTTCTCTCGCGATACAACAGCAGCGACTGGTGCTGGCAGCACTCAGCGGCTACGACTCCGAACCACCGCTGAGTTTCACGCGCTGACTCCGGCGGTAGTGCACGGTGGTGCGCAGCACGGCGGCCGCGATACACGCGGCGGCCAACGCAAAAGCAAGAAACAGAATCGCCATCGCAACCGCGTGCCGAAGATCCATCGTTAACTGGTCATCACAAGGCCAAGGACGAGCAACAGCCCAGCGAGTCCGAGGCAGCCTGCGCTGGACAGGACATCAAGGGTGCGACGTTTCATGGCTGCTCCTGGGGTCGATCGATCGATCGCGCTACCAGGGTCCGGAGCACCGCTCCCTGAGCCAACCAACTTGCAGGCTCAACACGTAAGGGTTCTTGTCGTGTTGAGCCCACCGTACACGTGTTCGGGTGTACGGTCGCTATAGCGATGCTCCGGACCCTGGCAGCGCGCCGCACGGCGCTTGCACCAGGGACGGACACGGATGGCCTCCATCGTTTATGCAACGGACGTCGCGGCCAGATTCAGCGACGACCAGCAACGCGTTTCGCACGAAGGCGACCGGACCGTCGTGTGGCTGGCCGGTGAACACGACATGTCGACGGTGCGGATGCTGGCCGAAACACTGGCCAAGGCGATCTCCCGCAACGACGCCGATCTCGTCGTCGACCTCAGCGAGGTCACGTTCCTCAGTGCGGCGACGGTCGACGAGCTGGTCCGGTGGCGGGTATTCCTGCGCGATCACTCGCGAGACCTAGCGCTGCGGGCGCCATCACCACGGGCATGGCGGATCCTCGAGATCTGCGGACTCACCACACTCATAGCGTGTTGCCCTTAGGTGCCGGCCGCCCGCCGCCTTCGCATTCTGCGCAAGCTCATCGGGGATGCGGGCAGTGACCTTAACGCCCGGCGCCTTTGCGACGTGTGTGCCGAAGTCACCGGCGTGAGCGGCGCGGCGATCATGCTGATGTCCGCCGATATCCCGCAAGGCGCCGCGTGCAGTACCAATGCGCTGAGCGCGCTCCTCGAACGCCTGCAGTTCGATCTGGGCGAAGGTCCGTGCGTCGACGCGCACCAAACGCACGGGCCCGTCCTCGAACCAGACCTGGCGACGCCGGTCGTCGTGCGCTGGCCGGCGTTCGCCAACGCCGCAGTCGAAGGAGGGGCCCGCGCCGTTTTCGCCTTTCCACTCCAGATTGGCGCCGTGCGCCTGGGAGCGCTCCAGCTGCACGGCGTCCTGCCTGGGGCAATCTCCGACGAGCAGCACGCTGACGCGCTCGTGATGGCCGACGTGGCCGCCCAGGCCGTTCTCGTCATGCAGTCCGACGCGCCGCCCGGCGCGCTGGCGTCCGCCCTGGAAGCGAGCGGCGAGTTCCAATACGTCGTACATCAGGCCTCGGGCATGGTGGCAGCGCAGCTCGAGGTCAGCATCGGTCAGGCCCTCATCCGCCTTCGCGCCCACTCGTTCGGCAACGGCGTGCCTCTGGCGGAGGTAGCGGCGGCCGTCGTTGGCCGAACTCTTCGATTCGATGATGGAGGCGCATAACATCGCGGAGAGCTGATGCCTAGAGAGACACTCCTCGCCCGGACGTTGGTCGAGCTGGCCGACACACTCGTCGACGACTTCGACATCATCGAGTTGCTGACGCTGCTCACCGACCGCTGCGTGGACGTGCTCGACGTTGGCGCCGCCGGTCTCATGCTCGTCGGGCCCGATGGCAACCTTCGAGTTATGGCGTCGTCGAGCGAGACGATGCGCGTGCTCGAGCTGTTCGAGCTGCAGTCGGAGCAAGGCCCGTGTCTCGAGTGTTACCGCGACGGAACGCCGGTCGTGAATCAAGATCTGGCCTCTGTCAGTGACCGCTGGCCGCGGTTTGCTGCCGAGGCGCTCAAGGCGGGATTTCACTCGGTGCACGCCCTGCCCATGCGATTGCGCGGCGCGGTCATCGGTGCCCTCAACCTGTTCCGGATCGAGCCGGGCGAGATGAGTGCCATCGACGTCGCCGCCGCGCAGGCCCTCGCCGATGTCGCCACGATCGCGATCCTCCAGCATCGGGCGATGCTCGCCGCTCAACTCCTGAACGAGCAGCTCCAGAACGCGCTCAACAGCCGCGTGCTCATCGAGCAGGCCAAGGGCATGGTGGCCGAGCGCCTCGGTGCCGACATGGAGCATGCCTTCCTCGCGTTGCGGACCTACGCGCGAAGCCACAATCGGCGCCTGGTCGACGTTGCCGGCGACGTCATCGCCGGCAAGCTGTTCGCACGACACCTTGACCCGCCCTCCGAGACCTGACCACGGTCCCCGCCTCCAAGGAGTCGCCATGGCATTCACGAGAGAAGAGATCGAAGCCGCGTTCCAGAGCTACGAGGCGGCCGCCCGACTGGCTGGTGAAACGGGGGATTGGGCGTCGTGGGCCGACGTGTTCACGCCCGATGCCACCTATTGGGAGCACCTCTACGGACGGATGAACGGACGCGACGAGATCAGGTCGTGGATCAGCAAGACGATGAGCACGTTCCCTGGCAGCGAGATGCCGACGTTTCCGAGCGACTGGCACGTCATCGATGAGGAGAGCGGCCGCGTCGTGGTGTACATCCAGAACCGCATGCGGGACCCGGGCGACGGCAGCGTCCACCAGGCACCGAACGTTTCGATCCTCGTCTACGCCGGCGACAACCAGTGGTCGTACCAAGAGGACATCTACAACGTGGATGACTTCTCCACGATGATCGCGTCCTGGTCCGAGCGGGTGAAGGCACTGGGGACCCGGCGCCCGTAGCATCGGGCGATGCGCCTGCGCCCGCGGTATGGCGACCAACCCGTCGTGCGGTTCGATGGTCCGATCGGCGATCCGGCCAAGCCGCTGCTCCGCCAGCGCCGGCGATTGGGCGACACGCTGAAGGGACTCGACGCCGACCAATGGGCGGCGGCCAGCCGATGTGAAGGGTGGTCAGTCCGCGATGTCGTCGCCCACCTCGTCACCACCAACGGTTTCTGGGTCGTGTCGGCCCTCGGCGCGCTGGCCGGCGAACCCACGCGCTACCTGAGTGACTTTGATCCGGTGGCGTCGCCCAAGGTGGCCGTCGACAGCATGCTGACGATGACGACCGAGGACGTGTTGACGAGCTATATCGACGGCGTCGAAAAGTTGGCCGCCGCGGTCGAAGGACTCGACGACGCGCAGTGGTCGCTGCCGGCCGAGGCGCCGCCTGGTCACATCGCGCTGGCGGCCATGGCGCGCCACGCGCTGTGGGACGCGTGGATACATGAACGCGATGTGTGCATCCCGCTCGGCTACCAGCAGCCTGAAGAGGACGACGAAGTGCTGGCGTCGCTCGAGTACGCCGCCGCGTTGGGCGCCGGCTTCCTCGCGCTCGAAGGCTCGCCCCGCAGCGCAACGCTGGTGGTAGACGCCACCGGGCCAGAGACGCATTTCGTGATTGACGCCGGCGAGTCGGTCGTGGTGCGCGGCGGTGATGCACCGGCCGACGCCTTGCGGATCACGGGCTCGTGCGTCGACCTTGTCGAGGCCCTGAGCTTCCGGGTGCCGTTCCCCGCGGGTGTCGGCGAGGAGACGCGGTGGCTGTTTGCCGGGCTGGGCACGGTGTTCGAAGTCGCCGAGGCGTAGCGCGCTGCGCGGAGTGGCTAGTCCCAGGCGAGGGGTAGCGACTCGAGACCGCGCAGTACGAAGGTGTTTCGGAACTTCGGCTTCCCGTCGAGACGCAGGTTCGGGAACCGGTCGACCAGCTCGCGCAGGACCTCCGCCGCTTCGAGGCGGGCCAGCGACGCGCCGAGGCACGCGTGGATGCCGTAGGAGAACGCCAGGTGGGGGTTGGGGTCGCGGTCGAGTCGCAGGGCGTCCGGCTCGGCGAAGACCGCGGGATCGCGGTTGGCCGCGCTGAGCAGCAGGATGACCACGTCACCCTTCTCTATCTGTTGGCCACCCACCTCGATGTCCTCGAGGGCGATGCGCTGCGTCATCTGCACAGGACCGTCGTGGCGTAACAGTTCCTCAACGGCCGACTCCGCCGTCACGTCGCCGGCACGCAGGGCCGCGAGCTGCGCCGGGCTGCCGAGCAACGCGAGCAGTCCGTTGCCGATAAGGTTGGCGGTTGTCTCGTAGCCGGCGATGAGCAACAGGCCGCACGTCGAGATGACCTCCTGGTGCGTCAGGCGATCGCCACTCTCCTCGCTGGCGACCAGGGCGTCGATGAGACCACCCGCGACCCGCTTGCTCGGATCGGTGATGAGCCCGTCGAGGTACGCGCTGAGCTCGGCCGCCGCTTCGTCGCCGGCCCGCTCGATCTCGGGCGTCCGGAACGGCGAGATATCGAGACGCGCCGCCAGGGTGCGCGCCCACCCCGGGAACAAATCACGGTCGTGCTCCGGCACGCCCAACATCTCGCAGATAACGTCGACCGGGAGGGGATAGGCCAACTCGGCGAGAACATCGGCTCGTCCGAGCGGCGTCAATGCATCGATGCGGCGCGCACCAAGTTCCTTGACGCGCGGTCGGAGCTCTTCGACGCGCTTGGGTGTGAAGCTGCGCGCGACGAGCCGGCGGAGACGGTCGTGATCCGGGGGGTCGATGAACAACATGCTGTGGCCCATCACGTCGCTGAACGGGCCGAGGCTCTGCGTTGGCGGCCATTTCGACTTGTGCTCATCAACGCCGAGTCGCGGGTCGCGCGCGAGCCGGGCGGCGTCGTCATGGCGGGCAACGAGCCAGATGCCCGGGGGGATGCGCATGACCGGTCGCTTGCGCCGCAGCTTGGCGTACAGCGACCACGGATTGGCCCGAATCTCGGGGCTGACCATGAAGGCGAGGAGTCGGGCAGTCGGGACCGGCACCAACCGGAGCGACGAGGCGAGCGGGCGGCGAACGAGTGACGGCAGATTCAGCACCCGCCTCACGATCTGGAACATCCGCTCGTCGTCCCCCGGCGCGGTGACGGTGGTGTCGGTGGCAGTCATCGGTCGGACCGTACCGAGAACGCCCTATTTCGGTCATCGGCGCACGGGACGATCGTGCGTCGTCCCGGCGGACGACACAGCCATCCGCCTGGCGGACCCGATCGACGACGGGCTGCGACGCCCGTCACATGTCCCGGAGCCAGTTAGCTGATGGCCGGATGGCTCCCGTTGGTGGAGATGGCGAGGACCGGCGCGATGTCGGTACTTCCGGGCGCCGTGGCGATCTCGACGCGGTCGCGGCCGTGTTCCTTGGCGACATAGAGGGCGCGGTCGGCCGCCCGTTCGAGGGCGGCCGCGCCATCGGCGTGGACCGGCAGTGTGGCCAGGCCCATGCTGGCAGTGACGCGACGGTCGACCCCGGCGACGTAGATCTCGGCGAACGCCCGCTGGATGCGCTCGGCAATCATCAGCGCGCCGTCGACGTCCGTGTTTGGCAGCAGCACCATGAACTCCTCGCCGCCGTTACGCGCCGCGAAGTCCGCGTCGCGCAGCGTGGCGCTGAGAGCGGCACCCACCGCAGCGAGCATCTCGTCGCCTTGCGCGTGGCCGTACTGGTCGTTGACCTGCTTGAAGTGGTCGAGGTCGAGCAGCAGCGCGGCCAGCGGCGTACCCGTCCGCGACGCTTGGGCCGCCATGCGCTTGATCACGTCTTGGGCCGCCCGTTTGTTCGGCAGGCCGGTGAGCCCGTCGGTCGAGGCACGGAACTCAGCGACCGCGAGGTTGCGCAGGTTGGCGAGGACGGGCGCGGCCTGACTAACGGAGTCCTTGATACGACGGTCCTCGTCGTCGTTGAGCGGGCGGGCGCCGGAAACCAGCACCGACCCGATCACCTCGCCGCCAACCGTCATGGGGGAGCAGGTCGACACGCCGGGGCAGGTCGAGCACAGCTCGCAAGAGAGAAGCGGCGGCTGGTCCGGATCTTCTACATGACGTCGCGCTGATCGGACCGCGAGGCAGGCGCGGGGATCAGCGTCGACGAGCGCCGCCCGCAGCGGGGAGTCGGCGCCGAGTGCAGTCACGGCCTCGAGCCGGTCGGCGCTGTTGTTGCGGTTGAAGACGACGGCGTCCGTGCCGGGGAGAGCGCGCTCGAGATGGCGCTTGAGCAAGTCGTGCGCTTCCTCTTCATCCTCTGCTAGCTGAAGGGTGTCGGCGAACTCGACCTGGGTTTCCTCGCCCGAGAGCATGTTCGGCAGCAGGCGTCGGGTAACGAGGAGTAGCGCGGCCAAGATCCCGACGACAGCCGCGGCGAGGACAATCGCGATCACCCAGCGGCTGCGTTGGTACACGTGCTCGACGTGTTGGTGAGCGTCGGCCGCCTCAACCTGCTCGAAGTGCAGGAAGCTCTCGAGCTTGACGCTGATCGGTCGGAAGGTGGCATCGAGTTTCCGGGCCAACGCGACCGTGGCACCCGAGTCCACGACGCCGTTCTCGTCGTCGAGCAGTTCTTTGAAGCCGTTCCAGTCATTCACGACTCCGTCGACCTCGCGCTTTTCGGCGGCCTCGTCGCCGGCGTGGATGGTGCGGAATGTTTCGAGGCTGATCTCGGCGGACGGGATGTCGTGTTCGAACAGCTGCCGGCGGAACTGGCCGCGGACGGCGTGGTCTTCGGACATCAGCAGTTGCTGCGTGGTCTGGTACGCCGTGCCGAAATGAGAGGCCAGGTCCGCCGTGGCCAGCGTGGTGGCCAGGTAGTCCTCGTACAGGGCAGACGCGGTGCCCTTGGCCGAGGACAGGCTCATCAGTCCGGTCGCGGCGACGAGCCCGAGCGCGGGCATGACGATAACGGCCACGAGGGCGAATTTGGCCGTGATCTTCTTTGACAGCGTCGACATCGAAATCCTCGCGGCGCGTTGGCCGTGTCGGTAACAGCACCCAGCAGGACCCTCTTATCGGTCACGGGCAATCCGGGCCTTAGCGATCGGTGCCATCATCAACGTGAACCCAGGAGGTTCCATGACTCGGATCGAAGCGGCGATCACCGATGAACTGGCAGGCGGCTTTCAGGGTGTGCTGGTTGGCCCCGACGACCAAACCTACGACGAGGTCCGCCGGATCTGGAACGGTCATATCGACCGACGACCGGCGCTGATCGCCCGGTGCTCGGGCGTCGCCGACGTGATGGCCGCAGTCCGCGTGGCCCGCCAGCACGAGCTCGCTGTCTCCGTGCGCGGCGGCGGTCACGCGGTCGCCGGCCATGCCATCTGCGAGGGCGGCCTCGTAATCGACCTCTCCCTGATGACGGGCACGCGGGTCGACCCCATGGCGCGCACGATCGACCTTCAGGGTGGCTGCCTCAACTCGCACCTCGACCGTGAGAGTCAGGCGTTCGGGTTGGCGGCGACCGGCGGCATCGTCAGCCACACCGGGGTCGGAGGACTCACGCTGGGCGGCGGCATCGGGCACCTGATGCGCAAGTTCGGTCTGGCCATCGACGCCCTGTTGTCGTGCGATGTCGTCACCGCCGAGGGCGACTTCGTCGTCGCCAGCGAGCAGGAGAACGCCGACCTGTTCTGGGGCCTGCGCGGCGGGGGCGGGAACTTCGGCGTGGCGACCAATTTGAAGTTCCAGCTGTACCCGCTCGGACCGACGATCCTGTCCGGCATGGTCGCCTGGCCGATGAGCGAGGCGCAGCGCGTACTGCCGTTCCTTCGCGACTTCCTCGCTGACGCGCCCGACGAAGTCGGACTGATGGGGAACCTTCGGCTAGCCCCGCCGCTGCCCGTGATTCCCGCCGAGCTCTACGGGAAGCCGATCGTCGCCATCGTCGCGAGCTACGCCGGCCCGGTCGACGAAGGCGAGTCCGTCCTGGCACCGATTCGCGCGTTGGGCACGCCGGCGGTGGATGCGATCACCGCCAAGCCATACGTCGCCCACCAGAAGATGTTCGACGCCGCCCTGCCGCACGGCCGTCACTACTACTGGAAGTCGCACAAGCTCGGGCCGCTCACGGACGAGATGATCGACATCGTGATCGAGCAGGCCGGCCGCATCACCTCGCCGCTCTCATCGGTCGCGCTGTTCTGCTTCGGCGGCGCAATGTCGCGAGTGCCTGACGACGCGATGGCGTTCCCGCATCGCGACGCGGCCCACGACATCAACATCGTGGCGTCGTGGTTGCCCGACCAGGTCGCCGAGGCCGATCGTCACATCGACTGGGCGCGGACGTTCTTCACCGCCCTCGAACCACACAGCCGCGGCGTGTACGTGAACTTCACGAGTGACGACGCCGCCCAGCGCGTGCAGAGCGCCTACACCGAGACCCAGTGGAGCCGACTCACGGCGCTCAAGGCCAAGTACGACCCGACGAACTTCTTCCGCCTGAACGCCAACATCGCCTAGAGGAGTGATCGCACGGCGGCGGTGACCTCATCGGGCGCCTCAAGGGGCGGCCAATGGCCGACGTCGCGAAGGCGATGGAGTTCACGGTGGGCGGGCCACGTCGGTAGCCGCTCTTCCATGCGATCGGCGACGTGGCCACCCGAGACCGGGTCGAGATCGCCCCAGACGAATCGCATCGGCAGTGGGCTTGTGTCGAGCGCGTCATTCCAGCGAGCGCGGTGTTCGAGTCGGTCGGCGACGTAGTGGAGCAAGCGGTGGGCGATCTTCGATCCGCCGTCGTGTTCCATCGAGCGCCAGATCCCGTGCGATTCCGCCTCGCTCATCGGGCGCCGCTGGCCCCACGTCATCTGTAGCCCGGCGGTCAGGGCCGCCTCGTCCATGGCGGCGGCAAACTCGGCACCGTTGTCGGGGTCGAGCAGCATCTGCTGTCCGACGGTCTGACGGTGAAGATCGGGCCACAGCCCGCCGTTGTTCCACACGACGGCTGTGATCTCGGGCCGCCCGCGGGCCAGGAGTTCCTGCGCGACCGAAACGCTGTAGTCGTGGGCCCAGACGACGGTGCGTGTCACGCCGAGGGTGTGCCAGATCGACTCGACCGCGTTGGCCGCGCCATGGATCGAGTACGGATGGTCCGGAGGCTTCTCCGACGCGCCGAACCCCGGAAGGTCGAGCGTCACGAAGCGCACGTCGGGTCCGAGCTGCTCCATGACCGGCACGCCGTCAAGCGACGACGACGGGTAGCCGTGGAGGAACGTCACGACCGGCGCGGTGGCGTTCCCATCGTCGTGGACCGCGAGCCGCAGCCCGTCCACATCGAGCATCTGCGCCTGGCCGGCCCACTCCTCGAACGTCGGCATGGCAGACAGCTTCCTACACGAGCGCCGTCGCCCCCGTGTGTGCGCCTGAGTAGGCGACTGTCATGGCCTCGGCGGGCATCGGGCGCGCGAAGTGGTAGCCCTGCGCCATGGTGCAGCCGAGCCGGATCAGCGCGGCCGCCTGATACTCGTCCTCGACGCCCTCGGCTATCGCCGTACTGCCGAGTGAGTGACTCAAGGTGATGACCGCGCGCACCATGGTGTCGCCGTCTCCGTCATCGCCGAGTCGATGGACGAACGACTTGTCGATCTTCACGACATCGACGGGAAAGTCGTAGAGCCGACCGAGCGATGAGTAGCCCGTCCCGAAATCGTCGATTGCTAAGCGAACCCCGAGTTCCTGCAGCGCGCGGAAGACATCCCCCCGCATCCAGCTCGTCTACGAGGGCGCTCTCGGTGACCTCGACGAGGAGCGCGCTCGCCGGGAGCTGTGCGTCGGTCAACGCGCCGACGATGTCGTCGATCGCACCGTGGTCTTTGACGTGCCGAGCCGACAGGTTCACGCTCACGTAGAAGTCGTCCGCCGCCAAGCCGGTACGGCGCCATTCGCTGGTTTGCCGGCATGCTTCTCGCAGGACACACGCCCCGAGCTGCACGACGAGGCCCGTGCTCTCGGCGATGGGGATGAAGTCGTTGGGCATGATGAGGCCGCGCTGCGGATGATTCCAACGGACGAGGGCTTCGGCGCCGAGGACCCGTCCGCTCGAAATCTCGACGATCGGTTGGTAGTGCAGTACGAGCTGCCCGTCGAGGATTGCGGTCGGCAGTTCACTAGCGACCTCGAGGCGGCGCATGGCGTCCTCGTGCATCTCGGGTACGAACCGCTCCTGACCGTCCGCGGCCGTTGCGCTTGGCGACGTACATGGCCAAATCCGCGTCGCGGAGAAGCTGGCTTGCGCTGCTATTGCCGGAGCGGCCGACGGCGATGCCGATGCTCGCGTGGAGCGGCACTTCCTCGCTGCGATGCGGAACGGCTCCTGGAGTGCGTCCTGGAGCCGCTGCCCAACTGCTTCGGCCGCCGCGACCGACCGAAATCCGCGAGAAGGCGCTATTTGCGCCTCCGAGTCCGGATTCATGCGGACGCATCGGCACGATTGGCGCACCCGCTTACGGTTGCGTGGACGACGTCGCAAAATGGGACTTAGGTCCCGCGCGTTTCGTCCGCCGCAGGTGTGCCGATAAGAGAGGGCGTGGTGGAACCAGTGGCGCTTGGCGAGGGGTTCGCAGCGGTGTTAGCCGCTGCGCAGACCGGCGCTGAGTGGGCCATGGCGTCGCTCTACCGGCAGTACCAACCGTCGCTATTGCGCTATTTGTCGGCCCGGGCGGGGCAGGACGGCGAGGACATCGCGTCGGCCGCGTGGCTCGACGCGGCTCGAAACCTCGGTACCTTCGACGGCGGGGAGGATCACTTCCGTCGCTGGTTGTTCACCATCGCCAACCGTCGTCTGACCGACTTCCTCCGGCGGCGATCACGCCGATCCCGCGAGGTTCTCGACGAGGCGCCCGACGCGCCGGCGGGTGCGTCGTCGGCGACGGCCGACCTGGCGATCGCCGCCATCGCGGGTGACGACGCGGCGCGCCGCATCGCTGCGGTTCTTCCCCCCGACCAAGCGGCGGTTGTCCTGCTCCGCGTGGTCGCCGGGTTCAGCGTCGAGGAGGTGGCCGAGATCCTGGAGCGTCGACCGGGCGCGATCCGGGTCATGTCGCACCGCGCCCTCCGCCGCCTGGCGGAGGAATTCGGCGACGACGTGTAACGCACCGTGACCGACGAGCGAAGAAGGGGGTGAAGATGAGACGCCAACGCCACATCGACGAGGCCGTTACCGAGCGACTGCTCAGTGGCACGGTCACGCCCGACGATGCGCCGCCCGGACTGTCCGGTGTCGCTGCCGCGCTCGCGGCGGCCGCCGAACCAGTTCCGACGGCCGGTCCGGGAGCACCGTTGCTCGCCGCGATGGTGTCGGCCATCGAGACGCCCGCCCGACCCACGCCAACCCCCCGGAGGAACCCCGTGCTCGCCAAGGTCCTGTCCACCAAGGTCGCGATTACCGCCGCCGTCCTCGTCCTCGGTGTCGGCAGCGCCGCGGCGGCTACGAACAACCTGCCGGACGCCGCGCAGGACGGAGTCTCACGCGCCGTCAGCCACGTTGGCATCGACCTCCCGCGCGCGTCCGATGACAACCCGAGCCCGCACCCTGACAATCACGGCGCCGATGTATCCGGCGTCGCGCACGGCGACGACAAGGGGGCCGAACACGGCGCGGCGGTGTGCGCGGTGGCCAGCGGTGGCCGCTGCCAGCCGGACCACGACACGACGTCGACGAGCGCGCCGGATGACCACGGCCAAGGAGGCGAGCACGGCGCCGCCGTCTGCGCGGTGGCCAGCGATGGCCGTTGCCAGCCGGACCACGACACGACGTCGACCACCGCTGGCGGCGACGGTGCCGGTCCGGGTCACAGCAACGACGATCACGGCAACGGAAACAGCAACGGCCATGGCAAAGGCAACAGCGATGGCCACGGCGGCGAAGAGAGCGGTCCGGGTGGCGGCGAGTAGCTGGTAGGCCACGCGCCGGGGGCGGGCGCCCTCGGCGAGTACCGTGCGGCGTGGTTGCTGGGCGGCGACGGGGACGAATGCTGGGGGTGGCCACCGCGTCG
>DASRJI010000027.1:0-15350 GCA_035649535.1 Acidimicrobiales bacterium | reverse complement strand
CAACCCATCGAGCTCGGTACTGATTCGCTGCAGCGTTGCCAGCAACGCAACCTCCAGGACTCGGAGGCGGCCGTACGAAGGGGGAAGTGGTCACCCGAATTACAACGTTGTAATTATACCGCACAGGTGTTCGGCGTCAAGGCCCAACTACGCTCCTCGGCCCGTGACTACGTCGACGGTCGAATCACCTGAAGTCCTGCGCGCCCGGCAACATGCGGTGTTCCCGAAAGACCGCCGCATCACCGCGTCCGACGGCACGCGGATCGCCTACACGGTCGTCGGTGACGGTGACCGCACCCCGATCGTGTTCGTGAACGGCTGGACGTGCAGCGACGCCTACTGGGTCGGCATCGGTCCCGGCGTCGTTGAAGCGGGCCACCGTGTGCTGTTCCTCGACACGCGGGGACACGGCGAGTCGGGGTTGCCACGTTCGCCTGGACTGTGCGCCCGTGACCTCCGCGCCGAAGACGTTGACCCGCCGCGGCTCGCGCGCGACGTGCTCGAGGTGCTCGACGACGCTGGCATCGAGCAGGCCGTCTTTGCCGGTCACTCGATGGGCGTGCAGACGATCATGGAGTGCTATCGACAGGCGCCCGAGCGCGTCGTCGCGCTGATTCCTGTCGCCGGCACGTTCGAGAATCCAATCAAGACGTTCGCCAACATCGCGGCGCTCGACCGGCTGTATCCGATCGCCGAGTTCCTGTTCCAGTTCATGCCGTTCGAAGCGCTGCGCCCGTTCATCCGCCGCACCGCGAGCCCGAGCATCGGTCACCGCGTCGTGCAGTTGATCCGCGTCGGCGGCCCGAAGGTGCAGGAGAAGCACTTGGCGCCGCACATGGCGCAGGTCGGCGACGTCAACTTCTCTGTGCTCTTCAAGATGATGTCGGAGCTGCGCCGCCATCACACCGCCGAGCTGCTGCCGACGATCTCCGTGCCGGTTTTGGTACTGGCCGGACGCAAGGACGTGTTCACCCCGCCGTCGGTACAGCAGATCATGGCCGACGTGATTCCCGACGCCGAGATCGTGTGGTGGGAAGAGGCGGGCCACATGCTCCCCATCGAGGAGGCCGAGGAGCTGACCGCCGCGATCCTTGACTTCTCTACGCGGCGTTTTCCGTAGCGACGGGACCGATGATCGGCGGCAGGCCGGCGGCGACTGCCCGCGAGCTGGCGCGCCGGAGGAAGGCGCGTCCGGCGTCGCCCTTCAGCAAGATGTCGGTCTGCGCGTTGGGCCGGGCCAGCATCCAGCAGTGCCCGCCCCATACCCACTGAACCGGCTCGTCGACGATGGCGGCGAACTCCGCCGCGGTGCGGGCCGGGATGCCCCAGTCGAGGCGACCCCACACCGGGAGCACCGGGACCTCGCCGCGCGACGCGACCTCGCGCACTGACGGCGTGAAGTCACAGGCGAGCAGCATGGCGCCCATCGGCGCCGTGCCCCGCAGCGCGCGGGCGTTGAGCCGGAGGTCGGGCGCCGCGGTCGAGAGGAAGCTCCGCAGCTGGGTGCGGGCTAGATCGCCGGTGACGTCGAGCACGAGCCCAGCAAGGATGTCGAGGCCTTGGCCGAGGTCAGGGAAGAACGGCCGCAGCGCGATCGAAAACGGCCCGCGCCGCTCCTTCCATGACGGTGTCGACACGCCGTCGCGGTACACGACCCCGAGGACGCGCTCAGGATGGTCGGCCGCGAACTGAACGGCGATGGCGCCGCCCATGGAATGCCCGAGCACGAGCGCGGTCGGAATGTCGAGCGCATCGAGCAGCTTGGCCAAGCCGTCGGCGTAGCTGCTCATGCGCATGTCGTCCCACCCGAACGGCGGCGTGCCGCCGAAGCCGGGCAGGCTCGGGTTCAGCACACGGATGCCGAGCGCGTGGGCGAGGCGAGTGCTCTCTCGCCAATACACGCCGCCCCCGGCGAGGTACCCGTGGATATTGACCGCCCACACGTCGGCGTCGTTGTCGGACACCGCGTAGCGCCACGGGCGCCCGTCGATGTCAACTGCCCCCTCGACCATACGAATCCGGTTAGCCACGGCGTCAAAAGTAATCCGTCGTTCACTTCCAGACGCGGAGGGTGAACCTACGGTTCGACGACGGTGACGATGCCCCGATTGCCGTCCACCTCGACGAGCGAGCCATCGCGCAGCAGCTGGGTCGCGCCGGTGACACTGACGACGGCGGGGATGCCGAGCTCGCGCGACACAATCACCGCGTGACTCATTTGCGCGCCGACCTCGACGACGACCGCCTCGGCGGGAACGAATAGCGGGGTCCACGACGGGTCGGTGATCGGGGCAACCAACACTTCGCCCGGGCCGATGCCCCGTGGGTCACCGGGATCGAGGACAATGCGGGCGCGGCCCCGCGCCACGCCCGGGCACCCGGCGATGCCCGTCAGCACCGCACCCTTCTCGGCCGCGCCAACCGCAGCGTCTCGCCGCGCCCATGTCGCTGGCGGTGGCTGCTCGCTCTCGAACACAAACGGGGGTACCAGCGCGTTCAGTTCCTCGCGCTGCGTCTTCCGCGCCGTGATGGTGTCGGTGAAGCCGGCGGGTGACGCGAGGTAGTCCTCGAGCTCGGCGTCGGCGAGAAGCCAGAAGTCGGCCAGCTCATCGGGTCCACCCCGCTCTCGCGCTCGGCGGGCCAGCTCAAGTTGCGCGAGGCGAACGCCGTGGAGCGCCTTGATGATCGTGGTCTTGCTGCGTTCGCGGCCCTGCGAGAACACCTGCGCCGAACGCAGCGCGCGATCGAATTGGAGGCGGGTTATGCCGCGCAGCCGGGCGCGGGCCTTGGCCGTGGCGTCATGGCGCTCCGACTCGAGCCGGGCTTGCTGGGCGAGGGGAGCGTGCGACTCGTCGGCGTCGCGCATGCGGTCGATGGCGGCGCGGGCAAGATCGGGATTGGTGCCCCAGGTCGCGGAGGAGCCTTCCCATTCGTTCGGGCCGCGAGAGCCGAACGCGGCGAGGAAGGATGCGAACGCGTCGCGATACGCATCGGTGTCCGGCGCGAGACGCGAGAGGTCCCACATGGCGGCCGACGGTGCGGCCGACTCGACCGACCCGATGCCGGCCAACAGTTTGTTGGGCAGGGTCGCGTCGCCCAGCTTGCCCTCGCAGATCTGGGCCAGGAGGCCGGGCCCGATAGTCGCCCGGAACGTCGTGAGGATGTGCCGTCCGAACAGGGAGCGGAACTCCTGACGAAAGGCGCGGAGGACGCCGATGAGCGCGGCGTCGTCGGCGGTTGCCGGGTCGGGCAGCGCTTGTAGCCAGGCGGCGACGCGCGCCTTGTCGGCGTCAAGATCGGGGAGGGCCTTGGTGTTGAGGGTGGCCAGGAGAATGCGTGCGATCCGCATGCTCGCGGCAACGTTCTTGTCACCCGACCTGGCGACGTAAGGCGGCGCTTCCGATTCGCCGAAGAACTGGCGGTCCATGTCGGCGACAGTGAGACCCGGCGTGCGGACGGCGAGGACGCGGACGAACGACGCGTTCAGGTACGCATAGCCGTTGAAGACCCCGAGCATGACCATCGCCTCGTCGCCCAACTCGTCGCGCCGCAGGGCGCCGAACGCGGCGAAGGCATCCCGAAAACCGAGCTCGGCCTGGGGGACGTAGAGCGTTCCGGTCAGCGGCGTGACCACGGTCGGGAAGACCTCGCCCACGTTGCCCCGCGTGTAGATCGGGAACCGGCGGCTGGGCTCGCTGTCGACGACCCAGGTCATGCCCGGGACTCTACCGAGGGCACACGCTGATGCTGATGGTGTGCTTCGCCCCGTTGACGACTTGGCCGGCGGCGTCGGTGGCCCGGACCCACCACGAGTACGAGCCAGCTTGGGTCGGATGGAAGACGCCGGACCACGCTGTTGGCCCACCCTGCATCCCGCTGTTGGTGCTCGACCCAGGTCCGTCGGCGAACAGCTTCACGCTCTTGAGCGGTCGAGCGCCGCCGGTGACCGTCGCCGACACGTGGACGTCATCGCCCACGCAACCGGTCTGTTCCCGCGAGCTGGCGCTCACCGTCATCGGAATCGTGGTGCTTGTCGTCGCGGGAGGGAGGGTGGTGTTGGTCGTCGCGCCCTTGATCGTTGTGCTCGTCGCCGGCGAGCCCTTGCGCGTGGTTCCCGTGCCGTTGGTTGGGTCGGTCGCGAGATCGACGGAGGACGACGTCGTTTCGCCGGCGGCGGCCGGCGGCGTCAGGAAGTTGTCGATCGTGGTCGCGGTCGCCAGCTGCGTCGGCCCGGTGTCGTTTCCCGTGTTGCGGAAGAGCAAGGCAACGATGACGAGGATGACCGCGGCGGCCAGCACAGCGTTGGCCAGCCGGCGGCGGCGGCGCTCGGCACCGGTCATCCGGGTGTTGCTGATGAGGTCGATGTCGTGCAGCACGCGATCTCGCAAGTCATGCGGCGCGCCCAGGAGCGGCACGCCTGCCAGCAGCGCCAGCGGGCTCACCATCCGTTTGCGCCGCTTGCCGCAGGTCGGGCAGTCGTCGACGTGGCGGGCGATGCGCTTGCGCCACAGCGGCGAGAACTCCTCGTCCCATGACTTGAGCAACTCGGCCAAGGCGACGCAGTCGTCCCGTCCGGTCTTGGCCACGAGCAATGCGCCGAGCGACCGCTCGACCTGATCGCGCAGCCTGGACATCATCACGTTGGCGTTGTCGGCGGACGTTCCCAGCGCCTCGCCCAGTGCGGCGCCTTCGAGCCCTTGGCGCAAATGGAGGTCGAGGGCGGCCCGGTCACGATCGGCCAGGCCGGCCGCCGCCGCCCAGACCAGGGCGCGCAGTTCTTCGGTTTGGGCGGCCGCTTCGGGGCCGCCGCCCGCCGCCGTCACCTCGATCTCCTCGGTCGGCACGGCGCGCTTCCGTTTGCGGGCGTGGGCGAGTGCCTCGGTGCGGGCGACTGCAAATAGCCACGAGCGAAGACGCGTGGGGTCGCGGAGTTGGTCGATCTTTCGGTACGCGGTGATGAACGTGTCGTGCATGGCGTCGGCGGCTTCGTCGCGGTCGCGCAGCACCGACCAGCAGAAGTCGTGCAGCCGGTCTGCATAGCGGTCGTAGATGCCCGCCCACGCCGCCCGGTCACCGGACCGAGCGGCGAGGACGAGATCGACGTCATCAGCGGCCATGCCCTACGAGCATGACGCGCCGGAGACAGCGACGGCGAGGACCCGCGCGGCGAAGCCGGGGATCGGGGGTGGAGTCATTGGTCGTCATTGGCCTACGCCTCCTTCGCCGAGCGGGGTGCTCGTCGTCGGGGGTAGGAGCGCGCCCGAGGCGCCGACCTTGCAGCTTTTCGGAGGTGTTTTTTGCGGGCTAGGGGCGAACGCCGACCAGCAGCCACTCGGTTATCCGCCGCGGCGCCTCGACGAGCAAGGGGTAGAGCGCGCCCCGCTTGGGCATGCGGACGTGGCGCCGGTCGTGCTCAACGGCCTGGCGGATGTTGCGGGCAACGTGGTCAGGAGCGACCTGCTTGATGAGCCCAAGGTGGCGAATTCGGGTGACGGCCCGGTCCGTGGGCGGGTAGTCGTACAGGTGCTGCATCATCTCGGTGTTCACCGGGCCCAACTCCACGAGCGTCGTCTTGATCGGTGTGCCCTTGAACTCGGCCCGCAACGCGGCGGTGAAATGGCTGAGCCCGGCTTTGGTGGCGGAGTACGAAGCCACGCCCGGCACCGCGTTAGTACCGCCGAGCGAGGACACGTTGACGATGTGACCGCCGCCGCGCTGAATCATTCCCGGCACCGCCTGGCGGGCCAGCTCGATCGGCGCGGTGAGGTTCAGGTGCACCTGGGCGACGAGGTCGCTCGGGGCCAGGCTGAGTAGCGCGCCGGCCCGCTCGTCGGCCGCATTGTTGACGAGCACGTCGATCGGGCCGCCGTCGCCCTCGACGCGGGCGATCAGGCCTTGGGTCTGGTCGGGATCGCTTAAGTCGGCGGGATGGGCGGTCCCGCCGAGCCGCTCGGCCAGCTCCTTGATCGTCGACTCGCTGCGCGCGACCAGCGCTACCCGAGCGCCCGCACCGGCGAACTCGAGCGCCAGCTGCTCGCCGATCCCGCGCGACGCGCCAGTGATGAGGACGCGTTTGCCGGAAAGGTTCATGCGGCCGCCGGCGCGAACGTGATGCGGAACGTCCCGTTGTCGGTGGTTATCGGCACGACCGCCCATCCGTTGCGATCGAGCGGATCGTCGAGGACGAAGCGGAACGTCCACACACCGCTGGCGTCTCGTGCGCCTTCGATGCAGTCGTTGGCGTTGTACTTCGGCGCCTCGCTCGTGGTCATCGCCCGCTTGGCCGCCCAGCCGCTCGAGGTGATGTGACAAACCTGCACGCGAGCTGCCGCGTCATTGAGGCTGGCGCTGGGGTCGGTCAGCATGCGCAACCGCAGCATGCGGCCGCCGCCGCCCAAACGTAGGAACGACAACTTGGTGGCGCTGCCGGCCAGCGCTTCGACCGGGAGTCCGTCGCCGGGTGGCGCCTGATCGATGGGCGTGCCGGCGAACGTGCTCGCGTACCCGCTTTGGGCGATGCGCAGCGCCGCAGCAGCGACTGGTGCGCGAAGCACGGCGGCATCGGACCGGGCAGAAGGTTCTTCGAACGACGTCGCCGTATCGGGCAGCGCCAGGTCGAGGGGACCGGTTGCGGCCAGTTCCGACGCGGATGGCGTCGGCACGCCGTCGACCGCGGCGGCGCGGTCACCAGTCGGCAGCAACGCTGACGTGTCCTCGCCTTCGGTGACCGGTACCGGCAACGGCCCTTTGAACAAGAGCACGCCGGCCACCAGCGCAGCGATGACATACAAGGTGCGGTAGCGCCGCGTGTGGCTGGTGAGCCGGCCCAGCAGCGGTGCTCCCGTGCCGGCCCCGTCGGCGTAGGCACTCACGAGGAGGCTGAGATCGTCGACCCGCGCCTGGGCGGTCTGCTCGTTGGCTGCCGCCACCGATTCGGCGTTGTAGGCGGCGGCGAGATGCTCGACGTCGGCGGCGACCCGGTCGTCGGCCGCGTTGTCCCGTAGGAGCTGGGCCACGCCCGAAGTGTGCCACGCGTCACACCGAGGGACACGATGTGACAATCTTCTTGCACGCGCCATCTGGGGAGGTGCTCGTGCGAGACGTGCAACGTGATCTGCAGGTCGTCAGCCAGCTGCAGGACCCGTTCATCCGGCGGTCGCTGAAGACCGCACTCCACTTGCGGCGGTACTTCCCGATCTACGTCTTCGTAGTCGTCGCGGTCATCGCCGTCAGCCTCGTGCCGTCGATTCAGGACCGTGGTCATGCCACGAGCCGTCTCGCGAGCGGCGCGGCGACGAACCTGGCGAACCCGACCGGCGATACGACCCAGACGACGGCCGCCGGCGACACCGCGGTCACCGTGGCGGCGGGCGACGGCGGCGTGCAGCGCGTGAGTCGCTCGGTCGCGCAGTCGCTCGGCGCCGCTCAACAGGCGTCGGGCAAGACACGAGGTGGTGTCGACTGCCGTCCCGGCGTCCGGCAACTTGCGGCCAGTCGGTACGCCGCGCCCTGTACCGCTGCGTTCAAGGGCAACAACGGCGGGGCGACGTATCTCGGTGTCACGTCGAACGAGATCATCATCGTGCGACGCGGCTTCGCCGACTCGGCCAACTCGCAGGCCGTCGCCGCCGTCGTCAAGCAGGCCGGCGGCGCCGACGCCGCCTATGTCGAAGGCGTGCGCGACGTCTTCATCAAGTACCTCGACACGATGTTCGAGTTGTACGGGCGCAAGATCAAGTGGGTCGACTACGAGTCCAAGTACGGCAACTCCACCGACGAGGCGCTCAGCCAGGGCAAGGAAGGTGCGTGCCGCGACGCCACGTACATCAAGGACACCTTGCACGCCTTCGCCGTCGTCGGTGGCAAGAACACTGTGGGCGTACTGAGCGCTCCGTTCTCCGAGTGCGCGGCCGAGCGCAAGCTCCTCGCTTTCGGCGCCGCGCCGTATTACCCCGAGACGTGGTACCGAGCCCAGCACCCGTACGCGTGGGGGGGCGTGATGGAGTGCATGCGTATCTCGTACCAACTGGCCGAGTACATCGGAAAGCGCCTCGTGGGCCGCAAGGCGAAATGGGCGGGCGACGCGTTGATGAAGACCAAGACGCGCAAGTTCGCGATCTACGTCCCCGACAACGACGGGTACCAGTCATGCACCAAGATCACCAGGCAGGTCCTTCAGCAGAAGTACGGCGTGCCCGACAACAAGCAGACGACGCCGCAGTACGACTACCAGCTCGACGTCTCGCGGTTCCCGGATCAGGCCAGTCAGGCGATCATCCAGTTCCACGCCGCGCAGGCGACGACGATCGTGCTGGCGTGCGATCCGATCTCGACGATCTTCCTCACCCAGAACGCGTCGAAGCAGGGCTACTTCCCCGAGTGGCTCCAGATCGGCACCGCGCTCAACGACGTCGACAACGCGGCGCGGTTGTTCGACCAGACAGAGGTCGACGGTCACCTCTGGGGACCGAGCCAGTTGGGCTCGACCGACAAGCTCTTCGGTGACAACAGCGAGCCGGCGATCCTGTATCGCCAGCTCACCGGGAAGAAGCTGACCGAGGGCGGCGCAACTGACGGCACGTACTGGGGGCTGCTCGGCCTGTACAGCGTGCTGCAAGCTGCCGGTCCGGCGTTGACACCAAACTCGATCGCCGCCGGAACGTTCAGCCTGCCGCCGGGCGGCGCGCCCGACTTCCCCGTGGGTTACACGTCGTTCCGCGACGGGCCCGACGGGACACCCGGTGCCCATGACCACACCGCGATCGAAGACGCCCGCGAGATCTTCTGGAAGGGCACAGTGCGGTCGCCGTCGGACGGCCAGAGCGGTACGTACCTCGAGACCTACGGCGGCAAGCGCTTCCGCAACGGGGAGTGGCCGGCCGAGGAGCCCCCGATCTACCCGGGCGGGTAGCGGGTCGACGTGACGCTCGTCCTCACGACGCTTCGGGAGCGCGCTCGTTCGATCGCGATCGGCGTCATCGGATCCCTCGCGCTCTGGGCCATCGCCGCTGCGGTCCTCACCAAGGGTGTGCCGCCCGGCGTCGTGTTGCGCGGCATCGTCAGCGGGCTCCTCTACGCCCTTACGGCCATGGGCATCATCCTCGTGTACCGGGCGAACCGCGTGATCAACCTCTCGCAGGCCGCGCTGGGCAGCGTCGCCGCCGTTATCGCCATCGAGTTCGTGCTGCACGGGCTGCCATATCTCGTCGCGGTGCCGTTGGGGCTCGTCATCGCCGCGTTGATCGGCGCCGGGACCGAGCGGGTGATCATCCGTCGTTTCCGAAATGCGCCGCGCCTCATCGTGATGGTGGCGACGATCGGGCTGGCCCAGATCCTCACCGGCATCTCGATCCTGATTCCCGTCGTCTGGGAAGGCGGCCTCAAGGGTACGAAGGCGGTCCCGTTCGGCACGCCATTCAAGACGACGTTCTTCGTGTTCCCGGAGCTGTTCCGCGGTGACCACCTCGCGGTCCTCGTCGCCGTCCCGCTGGTGATCCTGGTCATCGGTCTGTTCCTGCGGGCGACCGACTACGGCATCGGCATTCGCGCCGCGGCCGAGAACTCGTCGCGCGCCCATCTGCTCGGCATTCCGGTGCTGCGGCTGTCAACGATGGTGTGGTCGATCGCCGCGGTGCTGTCCGCGCTGACCGCGATCCTTCGCGTCCCGCTCGTCGGGTTCGTGTCGTTCCAGGACGTCTCTGGTGGCGGCTTTGCGCTGATCCTCCGCACGCTCGCCGTGGCCGTGATCGCACGCATGGAGAACTTGCCGCGCGCCGTGATCGGCGCCATTGCGATCGGCGTGTTCGAGAACGCGGCGATCTGGAACCTGCCCCGCACCACGGTGGTCGACGCCATGTTGGTCGTCGTCATCCTCGTGGCGTTGCTGGTGCAGCGCGACTTCTTCAGCCGGGCGGCCGAGACCGGGATCTCGAGTTGGCGCGCGATCCGCGAGGTGCGGCCGATACCGGCCGAGCTGCGCAAGCTGCCCGAAGTGCGGTTCGGCCTCCGTGGCCTCGGCGTGCTGCTGCTCGTTGTCGCCGCCGCCTTCCCGCTTTGGGCCAACACCAGCCAGGAAGAGGCGGCGTCGCTGGTGTGGATCTACGCCATCGTGGCCATCTCGTTGCTCGTGCTCACTGGGTGGGCGGGGCACATCTCGCTCGGCCAGTGGGCCTTCGCTGGCTTTGGCGGGGCCACCGCATCGGTGCTGTACGGCCGCCACGGTTGGGACATCTTCCCGGCCGCGCTCGCCGGCGTGGTCGTCGCGTCCCTCGTTGCCCTCCTGGTTGGCTTGCCCGCGCTGCGAATACGCGGGCCCTTCCTGGCCGTCACGACGCTGGCGTTCGCGGTCACGTCGGCGACCTACTTCCTCGAGGACCGTTACTTCCCCTGGTTCATCGAGAAACGCATCGAGCGACCCGTCCTACTGAACCGGCTGCCACTCGACCGGCCGTGGCAGATGTACCTCGTCTGCCTGGTGTCGTTGGTCGGTGTGGCGGCGGGGGCCAATGCTTTGCGGCGCAGCCACACCGGCCGCATCCTCATCGCGGTTCGCGACAACGAGATCGCGGCGGAAGCCAGCGCGATCAACACGACACGGGCCAAGCTCACGGCCTTCGTGATCTCGGGCGCGATCGCGGGCTTTGCCGGCGTGCTCTACGTCGTGCACGAGAACGGGCTGTACACCGACTCGTTCAATGCCAACGTGAGCATGCTGCTGTTCTCGATGGTCGTCATCGGCGGCCTCGGGTCACTCCCCGGTGTCGTGCTCGGCGCCGCGTACATCCGCGGCGTCCAGTTCTTCCTCCCGCCGGAGTGGGCGCTGCTCGCGAGTGGCGCCGGCATCCTGTTCCTCCTGCTGTTCCTGCCCGAGGGGCTCGGCGGTCTGCTCTACGCGGCGCGCGACAGCTACCTCCGCTGGGTCGCGCGCCGGCGTGGGATTCTCGTGCCCAGCCTCGTGGCCGACCGCCGCGTCGAGGAGGCCGAGGAGAGCCAGGCGCGCATCGCCATCGACACGGCTTTGGGTGGTTTGGCGTCGGCCAAGGCCGATGAACGCGAGGTCCACGTGTGATCGAGCGCATCCGCGCCCGGCTTCACCGTGATACCGGCGGCGTGGCGATCTTTGCCCTCGTTGTCTTGTCGCTGTTGTACTTCTTCGACGAGTTCGACACCGCCGCCTTCGGCGTGTTGGCGCCCGACATCCAACGGGCGTTCCACCTGAGCGACGAACGCTTCGGCGGCCTGGTGATCCTCAACGTTTCCCTATTGCTTCTCCTCGCCATCCCGGTCGGTCACCTCGCCGACCGCGTCCGTCGCTCAAGGCTCGTTGTGCTCTCGGGCGTCATTGCCGGGGTGTTCTCGTTCGGCACCGGGCTGGCGGGCAGCGTCGCCATCCTCACGGTGATGCGCTTCGGGAATGGCGTGGGCCTGTTGGCCAACGGTCCGGTGCACAACTCGTTGCTGGCCGACTACTACCCGGTGGAGAACCGCCCGACTGTGTTCGGCACCCATCTCAACGCGCTCTATCTCGGCGCCATCGCCGGTCCGGTGTTCGCGGGCGTGCTGGGGTCGGCGTTCGGCTGGCGAGCGCCGTTCCTCGTTCTCATCGTGCCGATCCTCGCCACCACATACTTCGCCCGCCGCCTGCACGAGCCTCAGCGCGGCGGCACCGATGATCCGGCGGGCGCGGCCTCGACGGCGGATGCGCCCGCGCCCGGCAGCTTCCGTGACGGCACGCGCGCCCTGTGGTCGGTGCGGACGTTGCGGCGCCAGTTCGTCGCGTCGCTCTTCACCGGCGCCGGGCTGTTGCCCTTGGCCTTCTACGTACCGCTCTACCTGGACCGGGTGTACCACCTCGCCCCGCTGGCTCGCGGCGCCGTCGGCGCGGCCAACGCCGCCGCGACCTTCTACGGCATCCAGCGCTCCGGCCGGTGGACATCGGCGTGGTTCGCCAACGGCATGGGCGAACCGCTGCGACGGTCGGCGTATTGCTTGATGATGATCGGCGTCGGCATCAGTGTGTTCGCCGCGTCGCCGTTCCTCGTGCTGGCGTTTGCCGTCGGGCTCTTCAACAACTTCGTGATCGGCGTGTTCCAGCCGCCGTTCTACTCAGTGCAGGCGCTGGTCTCGCCGGCGCGAGCCCGTACGTTGTCGTTCAGCTTTGGCGCGCTCTTCCTCGTCATCGGCGTGGTGTTCTTGTTCTACGGCGTCGGCGCCGGCGCGATCTCCGACAATCACGGGATCCGCTGGGGCATGTTCGTCCTGGGTCCGTACTGGTTGCTGGGTGGGATCGTCCTCGCCACCGCGTCCAAGTTCGTCGCCGACGATGCGGCGGCGGCGTTGCGCGCCCTCGCCGCGTCCGCCGACATGCGCCGGCGGGCCGAAGAGGGCACCGGGCCGATCCTCGCCGTGCGCGACCTCGACGTCTCCTACGACCAAACCCAGGTGCTGTTCGGTGTGAGCCTCGACGTCGAGGAAGGCGAGATCGTCGCCCTGCTCGGCACCAACGGCGCCGGCAAGTCGACACTCCTTAAGGCGATTTCCGGCTTGGTCGGCGCGCAGCAGGGGAGCGTGTACTTCGACGGTCACGAGATCCGCGGCGCCGACCCCGGCGCCATCGCTCACCTCGGGATCGCCCAGGTACCGGGCGGGCGCGGCATCTTCCCCAGCCTCACTGTCGCCGAGAACCTGCGGGCGGCGGGCTGGCTCTACCGCGGCGACAAGCCCTACCTGGCGTCGGCCACGCAGCGCGTGATCGAGTACTTCCCGATCCTCGAGACACGGTGGGACACCCCGGCAGGAAGCCTGTCGGGCGGCGAGCAGCAAATGCTCAGCCTGGCCCAGGCATTCATCGCCAAGCCGCGCCTCCTGATGATCGACGAGCTGTCGCTCGGCTTGGCGCCGACGATCGTCGACCGCCTGCTCGACATCGTTCGCGCCATTCACGACAACGGCACGACGATCCTCCTCGTCGAGCAGTCGGTCAACGTCGCCTTGCGTTTGGCCCGCCGCGCCGTATTCATGGAGAAGGGCGAGATTCGCTTCTCTGGGCCGACCAGTGAACTGCTCGGCCGCCCCGACATCCTTCGCGCTGTGTTCCTCAAGGGTGCGGCGCAGAACGGTGCGGTCAACGGCAGCGGGTCGAGCCGGCGGCCGACGGCGGCGGCGGCGAACCGGCGGGCGGCGGCGCTCCGCAAGGGACCGGTCGTCCTCGAGACACGCGGCCTCACAAAGCGCTACGGCGGCGTGACCGCAGTGAGCGACGTCGACTTGGAGCTCCATGCCGGCGAGATCCTCGGCTTGATCGGGCCCAACGGCGCCGGCAAGACGACCATCTTCGACATGATCTCGGGCTTCACCAAGGCGGATGGTGGTCGCGTGATCCTCGGCGACGCCGACATCACCGACTGGCCCGCGTGGCGGCGCGCCGGCGCCGGACTGGCGCGGGGGTTCCAGGACGCGCGGTTGTGGCCGTCGTTGACGGTCCGCGAAGCCCTCGCCGCCGCGATCGGCAGTGCGGTGACGAGCCCGCTGCCAGCCTTCCTCGGTCTACCGGCGGCCAAGGACGCGGAGGACGCGCTGGCAGCGCAGGCCGAAGAGCTGATCGGCTTGCTCGGGCTCAGCGCGTTCCGCGACAAGTTCGTGGCCGAGTTGTCGACCGGCACGCGCCGCATGGTCGAGATCGCAACGCTGCTGCCGAACAGTCCGAAAGTAATCATCCTCGACGAGCCCTCGTCGGGGATCGCGCAGAAGGAGACCGAGGCGCTCGGGCCGATGCTGCGCGAGGTCCAGCGCTACACCGAATGCAGCATCCTCATCATCGAACACGACATGCCCCTCATCTCGGGTTTGGCCGACCACATCGTCGCGCTCGAACTCGGCCAGGTGATCGCCGACGGGCGGCCCGACGCGGTGCTCGACGACGCGCGCGTGGTCGAGTCCTACCTCGGCAACACCACCTATGCGGAACTCGGTGCTACGAAAGCAAAGCGTCGATGAGGTGCGGTCCGGGCTCCGCCAGCGCCCGTTCGAATGCGGCGGTGAAGTCCTCGGCCGTCGTGGCCTGAACCGCGTCGACGCCCATCCCCTTGGCGAGGGACACGAAGTCAAGGTCGGGATTGGAGAGGTCGAGCATCGACAACGCCTTCGGGCCCGCAGCCTCGGCGCCCACGCGGCTCAACTCCATGTTGAGGATCGCGTAGGAACGGTTGTTGAAGATCACGGTGGTGACGTCGAGGCCTTCGCGCACCTGCGTCCACAGTGATTGGAGCGTGTACATCGCGCTGCCGTCGGCCTCGAGGCTGATCACGGGTCGGTCGGGACAGGCCACCGCTGCCCCCGTCGCGGTCGGCAGCCCTTGGCCGATTGCACCACCGGTGAGCGTCAACCAATCGTGGGCCGGCGCGCCGACGGTGGCGCCCGATGCCCACAGGCCGCTGGTGTTGGCCTCGTCGACGACGATCGCGCCTTCGGGCAGCAGGGCGCCGAGCGCGGCGGCCACGGTCTCACCGTTGACGACACCGGTGGGCCGGTCGGGTCGGCTCGCCGGCTGGACGACCGGGTTGGTGCCGTTGGCGACCACGTCGGCCAGCGCCTCGAGATGCTCGGGCGGGATCGACCACACGCTGCAGTCGTCGGGAACGAGATCGCTGGGCTTGCCCGGATAGGCGAAGAACGACACCGGCGCTTTGGCGCCGGCGACGATGAGGTGGCGAGCGCCCGCGAGTTGAGCGGCGGTGAACTCGGCGAGGTACCCAAGCCGTTCGATCGGTGGCCGCCCGGCGCCACGCGCCAAGCGGGCCGGGAATGTCTCGCAGAAGAGCTTGGCGTTGGTCGCCGCGGCGACGCGGCTGGCGGCACGTAGACCGGGCTCGCGGACCGCGTCACCGCCGAGCAAGAGCACGGCGGCTTCGCCTGAGCGCAGCACGGCGGCGATGTCGTCAACCGGGCGATCGGCGGCGGAGGCGCGCCGGGGCGCGACGGTACCGACCGATCCACCGTCGCCCCACGACGCATCGGCGGGAAGGATCAACGTGGCCACGCCGCCGGGCGGTCCGAACGCGGCGGCCACCGCGTCGGCCGCGTCCTGCCCGACTTCATCGGGCTTCATCGACCGGCGAACCCACTGAGAGACCGTGCCGGCCATGGCGTCGATGTCGGACTCCAGGGGCGCGTCGTATTGCTTGTGATAGGTCGCGTGGTCGCCGACGATGTTGACGACCGGCGTGTGCGCCCGCCGCGCGTTGTGGAGGTTGGCCAGCCCGTTGCCCAGACCCGGGCCGAGGTGCAGCAACGTTGCCGCGGGCACATCCGCCATGCGCCCGTAGCCGTCGGCCGCGCCAGTGACGACGCCT
>DASRJI010000026.1:0-3652 GCA_035649535.1 Acidimicrobiales bacterium | reverse complement strand
ATTGGCGCGTAGAGCTGCACCGGCGCGAGCGCCCCCACTGGCATCTCGAACTCGCCGACGACGCGGAACTGGGGCATCTCGCGCACACGGGCGCCGATCCGGCTGCCGGAGGCCCCGTTGCGGCCGAGCGGGATCAGGACGTGACGGCAGACGCCGGTCGCGACCACCGCGAGAGCGCATTGCACGGCGGCGACCGCGCTGGCGCCGCCCATGGGGGTGGTCGCCGAGAACCGGAGGTCGGGAATGCCGAAGTTGGTGACGAAGTCCTCCGCGACCACGCCGCTGGGCGCGTAGGCGATGATGCCGTCGATGTCCGTTGGCGCCAGCCCGGCGTCGGCGATGGCCGCCAGCGAGGCCTCCATCTGGAGCGCCACCACGCTCTTGCCGGAGTTGCGGCTGTAGGCCGTCTCACCGATCCCGGTGATCGCGCCCCGCTCCTTCAGTGCCATGCTCCCGTCCCCTGTCGCGAAACGGCCCGCCCTATGAGGCCGCCGCCCCGGCGTGCTGGTGTGTGACCGAGACATAGCGCGTGGACGCCGGGCCTGTCAAACGCGACGCGTCCGCGGCCATCATCAGGCAGTTTGACTTGGGTCGTGCTAGGCTCACCCGCAATCGCACTTGAACTCTCGGGGAGGAGCCAGATGAGCACCCACCATACGCCCGAAGAGATCCGCAAGGGGCTCACGCACCCCGTCATCGATGGTGACGGGCATTGGGTCGAGTACGCCCCGGTCTTTGCCGAGAAGATCCGCAAGGTCACGGGCGACCTCGGCGCCAACGGCTTCTTGCAGTCGCAGCGGCGCGGGCCGGATTCGCTCAGCATGACCCCCGAGCAGCGCGCCGAACGCGGCGTCGCGATGGAGGGGTTCTGGGGCCGGCAATCGACCAACACCCGCGACCGCGCGACGGCCATGATGCCCAGGATGCTGTACGACCGCCTGGACGAGCTCGGGATCGACTTCGGGATCGTCTACCCGACCGCCGGGCTCGGTCTCCCGCGCATTGCCGACGACGCGACGCGGCGCGCGGTGATCCGCGGCTTCAACGTCGTCACCCACGAGTACTTCAAAGACCTCGGCGACAAGCTGACGCCGGCCGCGGTGATCCCGGTGCACACCCCGGACGAGGCGCTCGAGGAGTTGACGTTCGTCACCACGCAGCTGGGTGCCAAGGTCTGCATGTTCGGCAGCGCCGTGCGCCGGCCCATCCCACACGCCAAGGGCGCCCCCGCCGACCTCGCCCACTATGCGCAGAGCTTCGATCAGCTCGGCCTCGACAGCGAGTACGACTACGACCCGCTGTGGCAGAAGTGCCGCGAGCTCGGCATCGCGCCGACCTTCCATACCGGCGGCCGTTCCTATGGCGAGCGCAACAGCCCGACCAACTTCACCTTCAACCACATCGGTCACTTCGCCGCGGCCGGCCACAACGTCGCCAAGGCGCTGTTCCTCGGCGGCGTGACCCGGCGCTTCCCCGATCTGCGCTTCGCGTTCCTCGAGGGCGGCGTCGGCTGGGGCTGCCAGCTGTTCTGCGACCTGATCGAGCACTGGGAGCGGCGCGGCGCCAAGGGCATGGCGAACATGGACCCGACCAAGCTCAATCGCCCGCTGCTGCGCGAGCTGGTCGACAAGTACGGCTACGCCGATATCGCCGCCGAGCTCGACCGACGCGACGGCTGGCCGCTCGAAGAGGACTTCCTCACCGGCGGGATGCCGCCCGACGACTACATCCACTGCAACATCACCCGGAAGCAGGACTGGATCGACCTCTACGCCACGCCGTACTACTTCGGCTGCGAGGCCGACGACCGGATGAACGCGGTGGCGTTCGGCAAGGCCATGCCGCTGGGCGCGCGGATCAACGCGATCTACAGCTCCGATATCGGGCATTTCGACGTCGTCGACATGCGCGACCCGCTGCCCGAGGCGTTCGAGCTGGTCGAGGACGGCCACATCACCGAAAGCGATTTCCACGACTTTGTCTTCGGCAATGCCGTGCGGCTGTGGGGTACGCAGAACCCGCGCTTCTTCGAGGGCACGGCGGTGGCCAAGGAAGCCGCGGCGTTGTTGAAGCGCGGCGCCCCGACCGTGCGCGACGCGGCGAGATAGCCTGGAACGAGGACGTCTCATGGCCGGGTCACGCCCGGCCATGAGCGTCCTGGGCGTCCGGCGTCGCACGGCTACCGCCGCGCGCCGAGCTCCACCCGGGAGCTATCTCGCCGGCGCGGGCACACGCGGCAGCCCGAAGTGGTCACGCAGCGTCGTCCCCTCGTACTCACGCCGGAACAACCCGCGTGCCTGAAGCTCGGGCACGACCAGGTCGACGAAGTCGATCAGCGCGCCCGGGAAGTATGGGGGAAGAACGTTGAAACCGTCCGCGGCTTCCTCGACGAACCATTCCTCCAACGTGTCGGCGATGCGCTTGGGGGTCCCGCAGAGGACCCAGTGGCCGCGGGCCGCCGCCGTGAGGTTGTAGAGATCGCGCAGGGTCATGTTCTCCCGTCGTGCCGTCTCGTAGAGGACACGCGAGAAGGTCTGGCTGCTCGCGTCGGGCGGTGGAGCCGGCACGGGCCCGTCGAGGGGAAAGCCGGTCACGTCGTACCCGATCCGGCTGGTCACCAGCGTGAGGGCGTTGGTCGGCGTGAGCCAGCTCTGGAGCAGGGAGAGCTTGTCGCGGGCCTCCGCCTCCGTGCTTCCGATGATCGGCATCACGCCCGGCAGCACAGTGATCTGATCCGGCGTGCGGCCATACTTCGCCATGCGCCCCTTCAGGTCGCGATAGGCACGCCGCGCGGCCGACAGCTCCTGCACGACGGAGAACACGACGTCGGCCGTCCGCGCGGCGAGCTCGAGCCCGGCCTCCGAGCCACCCGCTTGAATGATGACCGGATGACCCTGAGGGCAGCGGGCCATGTTGACGGGGCCCTTCACCTGGAAGAACCGGCCGCGATGGTCGAGCGGGTGGACCTTCGACGGATCGATGAAGGCGCCGGTCGCCTTGTCGGCGACGATCGCACCGTCCTCCCAGCAGTCCCAGAGGCCCTTGACGACGTCGACGAACTCCTGGGCGACCTCGTAACGCAGGTCGTGCGCCATGTGTTCTTCGCGGCTGAAGTTGAGCGCGGCCTTGCCCGCGGAGCTCGTCACCACGTTCCAGGCCGCGCGACCCCCGGTGATGTGGTCGATCGAGCCAAAGGTCCGAGCGACGTGGTAGGGCTCGCCGAAGCTGGTGGACACGGTGGCGCCGAGACCGATGTGCCGCGTCACCGCGCTCAGGGCCGCGATGAGCGTGGTCGGCTCGAACCGGCAGAGAAACGACGGGTGATCACCGGGGTCCATGACGAGCCCGTCGGACACGAAGACGAGGTCGAACTTGCCGCGCGCGGCCTGGCGGGCGATCTCCTGGATGACCGACAGGTCGTTGTTGCTGGTCGCGGCGCCGTCGTACCGCCATCCGGCGGAGTGATTGCCGGTGCCGAGCACGAACACCCCGAAGTGCATCTCCCGCCGCTTCGCAGACATGGCCTCTCTCCTCGCTACGTGATGGCGCTGCCGAGTCGCGCAATGTCGTCGGCGGCGCGCTCGCCGATCGGCGCGACCGCGAGCTCGGTCACGCCGGCCTCGGCGTAGACCTCCGCCTGCGCCAGACATTC
>DASRJI010000025.1:0-11905 GCA_035649535.1 Acidimicrobiales bacterium | reverse complement strand
GCGCTGGCCGACTGGTTCGCCGTCGTCGCCCTGTTCCGGCATCCGCTCGGGCTGCCAATCCCCCACACCGCGATCATCCCGGAGCGCAAGAACCAGTTCGGCGAGACGCTGGGCGACTTCGTGCAGAGCAGCTTCCTCACGCCGGAGACCATCACTGAACGCGTCCGCAATGCCGACGTGGGCACGCGGTTGGGAACCTGGCTGGCCCGTCCGGCCAACGCCGACCGGGTCGCCCGCCATGCGGTGGATGCTGCCGTCGCCGCCGCCGATCTCGTCAAGGACGAAGACGTGCACCGCGCCCTCGAGCAATTCGTCCGCGACCGCGTCGAGGCCGTCGAGCTGGCGCCGCTCGCCGGCGGCGCGCTGCGGATGGCGACGGCCGAGAACCGGCACCGCGAGCTGGTCGACGCCGGCATCCGCGGCCTCGAGCGCTACCTCGATCGTCACCGCGAGGAGTTGCACCACCGGTTCGGCGAGCAGGCGCCGTGGTGGTTGCCGGGTGCCGTCGAGGACCGCATCTTCGACCGGCTGCTGGATGGCTTCCGCGCCGTGCTGACGCAGATGGCCGACGATCCCAATCACTCGCTCCGCCGCGAGCTCGACCTGCGAATCTCGTCGCTCGCAACCGAACTCGAGACGTCGCCGGAGTTGCGGGCGCGCGGCGAACAGGTCAAGCGCGACCTGCTCGAGCACCCCGCGTTGCGCCTCTGGGTGATCAGCGTATGGAGCGACGTGAAGGCCCAGCTACGCACCCAAGCCGAGGAAAAGGATTCCGAGTTGCGACGGCGGCTCGCCGACGCCGTCGCCGCCATCGGCACGCACTTGGCCGAGGACGCGACGTTGAGCGGCCGGGTCAACGAAGTCGTCGAATCGGCCGCGCGTTACGTCGCCGAGCAGTTCAGTGACGAGATCGGCGAGATCGTCACCGGCACGATCGCGCGGTGGGACGGCGAGGAGACCGCGCACCGGCTCGAGCTTCTCCTCGGTCCCGACCTCCAGTTCATCCGCATCAACGGCACGGTGGTCGGCGGTATGGCCGGGCTGGCGCTGCACACGATCGCCCAGTTCGCCCGTTGACGACGGTGACCGTACGGCGCGCCACTGCGGCCGACGCCGCCGTCGCCGCCGACATCTATATCCGCGCTCGCCACAACGCGGTACCGGCGATCCCACCGATGGTCCATCCCGACGACGACGTCCGGTGCTACTGGGCCGAGGTGCTGTTCGTGAGCCATGAGGTGTGGCTGGCCGACGACGCCGCCGGCCAGGCCATCGCCGTCATGGCCCTCGAAGACGACTGGGTCGACCAGCTGTACGTCGCACCCGGTTGCACGGGCGCCGGCGTCGGGACCGCGCTGCTGAATCTCGCCAAGGAACGCCAGCCCGATGGCCTGCGCCTCTGGGCATTCCAAAGCAACGTCGACGCCCGTCGCTTCTATGAACGCCACGGCTTCGTCGAAGTCGACAGCACCACCGGCGACAACGAAGAACACGCCCCCGACGTCCTCTACAAGTGGATCCCCAGGTCGGCGTAGAGGGCGTTGACGATGCGTTGGGTGCGGCGGTGGTTGCGAGCCTCGCCGGGCATGCCGTTGCAGATGATGGCGACGGCGAGGTCGTGTTCGGGGTCGGCGAAGGCGAGCGTCGACTCGGCGCCGCCGTGGCCGAAGGCGCGCCAGCCGGCGTGGTCGCCGTAGCCGTAGGACGCCGGTCGCTTGCGGTAGTGCCACGAGTTGACCATCACGCCGAGACCCCAGTCGATGATCTGTCCGAACGTCTCGTCGACCAGCCCGGCGCGGTGGCGGGCGGTCATGGCCTCGACCGCGGCGGGCGACAAGACACCCCGCCCGCCGTCGCGTAGCGCGGCGAAGAACGTGACCAGATCGCCGACGGGACCGACCGCGCTCCGGCTCGGGTGCGCCCGCCCGTACACCGGGAGCCACTCGAACTCGTGCGTCGGGACCGGCGCCTTCGGGTCGGTCGTGTTGTGCATGATCCCGATCCGGTCGCTGTACGCGGCGAAGCGCTCCTCGGTGAGCGACAACCATGTGTCGCCCATGTCGAGCGGCTCGAGGATCTCCTCGCTCACGTATGCCTCGTAAGAGCGGCCGTCAACGGCGCGGATGATCTCGCCGAGTACAAGGAACGCTCCTTGCGGGTGGTAGGCGGCGCGGTGACCGGGAACCCAGTCCGGCTCGATCGGTGTCGCGCACACCTCGGCCAGGTCGCCCTGTGCGTTCGGGATGCCCGCGGTGTGCGTGAGCACGTGACGGACCGTGATCGCCTCTTTGCCACCGGCGGCGAAGGCGGGCACGTACCGGGCGATCGTGTCGTCGAGCGACAATGCAGCGCGGTCCCACAGCTGCACGACCGCCGCGGCGCTGAGGGGCTTGGTCGCCGAGAACCACGCCATAACCGTGTCGGGCCGCATGGCGACTCCGGGCCGGGCGACACCCATCGCCAGTTGGGCGACCACGTCGGCGCCACGCCGCGCCTCGAGTAACGCGCCGACGTGCGCGCCTTCGTCGATCCCGCGCTGGATCGCCGCCTCGGTGCGACCGAGGCTCAACTGGCGGAGACCGCGATCGTGGCCCGGGCCCGGATGTCGGCCGACGACGCGCCCACCATGATCTCGAACTCGCCCGCCTCCACCAGCCACCTGTTGTTCCAGAACGCGAACGTGCGGTCGTCGAAGTCGAAGCGAACGGTCGATGTCTCCCCCGGCCCCAGCGCAATGCGCCTGAAGCCCTTCAACTCCTTGGCCGGACGGGGGAGGCTGGCCTCGACGTCGCCGACGTAGAGCTGCACGACCTCGCTCCCCGACCGGGCGCCGGTGTTGGTGACCGTGAGCGACGCGCCGTTCGCGTCGGCGGTCAGGTCGCCGTATTCGAACGTCGTGTACGACAAGCCGTGACCGAACGGGAACTGGGGCTCGGTGCGGGCCGCCTCGAAGCCGCGGTAGCCGACGAACACCCCCTCCTCGTACGGCAGCTTGCCGTCAGCGCCCGGGTATCCCGCATGGCCCGGGCTGTCCTCGACCCGCACCGGGAACGTGCACGGCAGCCGGCCCCCGTCGGCCGCGCCGGTAAGGACGTCGGCCAGCGCGTTGCCACCCTCCTGGCCCGGGTACCAGAGCTGCACGACCCCGGCCACGGCCGGCAACCACGGCATCTCGACGGGACTGCCCGCGTTCAGCACGACGATCGTGCGGGGATTCGCAGCCGCGATGGCGGCCACCAACTCGTTCTGGCCGTCGGGCAGTGACATGTTCGGCCGGTCCTGACCTTCGGTGTCGACCTCACGCGTCAGCCCAACGACAACCACCGCGGCGTCGGCGCCGGCGGCGGCGACGATCGCCGCTTCGCGCGGATCGGCGGGCCACGGTGGGCGCACGGCGAGCCGCACGCCCGTGAACCACACCGGCTCCGGCGGCGACTCGTACTCGAGCAGCAGCGCGTACTCGGCCCCGGCCGTCAGCGTCACCGAGCCAACCGGCGGGCGCTCGCCTCGCTCCCACCCATCGACGACGGCCGCGCCGTCGATCGACAGTCGCATGCGGCCGCGCCCGCGTAGCTCGAACGCGTACTGGCCGCTCATCGACGGGCGATACCCCGCGGTGACGCGCGCCGCGCTGACGTCGGTGGACCACCGGAACGTCGAGCGGGTCGTCGTCTGGTCGGCCACCGAGCCGCCGGTCAGCTGGGCGACGAACCCGTCGCCGGTCAACTCACGCGGATCGAGGTTGATGAATTCGGTCGCCGGCAGACAGCCCACCTCGTGGATCACCTCGACGTCCGGACCGAGGGCGGCGCGCAGGCCCTCGAGCGGCGTGACGACGTAGGCCGGCGTTACCTCGGCGCTGCCGCCGCCCATCGGTTGGAACACGACGTCGGCGTTGGGGCCGATCACCGCGACGCATTGGAGTTGGGTCGGATCGAGCGGCAATACCTCGTCCTCGTTCTGGAGCACGACGATCGCCGACGCGGCGAGCCGACGCGTCAGGGCGGCCCGGGCCGGGTCGTCGTCGTAGCGCTCGTCGACGGGCGACCCGGTCAGGGCGCCGGTGCGTTCGCCCAGCAACAGGACGCGGCGGACGGCAGTGTCGATGGCGTCGGGCTTCACCTCGCCAGTCGCGACCGCCTCGAGCAACTTGGCGCCGCGGTGCGCCGTCGGGCCCGGCATCTCGACGTCGAGTCCAGCGTTGAGCCCCGGCCCGGTGCTGTGCGTCGCCGTCCAGTCGGACACCACCGCGCCGTCCCAGCCCCACTCGTCGCGCAGCAACTCGGTCAGCAGCCACGGGTGCTCGCAGCAGTACGGCCCGTTGAGCTTGCTGTACGCGCCCATCGTCGACCACGCCGCGCCGTCGCCCGCGTGCAGCGTCGCCTCGAACGGCAGCAGGTACACCTCGCGCAGCGTCCGCTCGTCGACCTGACAGTCGATCGTGAAGCGATCGACTTCGGTGTCGTTGGCCGCCAGGTGCTTGATGCACGCGCCCACACCGGTCGACTGCACGCCGTGGACGTACGTCGTCGCCAGCCGCGCCGTGAGGAATGGGTCCTCCGACATGCACTCGAAGTGACGGCCGCCCAATGGGTACCGCTGAATGTTGACCGTTGGGCCCAGCAGCACGTGCGCGCCCTTGGCCTGCGCTTCGAGCCCAAGGGCCGCGCCCATCTGTTCGGCCAGGTCGACGTCCCACGTCGCGCCCAACGCAATCCCGCTCGGAAAGCAGGCCGACGGCGGGCCGCCGACGTGCTGTGCACCGCGCGCACCGATGGGGCCGTCGCTCATCTTGAGGACGCCGATGCCGAGCCGCTCGATCGCGGGCACGTGCCACATGTCCTCGCCCGCGAGGAGGCTGACCTTCTCCTCGATCGTCAGTTCGCCAAGCAGTTCCTCGATGCGCTGCATTCCCCGCTCGCCTTCCGTCTTCGCCTCCGGCTCGCTCATCGGTCGAGTGTCGCCAGCACTTCGGTGACGATGCCGCCGATCTCGGTGATGAGGTCCATCTCCGGCGCGTGGCGTTGGATGGCGTCTCCTAGGTAGACGACGTTGCGGAAGAACAGCGTGAGTTCGGGCGGCACCTTGAACCCAGCGGCGCTCAGGTTCCGCACGAGGTCGGTCATGCGATCGCCGATCAGCGACGGGTCGTTGAGCATGGCCATCCGTTCGTCGAACGACGGCGGATCGGGCAACACGCGCAACAGATCCTCGACGTTCGTGTGCGCCGGCAGCGCACCGAAGTCCTTCAGGCCGGCGAACAGGCCGGCGCGATCGTCGGCCAGCCCGGCTACGAGGATCTGGGCGATCGCCCGCCGTTGCGTCTCGGTCAGCCGGCCGACGATGCCGTAGTCGACCAGGGCGAGGCCGCGGTCGTTGACCAGCACGTTGCCGAGGTGCAGGTCGCCGTGGAAGATGCCGTCGTTCATCGTCGTGTGCAGGGTGCCGACGACTGCGAGGCGAACGAGGTCACGCGCCGCGCGCTGGAAGCTCTGGGCGCCGTCGACGTCGGCCGCCGAGACGCCGGGCACGAACTCCATCCCGAGGACCTTCTCGGTGACGAGCGACGGGATGGGCGTCGGCACCTGCACCGCAAAGCCGGCCCGCTCGAACGCGGTCGCCAGTTGCACCGCGCTGGTCGCTTCGAGGCGGAGGTCGACCTCTTGGGCGAACAGCCGCAACATCAGCACGGTGGTCCCGCGCAGGTTGGCGACCTTGAACCGCTCGTCGCGCGACTCGAGCACGCCGAGCAGCGGCAGGAGGTACGCGGCGTCGGACGCGACGATCCGACCGATGCCCGGACGGCGAATCTTGAGGACGATCTCGCGGCCGTCGTTGAGGGTGGCCCGGTGGACTTGGGCGACCGACGCCGACGCGAGCGGCGTCGGGTCCCACTCGGCGATCTGGTCGATGATCCCCGATCGGTCGAGAACCGCCGCGATCAACGCCGTCTTGGCCGGCGGCACTTCATCGCGACAACCGGCGAAAGCGTCGGCGATCCAGTCGGGCACCAAGCCGCGCGTGCTCGAGATGAACTGGCCGAGCTTCACGTAGGTCGGGCCGCCGTTGAGCGCGGTCTCGGCCAACGCCTTCACGATCTCCTCGCCGTCGCGGCGCAAGAGCGCGGGTGCGAGCCGGGGCGCCGAGCCCCGCACGAGTTGGGCGAGCCGCGGCAGCGTCCCCGCGGTCACCGGATCGGCGCGGATGATGCGGTTCGCCCGCCGGCGGGCCTGAGCGAGCCGCATGTCGAGGTCGGTCAACCACTGGTCCGACGCCGCCCGCAGCCCCGGTTCGCGATCGAGCCAGTCGGTCATGAGTGGCGGTGCGACTCTTCGGAGGCCCACGAGAAGATGCCGCGGGACATCGTCGACAACTCGTCGTCCGCCCGCTTGCCGAAGACGGTGGCGCGCGCCGCGTGCACGGCGCGGTTGTCGGGCGCTGCTTGCGACGCCAGCTCGGCCAGGTGGCCCGCCAGGCGGAACTCGCCGGCGTCGGCCAACTCGAGCGCCCGCCGGGCCAGCAGCTCGACGCCACCAGCCAGCGCGGCCAACTCGGCGGCGAGATCCGCATCGGGCGCCGGCTTCAGGTGGGCGGGGTTGCCGTCGTACCAGCCGCCGTACAACCGCCACACGTTGCGGACCACGAACTCGGGCTCGTCGTACGTGGGGCGCAGGTAGGGCTTCTCGATCAGGTGGGCCGGCGGCTTCACGGTGTGGATGATCTCGTCGAGCCGGGCGCCGGCGTTCATCATCGCCACCGTCTCGTCGTGTAGGTGGTCCAGCAGATCGGCGGCGTCGGTGAGCGCTTGGGTGATCCGGGCGTTGCCGACGATCGGCAGCCCGTGCCCGGGCAGCAGCACCTCGGCGCCCATCGTCGTCATCTTGCGCAGGGCGACCGCCCACTCCTTCGGGTACCGCTGCACCTTCTGCGGGTTCCCGGCATTGGGCGAGGCCCAGATGAAGAAGTCGCCGCAGCCGAGGACCTTCTTGGTCGGGAACCAGGTCCACGTGTGGTCGTCGGTCTCGCCACGTGCGTGATGCAGCTCGACCGGCACACCGCCGACGTCCAGCGCCAGGTGATCGCGGTATGTCTCGTCGGGGTACCGGTAGTCCGTCGGCCACTGAAGCCCCGGCGCCTTGAACTGGCGCTGGTTGATGATCGAGTTGAACCCGGCGGTGAGGATGTAGCGGTCGAAGCGCGGCGGCAAAGCTTCGTGGGCGATGACGCGCGGCGCCGGCCAACCCTTGTCCGCCGCCTCGGCCTCGAACACCGGGACGCCGAAGACATGGTCGATGTGGCCGTGGGAGTACACCGCGGTGTTGAGTCGCTGATCGGTCCAGCCGCGCAATGCCTCGTGCACGCCGGCGGCGAGGAACTGGCTTCCCGTGTCGACCAGCACCAACCCGTCGTCGGTCGCGACCGCGCTGACATTGGCGAACGACGGCACGAACGCCACCCCGTCGGCCACTTCCTCGGCCGTCGTGTCCATCAGGCGGAACGGGTGATGGTCGGCAATGTCGGCGTCGCCTGTCCACAGCCGCTCAGCCAGATCCAGCACGTCGCCCACGGAACTAACCCTAGCGATGTCGTTAACGTGCCCCCGTGGGCTCCGACGTCGGCAACGCCAAGGACTGGGTCGAGCGTGACCGTGCGGTGGTGTGGCACGGGTTCACGCAGATGGACGCCTTCGCCGACAACGCGCCGCTGATCGTGGAGCGGGCCGAGGGCGCGTATCTGATCGATGTGGCCGGCAACCGCTACCTCGACGCCATCTCGTCGTTGTGGGTCACGACGCTCGGTCACCGCGTGCCGGAGCTGGACGCCGCGTTGCGCGACCAGATCGACCGCGTCGCCCATTCGACACTCCTGGGCAACGGCAGCGCCGTTGTGGTCGAACTGGCCGAGGCGCTGGCCGACGTCGTGCCGGTCGACCAGCCGCACTTCCTCTTCGCGTCGGACGGCGCCGCCGCCGTCGAGCAAGCGCTAAAGATCGCGTTCCAGTACTGGGTGAACCTCGGTGTGACAGGACGCACGACGTATCTCGCGTTCGGCGGTGCGTATCACGGCGACACCGTCGGTTCGTTGTCGGTCGGCGCCGGCGGCTTCGGCACCGACCTGTTCGATCCGCTGCGCTTCCCAGTGGTGCGCGGCCCGGGCTTCGACGAATCCGGGTGGGCCGAGGCGGCCGCGGCGATCATCACGGACCGCGCCAACGAACTGGCGGCCGTCGTCATCGAGCCGTTGGTGCAAGGCGCGGCAGGCATGGTGCTGGCCGCACCCGAGGACGTGCAGTTGATTGCCGAGGCGTGCCGCACGTCCGACGTGCTGTTGATCGCCGACGAGGTGGCGACCGGCTTCGGCCGCACCGGCACGCTGTTCGCATCGGAGCAGTGTGGGATCACACCCGACCTGCTGTGCCTCGGCAAAGGCCTCACGGGGGGCTACCTGCCGATGTCGGTAACCGTCGCGTCCGACCGCGTCTACCGCGCCTTCCTCGGACCCGACCTGAGCGAGAAGACCTTCTACCACGGGCACTCGTTCAGCGGGAACGCGCTGGCGGCCGCCGTTGCCCTGCGTCATCTCGAGCTTGTCGCCGAGTGGAACGTCCTCGACAACGTCAACGCGCGGGCGACACAACTGAGCGCGCTGCTCGCCGACGAGATCGCGCCTCGTACCGAGGTTCGCGACGTGCGGCAACGCGGGCTGATGTGCGGCGTCGAGTTGAATCCGCCGGCCGACGGGCTGCGGTGGGGTCGGCGTGTGTGCGCGGCGGCCGTCGAACGCGGCGTGCTGCTGCGGCCCCTGGGTGACGTCGTCGTCCTGATGCCGCACCTGACGGTGACCGCCGACCAGATCGACGAGATCGTGCGCGTTCTCGGCGAGGCAATCGACGAGGTCGCATGAGTGAGCCGACGGCGAAGCCGGAAGGCGATCGGGCCGATACAGGCTGGGCCGCCATCCGGAGGATGGTGGACCAGTGACTGCGTGGGATGAGCGCGTCGATGCTCGACTCGAGCGCATCCGCCTGGCCGGCCAATGGCGGGCGCCACGAGACGTCGATCCGCGCGACGCGACCGCGCCGGTCTCGTTCGCGTCCAACGACTATCTCGGCCTGAGCCAGCACCCGGCCGTCATCGCCGCCGCCCACGACGCCCTCGACCGCTATGGCACTGGCAGTGGCTCGGCCCGGCTGATCGTCGGCTCGCGCCCGATTCACGGCGAGCTGGAGAACGCGCTGGCCGAATGGAGGGGAACGGAGCGAGCGGTGCTCTTCCCGACTGGCTTCGCCGCCAACCTCGGTGTTCTCTCGACCCTCGGCACCGCCGATGCGCTCATCCTCTCCGACGAGCTGAACCACGCGTCGATCATCGACGGCTGCCGCCTGGCCCACGCCGACGTCGAGGTGTACCGCCACGCCGACGTCGAGCACGTCGAGAAGCTGCTCGTCCAGGCCGCGGGCCGCCCGGCGATCATCGTGAGCGACAGCGTGTTCTCGATGGACGGCGACGTGGCGCCGGTCGACGAGTTGGGCGAGGTCGCGAACCGTTTCGACGCGCTGCTCATCCTCGACGAGGCCCACGCCGTCCTCGGACCCGAGCCCGATCTGACCGGCGCCACGTCGCTCCGTGTGGGCACCCTCTCGAAGACGCTGGGCGCCCTGGGCGGCTTCGTGGCCGGCCCGGCCCGCTACTGCGACCTACTCGTCAACCGGGCCCGCCCCTACATCTTCACCACGGCGGCCACGCCGGCCGACACCGCCGCGGCCGCGGCGGCCCTGGCGATCCTTCGCTCCACGAAGGGGGACGACCTGAAGGCGACGCTGCGCCGGCACGTCGCCGCGGTGCGCCCGGGCCACCCCTCGCCCATCATCCCGATCGTGATCGGTGACGAGGACGCGGCCATCGCCGCGTCGGCCGCCCTGCTCGAGCGCGGCCTCCTGGTTCCCGCGATCCGACCACCGACCGTCGCGCCCGGTACGTCGCGCCTGCGCGTCGCCCTGTCGGCGGCCCACACCGACGCCCAGGTCGCTGCCCTTGTCGAGGCGCTCCGCCACCTTGCGGCCTGAACAGCTCGTCCTCGTCACCGGGACGGGCACCGACGTCGGCAAGACGTGGGTCGCCGCCGCCTGGTTGTCGACGCTCACGGTGACCACCGCGGCGCGCAAACCGGTGCAGTCCTTCTCGCCCGGCGACCGCACCGACGCCGACGTGCTCGCCGCGGCCACGGGAGAGGCGCCGGAGACCGTATGCCCGCGGCATCGCTGGTACGAGGTGCCGATGGCGCCGCCCATGGCCGCCGACGTACTCGGCCGCCCGCAGTTCACCGTGGCTGACCTCGTCGGCGAGATCGCGTGGCCGTCCCCGACGGTCGCTGTGGGTGTTGTCGAAGGCGTCGGCGGACCTCGCTCGCCGATCGCCAGCGACGGCGACGGCGTCGATCTGGCGCGCGCCCTACAACCCGATCGCGTGGTCCTCGTCGCCGACGCCGGCCTCGGCACGATCAACGCGGTCCGGCTGTGCGCGACCGCCCTCGGCGGTTGGCCACTGACCGTGTTCCTCAACCGGTTCGACGACGGCGACGACTTGCATTGCCGCAATCGCGACTGGTTGCGCGACGTCGCGAAACTTCAAGTCGTAACTGACGTCGCCGCGTTGTAGCGTTCCTCGCCAAATGCCGATCTCGCCGACGCGTGCCCTGTTGACCGACGCGGCGGAGGCGTTGTTAGAGGACCGACGCCAGCTCACCGTTGAGGAGCTGACCGAGCTGGCGGCGCTCCCGTCCGCATCGGTTCCGTCGCTCGCCGCGCTGGCCCACGAAGTGCGGCTGGGTTGGTGCGGCACCGAAGTCGAAATCGAAGGCATCCTGTCGGCCAAGACCGGCGGTTGCCCCGAGGACTGCCACTTCTGTAGTCAGTCGGCGCGGTTCGAATCGCCGGTGAAGGCGACGCCGTTGCTCGACGCCGACGAGGTGCTCGCCGCCGCCGAGGAGACGGCCAAGCTCGGCGCGTCGGAGTTCTGCATCGTGCTCGCGATCCGTGGCCCCGACGAGCGGATGTTGCAGTCGATCATGTCGATGGTGCCGCTGGTGCACGACCGCACCGGGCTCAACGTCGCCGTCAGCGCCGGCATCCTCACCAAGGACCAGGCGTTCCGCCTCGCCGACGTCGGGGTGCACCGTTACAACCACAACCTCGAGACGGCGCGATCGTTCTTCGGCAACATCGTCTCGTCGCACACATGGGAGGAGCGCTTCGACACCTGCTCGTACGTGCGCGAGGCGGGGATGGAGCTGTGCTGCGGCGCGCTCCTCGGCATGGGCGAGAACGACAACCAGCGCGTCGAGTTGCTCATGCAGCTCCGTGACGTGGCGCCGGCCGAGGTGCCGATCAACTTCCTCAACCCACGGCCGGGCACGCCGTTGGCCGACCGCCCGCTCGTCGAGCCGCTCGAAGCGATTCGGTGGATCGCCCTGTTCCGTCTGGCCCTGCCCTCGGTGATCCTGCGATTCGCCGGCGGCCGCGAGGTCACGCTCCGCGAGCTCCAGGCGATGGGAATGACGGCGGGTATCAACGCGCTCATCGTCGGCAACTACCTCACGACGCTCGGGCGCTCGGCCGACCAGGATCTCCAGATGCTGGAGGACCTGTGCATGCCGGTCGGGGTTCTGTCGAAAGTCCTCTAAGCGGCGTGCACTGCACGGGCTGCGGGCGAGCAGCCGACGAGTGCGGTGGCCACTGCGGCCGGGAGCTCGACCCGCCCCGCTTCTGCCCAACCTGCGGCCGGCGGCTCACCGTGCAGGTCACGCCTGCCCACTTCACCGCCGCCTGCCGCGACCACGGCGAGGTCGGCCCCGTCGCGCCGCCGTCCTAAAGCCACGTGTCGGTGTCAGGTTGCGGTTTCCATTG
>DASRJI010000024.1:0-21966 GCA_035649535.1 Acidimicrobiales bacterium | reverse complement strand
GCCGACCTGCGGACCAAACCCGGTCGCGACACACGTCGTCGCCGTGGAGCACGCCACGGCAAAGACGACATCGGCCGCCGCGATGAATCGAGGCGGCCCCACGATGCCGCCCACGATCGTCACAACGCCCCCGCCGATGTTGTCGCCACCGCCGGCCACGCACGTGGTCGACGTCGGACAGGCCACGCCGTTCAGGCTGATGGCGGCCGTGGACACTGCGCCCGGCACACCGCTGACGAGCGGAACGACCACACCGGACGGGAAGCCGCCGACGGCGACGCAGTTGGTGACCGACGTGCACGCCACCCCGTTGAGCCAGTTGACGCCCGGCACGGCGACCGCCGGCGATGCGACGCCACCGATGATCGACACCACGATCGCGTGGAGCCCGCTGCTGACGAAGTAGCCAACCGCCTCGCACCGGGTGGCTGACGGGCACGCGACGTCTTCGAGCACGCTGGCGTCGGGGAGGGTGACCACGGTCCCGGGCGTGCCGTTCACCAACGAGACGAAGGCGGCCGAGCCCGCCATGTTCGTGCCCACCGCTGTGCACACGCTGGCCGACGCGCACGAGATGCCGAGCATGTCGATCCCCTGGATCACGATCGGTGGCCGCGGGAGTCCGTTGACGATCGGCACGACGAAAAAGCCCGCGACCGCGAAGCACGTCGTCGCGCTCGGACAACTGATCGCCTGGAACCAGGTCGGACCCGCGACCCGCCGGCGGCCGGCCACGCCGTTCGTGGTCGGCACAACGACGCCGACCCGCTGTAGCGAGTCTCGCCCGACGACGAAGCACGACGAGGTCGTCGCGCACGCAGCGCCTTGCAGCAGCCCGGTCCCGTCCACGGCTTGGGCGCCGTCGATCGGTCCGAATGCGACGGCGAGCAGCATGCCGTCAGACAGCCCGGTCCCGGTTTCGCCAATTACCTCGCAGTCGAGGGTGCCGCCGCACGAGATCCCGAACAGGTTCCGGACCCGGTCGACATGCACGGTCCTCGACGGCGCCGAACCACCGACGGTGGCGATGGCACCGGCGGTGGCCCGCAAGTCCTGACCCACGGCGATGCAGGGTGAGGCGGCGGGAGCGCCGCTCGGGCAGTCGATGCCGTTGAGTTCCTTCGTACCGGAGACGAGGAGCGGCGCGCCGGGCCGGCCACCGCTGATGGCGACGACCACGCCGGCCATCCCTCGGCTGCTGCACAACAGGAGGACGACGCAGAGCGGCTGGGTCGGCCACGTACTCCCGGCGGCGAAACACGCCGACGCATCGCGGCACGCGACGGCGTTGAGGGACCCGGTGCCGGCGACCGGCCGGGCCTGCCCGACGACCCCGTTGGCGATTCGCACCGCCATGCCGACTGGCTCAAGCGACAACGGCAAGCCCGCGGTGAGGTATGTGCCGCCCACGGCCTCACACGCGCCGCCCGCACAGGAAATGGCGCGCAGCATTTGTGCCCCAGGCACGGCCACCGGAGCGCCGGCGACGCCGTTGACGATCGGGACCACGACGGCACCCGTCTCGTCGTAGCCCACCGCGTAGCAAGTGGCCGCAGCCGTGCAGCCGACGCCGAACAGGACGCGCACGGCGGTCAGCTCCACTGTCGCGGTCGGCACGCCGTCAGCGATCGTCACGACAACGGCGTGAGACCCACTGGAACCGACAGCGACGCACGACGTTGGGGTCGGGCACGCCACGCCCCAGAGGAGGTCGCTCGGCGACGGTGCGCTCGTCGCCGCGCCCGCTCGACGATCCATGACCGGCGCGACCACATTGCCAATCCCCACGCCGACACACGTGGTCGGATTGCAGTCGAGCGCTCGCGAGAACGGTGCCGCCCCAGGGTTTCCGATCGTCAGCTTCGGTCGCGGCGTCGGCGCCGCGACGGCCGGGCGTGGTGCTGCGATGGTTGCCGCACCGACGGCGGCGACGGCCAGAAAGAGACGGATCCCGCGGCGACGCGTGTGCATTGCAGCCCCCAGACACCGGATCCCCAGCGAACCCGGTTTGCCGCGAGCGTACGTCGTTCAGCTAGGCGACGGTGACCCTCGTGAGTTGGCGGCGCAGGCGGACGAGCTGCTCGACCCGGGCGATCTCCGAGACGGAGAAGTGGAGCGTCAGCGGCCGGACTGCGAAGGCGACGATCTCCGTGTCGAGCTGACCGTCGGGCACCGCCAGCATCCACACGGTGTCCGGCAGCTGGCCGGCGACCGTCGACGGGACTTCGCTCGTCTGCACGACGACGGGACTGCGGCGCTCCAAGGCGAGGCGGCCGGCCTCGACCCCGAGCGCGCCAGGAACATCGGTGACCCATGCAGCAAGAGCACTCGTGACCTCGAGCACCGCGGCGCCGAGAGCAGCGTCGTAGTCCTCCGGCTCGGCCGCCGCGATCGCGATCGCCCACTCGAGCGCCTCGACAACGGGGTCGGCCGCCTCACTCGCCGGTTCGGCCGAGAGCAGTGACGCCGCCCCTGCCGCCGCGAGACGGGCGTCAAACCGATCGGCGTCCCAGTCGAGCGGGGCGTCGATCACGATCTCGTCGATCGCCGTCGGACCGGCCAGCTCGTGGATGTCGAGCGAGATCACGCTGGCACCGGAGTCGGCGAGCAGCGCCGCGACGTGGGCCAAGCCGCCGGGCGCGTCGGGCAACTCGATCCGGAGCCGGTAGAGGGCCATCGCAGCCATCGTGGCCAACGCACATTTCGCCGATGTTTCGCAAAGACGAACTGGGCGTGACGGCGCTTCAGCGCTCGAGGACGAATTCGGCGCCAGTGGAGAAGCGGGTCAGCGTGACCTCGGCCGGCTCCTTGGCGGGCTCGGTGCCGACCGAGATGAACCACTCCCGGTCGCCGCGCCGCTCGACCTGTGCCCGCGGCTCGGCGCCGTACGCGATCGCCGCCATGGCGTGGTCGTCGGCCAGCAGCGCCCACGACCAGCCGCCGTTCTCGTGGAGGGCGGGGCAGTCGTCGATGCGCACCGCAACGCCGCCGTCGCGCTCTTCGATGTGCGCGTCGACATAGGCGCGGGGGCGGAACGCGGGATGGAGATCGAGCACCTCGGCCAGGCCGGCGCCCGAGCGGGCCAGCCGGGCCGACACCACCCCACCGATCCCCGCCAGCTGCTTGGCGCCGATCCGGCGGGCGCCGTCGTCGCCGGCGCGAGCGGCCACGGAGAGCAGGAACGAGTGGACCAGAAGGTGGCCCTGCAAACACACCTCGTCGAGCGCCCGAGCCAGGGCGGCGGGTGGCAGATGCTCGAGCTGGAAGTCCGGGTCGAAGGGGCCGTCGTAGCTCGGCGGCGCGTCGGGCGACAGTGTCACCTGCGCGGCGAGCGAACGGGCGACGACGACCGCGGCATCGGGCTCGGGGATCGGATCGTTGGCTGGGTCGATGTCGACGGTCCAGTGGCAGTGCGGGTGACGGTCGACCGGCGTGCGGGGCGGCCGATGCCGCGGCCGCATGCGCGCGTGCGGGTTGGTCGCCGCCGCGGTGGCGTCGAACGTCGGGTCCTCGATGTGGTGGCACATGCCGACGACGAACTCCTCGCCCATCGGCTCGACGTCCATCAGCGCGCCGCACGACGCCAACCAGAACTGGCCGTGGCGCGCGTCGTCGACCTGGTAGCGGAAGTCCATGAACCGGTGCGGCGCGCCGATGTCGAGCTGCATGCCTTTGAAGATCGCGGCCACGTCGTCGCCCGCGAACCCGAGCGCCCGTTGCACGCGCCGCGTGTACACCGGGCTGGCGCCCATCCACTCCTCGATGGCGATCGCCTCCATCGCCTCGCGACCGAGGGTGCTGATCACTTGCGGCATGCCGGCCCGGTCGATCAGGTGCCCGGCGAGGAGGTACTCGCGACCGAGAACCGCCTTACTGCTCACTCTGCGTGCCTCCGGCACGACCACGGGCGAGCAGCTTCTCGACTGCGCTGTTGAGCTTGGCCCCGAGCGGCCACCCCACGTAGTGCGTGATGAAAATGACGATCTCGCGGAGATCCTCGGCGGTGAGATCGCCGACCCGCAGCGCGGCGTCGGCCTGCAACTCGGCGACGTCATCCAACCCTTGGCCGGCCAGGATGCCGAGCAGCAGGAGCCGGCGGTCGCGAAGACTGAGGCCCTCGCGATCCCAGACGGTCGCGAAGAGATGGTCGACCGTCATCGCCCACCAGTCGCCGGGTCCGTCCTTGAACTCCCAGCCGTACACCTCGCTCGCTTTGGCGAGTCCCCGTTCGCGCCTAGCTGTGTCTTCCGGTCGCCTTCCGTCTTCGCCTCCGGCTCCCTTTGCAGTCACAGACCCAACCCCTTCCCGAAACGATCGAGGGCGAGGGCGGCGAACGGGAGGTCGACACCCAGCGCGTCGCCCAACTCGAGCGCCAGCTGCAGATCCTTCTCACCGAGATCGCGTGTGTTGCTGAGGATCGCGTGCCACTGGTCGTCAGCGGCCATCGGCGCAGTCGTGGTCCGCAACATGATCGAGCCCGCCCCACCCGTCACCTTGTCGGAGTGACGGACAACGTCAGCCAGCGCGGCCAAGTCGAGCCCGGCGGCTTCGGCGAGGCGCTGCGCTTCGCCGGCCGCCGCGTACGACGCGAACGTGATCAGGTTGCGGGCGAGCTTGGCGCGGGTGCCGGCGCCGACGGGTCCGAAGTGCACGACCAACTTGGCCCACCGCTCGAACACGGGACGGCAGCGATCCAACGCCGCCTCGTCGCCGCCGACCAACACGGCGAGCGTGCCCTCGTGCGCGCCCATGAATCCGCCGCTCACGGGCGCATCCAGTACGTAAACGCCGCGCTCGCTCGCGTCGGCCGCGAGTTGCTCGGCCGTCTCGGCCTTGATCGTCGAGTGGATGGCGATGACCGTGTCGGGCGCGGCGACCGGCAGCATCTGACCGACGACGTCGCGCACTTGGGCGTCGTCGCGCACCATCACCGAGATCACCGACGCGTTGCGTGCCACGCCGGCGGCGTCGGCGACGAGCGTGGCGCCCTGCTCGAGAAACGGAAGCGTCGCCTCGTGACGAACGTCGTACACCGTCACGCCGTGCGGCCGGTCGATGAGGTGCATGGCCATCGGCGCACCGATCTGGCCGAGGCCGACGAAGCCAACCTTCGGCGACGTCACCGGGGCGGGACCTCCCAGATGCCCACCGGAACGTCGCCTTTCCGGTAGTGGCCCGGCAGCGACCCCGCCGCGACCCGCTCCATCCGCTTCGTCATGCCCTCGGACAACGTGCCGTCGCCGATCATCTCCATGAACAGCGCGGCGGCGTTGCCGAAGTCGAAGAAGTCGCGCTGCCACGACCACTGCCAGTGCCCGGCGTAGCGGAACCAGCTACCACCGATGCCGCCGACCTCGTAGCTCGAGCCGTCAGGACGCTTGGCGTCGGCGACCTGCTTCCACAGTCCGATGACCTGGCCCTTGCGCTCGTCGACGAGGATCTCCTGGTACGGGTATGTCCACCCGTCGAGGCCGCCCATCTCGAGACCGAGCGCGATGTCGCGGATCTCCTCGCGCCCGACGCACATGAAGTCCTCCTTGGGCCCGAGGTTCCAGCCGTACGTCGCGTCCTCGGTGAAGAGGTCGGCGAGCGGGCGCCAGTCCCCCGCCGCCTCGCAGGCCTTGTTGGCGTCGATCCACCGCTCGACCATCTCGTCGAGCTCGTCACGCGAGTAGCCGGCCATCAGTCCTCCTCGATACGCAAAGCGTGGGTGGGACAGAACTTCACTGCTTGTTCGACCTGGGCGCGCAGCCCTTCGTCCGGCGTCTCGTCGAGGACGGTCAGCTCGCCCTTCTTCGACACCGAGAACACCGTCGGCGCCTCGGACTCGCACACGCCGTGGCCCTGACATAGGTCACGGTCGACGATGATCCTCACGCGGTTCTCACTCGGTATCGAGCGAGGCAGGGTTGGGCGAGCTGCACGACCATCTTCGAGTGGTCGTTGCGATAGCTGTCGGGCGGCTGGGCTAGTTCGAATTCCCACCCGCGCAACAGGACCGAGAAGATCGCCTTGAGCTGCATCATGGCGAAGTTGGCGCCGACACACCGGTGCCGACCGGCGCCGAAGGGAATCCAGGTCCACGGGTTGGCCTGGTCCTCGACGCGCGGCTCGAGGTACCGCTCGGGCATGAACGCATCCGGGTCCGGGAAGTCCTCGGGGATCCGGTTGGACACGGCCAGCGTGGCGCCGACCATCTTCCCGGCCTCGATGCGGTAGCCGTTCACCTCCAGGTCGCGCTTGGCCACCCGCAACACGAGGATCAACGGCGGGTGCAGCCGCAACGCTTCCTTGATGGCCGCCTCCAACAACGGCATTTCCCGCAGCGCCTGATAGCTGACGTCGCTGTTGTCGGCGAACAGCCCGTCGAGCTCAGCGACGACCGCGGCGAGCTGGTCGGGATGGCGCAACAACTCGATGAGGGTCCACGCCGCGGTGCCCGACGTGGTGTGGTGCCCAGCGAACATCATCGAGATGAACATGCCGGTGACCGTGTCGGCCGAGAAGCGCGGCGTGCCGTCGTCCTCCTTGAGCGACATCAACACGTCGAGCAGGTCCTGATCACCCTCGACGGGACGGGCTTGCATGATCGCCTCGACCAGCTGCACGAGGCCGACGCGCGCCTCATCGCGCCGGCGGAAACTCTCGATCGGCGCGTACGGATCGACATAGGCCAGCGCGTCGGTGCCCCGCTCGAGGTCGTGGTACAGCTCGGCGAAACGGTGATCGAGTTGGTCGCGGAACTTCTTGCCGATGAGGCAGGCCGACGACGTGTAGATCGTCAGCTCGGCGAACCAGTCGAGAAGGTCGATCTCGCCCGCGGCACCCCACCGAGCGACCATGTCGTCGACCTCGACCGCAATCGTGGCCGCGTGACCCCGCATGAACTTGTCGCGCAGCGCTTGGTTGTGGAGCATCTCGCGACGACGTTCGGGCGGCGCGTCGAACACCACGCCCTCGCCGAAGATCGGCGTCATGAACGGGTAGGCCTCGGCCTGGTCGAGGTCCTCCTCGGGTGCGCGGAAGAAGAACTCGTTGGCCGCGGCCCCGCTCAGCAGCACGACGGGTCGGTCGGCGAGCCGGAACTCGCCGACGGCGCCGCACTCGTCGCGCACGCGCTGCATGAGCGTGATCGGGTCGGCGCGCAACTCCTCGAGATGGCCAGTGGCGTTGTCGCCGCCCGACACAAGCGTGGGTTCAAGCAACGGGACCCTCCGGTTCGATCTCGAGCAGCGTGATGTGCGCGCCGCGGGGAACGGACACGACGGCCAGCACCGCCTGGGCCACGTCTTCCGGTCGCATGAACGAGTCGTGGCGGGCGACGCCCCACTTGACCCAGGCGTCGATGGCCGAGGCGAATTCGTCGGGGTTCCACCCGCGACCCATCTCGGTCATCGTCGGGCCGGGACGCACCACCGACGCGCGCACGCCGGAGCCTTCGAGCTCCATCTGCATGGCCCGGGCCAGGCCCTCGAGGCCCCACTTGGCGCTCATGTACGGCGCCATCCCGGGCCGGGGCTCGCGCACGATGTCGGAGCTGATGACGACCACGTCGCCGCGCTGGCGCGTCACCATCCCGGGAACGACGGACGCGATCAGCGCCTGCGCGCCAAGGAAGTTGACGGCGACCTGCTGGGCGAAGTCCTCGGGCGCCGTGTCGACACCGGTGCCCAGCGCGGTGTCACCGGCGTTGGCGACCAGGATCTCGATCGGACCCACCGCCGCTTCGGCGGCAGCCGCGAACTCGGCGACCGACGACCCATCGGTGACGTCGACGAAGGCGGCGGCCGCCTCGCCCCCGGCGGCGACGATGGCGTCGACAACCGCCTGGCACCGGTCGACCCGGCGAGCGCCGAGCACCACCGGGTGGCCAGCGGCCGCGAGTACTCGCGCCGTCGCCTCGCCGATCCCGGCGGAGGCGCCGGTCACGATCGCCGGCCGGCGCGTCGGGTGCGGGTCGAAACGGCTCACGTCAGCGCACCGTCACCGTCGTCGGGAGGGCCTCGAAACCCCGCACGTTCACCGAGTGCACCCGGCGGCTGGCTGCCTCGTCGATGTCGTAGTCGGCAACCCGGGCAACCAGTTCGTTGAGCGCGATCGTCGCTTCGAGCCGGGCGAGCGACGCGCCCAGGCAGAAGTGGCGACCGACCCCGAAACTCAGCAGGGCCGACGCGTCGCGATCGAGGTCGTAGCGGGCAGCGTCGGGGAACACGTCGTCGTCGCGATTGGCCGACCCGGCGAGCAGCAGCACGCGGCTGCCAGCGGGGATGGGTTCACCGTGGAGCGTGGCGTCGGCCACCAGCGTCCGGCCGATCATCTGGCTCGACCCGTCGTACCGCAGTGTCTCTTCGATCCAGTCGCCGATGCGACCCGGATCGGCGAACGGCTTGGTGCGCTCGTCGGGATTGCGCCACGCCCAGTACCACGCGTTGGCCAGGAGCTTGGCGGTTGTCTCGTTGCCGGCCACGACCATGAGGAAGAGGAAGCTCACGATCTCGTTGTCGTCAAGGCGTTCCCCGTCGAGTTCGGCCTCGAGCAGCGCCGAGGTCAGGTCGTCGGTCTGATGGCGCCGGCGCTCGGCCAGCATTTCCGCGAAGTAGCCGGCCAGCTCGAGCGCGGCCTCGAACCCGGCCGGCGGCACGTCGAACACGCCCGGTTCACGATGGACGAGCAGATCGGCCAACCGGCGAACCTCGACGCGATCGGCGGCGGGCACCCCGATCATCTCGGAGATGACGTCCATCGGAAGCAGGCCGGCGAAGTCGGCGACGAAGTCGAACGTGCCCGCTTCGAGCGCGGGGTCGAGATACTGGCGCGTGAGTTCGAGAATGTGCGGCGCCAGGTCGGTCACGCGCCGCGGCGTGAAACCGCGCGACACCAGGGCCCGCATGCGGCCGTGGCGGGGCGGGTCCATCGCGAGGAACGACATCGTGCGCGCCGCGTGCGGGCCCGACGCCGACGGCTCGATCGACACGCCGTTGGCGCTCGAGAACCGCGCCGTGTCGCGGAACGCGGCGTTGACGTCGGCGTAGCGCGACAGCGCCCAGAAGTCGTGATCGTCGTTGCGATACAGCGGCGCTTCCTCGCGCAGGCGGGCGTAGATCGGATACGGATCTTCGTGGACCTCGTAGGCGTACGGGTCGTAGCGGACCGCCTCGGCGACGCTCACCGGTGCGCCCCCAGAAGGAGGGCGACAACTTCGGCGAGCCGGTCGGGCAGCTCGTCGTAGTTGAGGTGGCCCATCCCCGCCTGGAGCATGGCGCCCGATATCGCGAGGTCGAGGGCGCGCACCGCGCCACGGTCGCCGTCGGCGCCGAGGGCATCGGCGACGCGGAGGCGGATCTCGAGGCCGATGCGGTCGCGCAGCTGCTTCACGGCTGGATCCGTCGCCAGCATGGCGACCGTCGCCGCCGCCGCCAGTTCCGGCTCGGCGGCGAGGAGTTGGGTGACGTCGCGGAGGGCGGCGGCGACACGCGCGGCCGCCGATCGGCGCCCGTCGATTCGCGACGGCGGCAGGGCGTGGAGCCGGCGCCAGAACACTTCGGCGACCAGGTGGTCCTTCGACGCGAAGTACGTGTAGGCGGTCGCCGGGGCGACCCCGGCCCGGCGGGCCACATTGCGAACGGTGAGGCCGTCGTAGCCAACGGCACAAATCTCGTCGACCGCGGCGTCGCCCAGACGATCCACCGTGTCGGCCTGCCGGGCGGTGAGGGTCGTTCTGGACACGTGTCCAGAAGCTAGGCCACATCCGGCCGGGCGTCTAGAAGCCGAGCGTTAGGGGAACGGAAACATCACGGAAACACCCGGCAGCTACACCCTTAGTCGTGGGTGACCTCTTCGACGGTTACGAGATCCCCCGCGCCGTGGGCCAAGAGGTGTGGGACGAGATGTTCGAACGCCCCGACGTGCCTCGAGCCGGCGCCACGGCGCTCTTCGACGCGCTTCAAGCGTTCTCGCACGACGACTTCGAGAGCCGCTGCTCGGCCCGCGACCGCCGCTTTCGCGATCAGGGCATCACGTTCTCGCTGTCGGGCGTCGAGCGGCCGTTCCCGCTCGACCTGATCCCGCGGGTCATCGAATGGTCGGAGTGGCGGGTCATCGAGGCCGGCGTCGTCCAGCGCGTCAAAGCCCTCGAGTTGTTTCTGGCCGACGTGTACGGCGAGGGCGTGTGCCTCAAGGACAAGGTCGTGCCCCGCCGGCTGATCGCCTCGTCGAGCCACTTCCACCGCACCGCCTACGGCATCGACCCGCCGAACGGCGTGCGCGTGCACGTCGCCGGTGTTGACGTCGTGCGGGGCGGCGACGGGCGCTTCCGCGTACTTGAGGACAACCTGCGGACGCCGTCGGGCGTTTCCTACGTCATCGAGAACCGCCGCATGATGGCCCGGCTCTTCCCCGAGTTGTTCGCGCTGCACCGCGTGCTACCGGTTGACCATTACCCGGCGCGCTTGCTCGCGGCGCTGCGGGCCGCGTCGCCGCGCCGGCAGGCCGACCCCGTCGTCGTCGTCCTCACGCCCGGCGTCTACAACTCGGCGTACTTCGAGCACGCGTTCCTTGCCCAACAGATGGGCGTGCCTCTCGTCGAAGGGCGCGACCTCACGTGTCGGGACAATGCCGTCTACATGCGCACAACCGAGCGCGAGCAACGGGTCGACGTCGTGTACCGCCGGGTGGACGACGACTTCCTCGACCCGGTGCAGTTCCGCGCCGACTCGGTGGTGGGCTGCCCCGGCATCGTGAACGCGGCTCGCGACGGCAACGTCGCCATCGCCAACGCGGTCGGCAACGGCGTCGCCGACGACAAGCTCATGGGGACCTACGTGCCCGACCTCATCCGCTACTTCTTGGGTGAGGAACCGCTGCTCCCCAACGTGGAAACGCTCCGGCCCGAAGACCCCGAGCAGCTCGCCGCCGCGCTCGACCGGCTCGACGAACTGGTCATCAAGCCGGTCGATGGTTCGGGTGGCTACGGCCTCGTCATCGGCCCCAGCGCGAGCGACGAGGAGCTCGCGATGGCACGCGCCGCGCTGATCGCCGATCCTCGCCAGTTCATCGTGCAAGAGGTCGTCGCCCTGTCGACGTCGCCGACGCACGTCGACGATCGCCTGGCGGCGCGCCACGTCGACTTGCGGCCGTTTGCGGTCAACGACGGTGACGACATCTGGGTCGCACCGGGTGGGCTCACCCGCGTCGCCCTCAACGAGGGCAGCTTGATCGTGAACTCGAGCCAGGGCGGCGGCTCGAAGGACACGTGGGTACTCGCACCCGAACGCCATGACGACGGCGCCCACCTCCTCGCCCGTTCGGTTGCCACGATGGGCGGGGCCGAACCGGGCGCCCGCCTCGACCTCGGACCGGCCCCGGCCGGCGGCTCGAGTCAGCAGCAGCAGCAGCAACAGCAGCAGCAACAACAGCAGCAGCAGGCGCGGGGCACGCGGCCGTGCTGAGTCGCATCGCCGAGTCGCTGTTTTGGGTGGGTCGCTACATCGAGCGGGCCGACGACACGGCGCGCATCCTCGACGTACACGTGCACGACGCCATCGCCATCGATCCGCTCGACGACGCGCGGCACGCGGCGTTGATCGACGTCATGGGCCAGGCGCCGCCGCCCGGCGACATCGACATCCACCGGCTCACGCACCTGCTCGCGCTGGACGAGGACAACCCGGGCTCGATCGTCAGCTCGCTGGCCGCCGCGCGCGAGAACGCGCGCGGCGCGCGCGAGCCCATCTCGGCCGAGATGTGGGAGTGCCTGAACGCGACGTGGCACAGCTTGCCGGCGCAGGTCCGCGCCGTCGCCTACGCCGGCCCCCACGGCTTTTTCCGTTTCGTCAAGGAGCGGGCCGCGCTGTTCATCGGCCTGGCCGACTCGACGATGAGCCAGGACGACGGCTGGCGCTTCCTCGTCCTCGGCCGCAGCATCGAGCGGGTCGACATGACGTCGCGGCTGCTGTCGTCGCGCGTCGGCGAGGCCACCGACGCCCACGACTGGCTCACGCTGCTTACGTCGTGCTCCGGCTACGAGGCCTACCTCCGCAGCAGCCAGCGCGCGGTGGCGCCCGAGCCCGTCGTCGAGTTCCTGTTGCTCGACCGCCTGTTCCCGCGCTCGATCCTGCACTCGCTCATCACCGCCGACCGCTGCCTCGCCGACCTCGATCGGACCTCGTTCGACGGCCACCACGACGAAGCGCGGCGCGTGCTCGCCCAAGCCCGTACCCGGCTCGAGTACGAGCCGCTCCCCGATGTGATGGCCAGTCTCGGGCCCCGGCTGCGCGGCCTGCAGGACGCCTGCGCAATGGCCGGCCAGGCGATCGCGGCCCGATGGTTCCGGCCGGGCCGCATCGCAACCTGGTCGGCGGAAAGCCAGGTCGTCTGATGACCTGGCGGCTGCGCATCACCCACGACAGTGGCTACTCGTACGACACGCCGGCCCGCGCCTCGTACAACGAGGTTCGCATCACACCGATGACAACCGAGCGCCAGCTCACCCTCGACGCCGCCGTCACCGTCGCGCCGTCGCCATCCGGGCGCATCCTGCGGTACTGGGACTACTGGGGCACGGTCGTTCATGCCTTCGACCTGCATCCGCCCCACGACGCCTTGTCGGTTGCCGGGCGGTCGCTCGTCGAGACCAACCCGGCGACCCGTCCGGCCGACTGCGCATGGGCGCAGATCGACGACGCCGACAACGTCGACAAGTTCACCGAGCTACTCGCACCAACGGTCTACGTGCCCCTGACCGACGACATCTCGGCCGCCGCGAGCGACGTGCGCACCCAGGGCACGCCGGGCGGCGCCGTGTTCGCCGCCGTGGATTGGGTGCGCGGCCGGCTCGCGTACCAGCCCGGCACGACCGGCGTGCACACGACTGCGCTCGAGGCGCTGCGCGGCGGGCAAGGCGTGTGCCAGGACTTCGCCCACCTGACGCTCGCCGTCGTGCGGGCCGCCGGCATCCCGGCGCGTTACGCCTCGGGATACTTCTACTCGTCGGCCGACGCCGCGATCGGCGAAGCCGTGACCGGCGAGAGCCATGCGTGGGTCGAGGTATGGACGGGCAGCTGGTGGGGCGTCGACCCGACGAATGGCGTGCTCGCCGGTGAACGTCACGTCCTCGTCGGCCGCGGTCGCGACTACGCCGACGTCCCGCCGCTCAAGGGCATCTACACCGGCGGCGGCTCGACCGCTCTCGGCGTCAGCGTGCAGCTCACGCGCGTCGCCTAGGTACACCAGACCCGCGCGCCAGTAGGGTCCCGTCAATGGGGCGACGCCTCCTCCGCGCGGTGCTCGTGATCAGCGGCGTCGTTGTCTTCGCCGTCCAGACCGGCGCCGGTGGCGTACAAGCTGCCAGCCAGACCGTCGGTCCGCTCCCGCTGGTTCCCATGCGTTCACCCGCTGGCAACCTGGTGACCGGTCCGCGTGACAACGGCACCGCCGTACTCCCCGACGGACGGGTGGTGACTCCCGTCGGGAAGACCATTCTCGTGGACCTGCTGCCATTGAACGCCGTGCTGTCCCACGACGGACGCCGGTTGTATGTGACGTCCGAAGGTGGTGACGACGAGCCGAGCAAGGCCAAGCCCGGCTACGACCGGGTGATCACCGTGGTCGACACGACCACGATGAAGACCACGCGCGTCGACGACGACGCGATCCAGTACGGCCTGGTCGAGTCACCCGACGGCAAGCGGGTGTACGTGAGCGAGGGCGAGGCGTCGCGGGTCGGCGTGTTCGAGGTCCGCAACGGCACGCTCGTTCGCAAGGGTGCGATCCAGCTCACCGCCGGCGCGTTCCCGTGGGGTCTCGCCGTTTCGCCCAACGGGCGCTACGTCTATGCCGTCGGCTTCCGCGACAACTCGCTCTATGTGATCGACACCACGGCGGGCGCGGTCGTTGCCCGCGTGCCCACCGGCCAGTTCCCATACGGTGTCGCCGCCTCGCCCGACGGCAAGAGCGTGTATGTGTCGAACTGGGGCCTGTTCAACCCGAACGACAACGCGGTGACGGCCCAGGCGCCCGTCGACCTCCCGCCGCTGACGATCGGCGGCTACAACACAACCGAGTCGTCGTCGGTATGGAAGTACGACGTGAGCAACCCGATCGCCGCGCCGGTCGTGTCGCGCAAGACGCGCATCGGTCCCGACATCGATGGCGTCGACGTGATCTCGGGCAGCCTGCCCTCGAGTCTGGCGCTGTCGCGGAACGGGGCGACGCTGGCGGTGACCTCGTCGAACACAGACCGCGTGTTGCTCTTCAGCACGGCGACCGGCGCCCTGCTCCGCACGATCGACCTGCGCGTGTTCGGCGCCGCCGGGCCGACCGGCGCACAACCCAACGCGGTGTCGTGGTCGCCCGACGGCTCGTTGTTGTACGTCGCCGAGGGCGGGCGCAACACGGTTGCCCTGATCGACGCGGCGACGGGCGGCGTCCGGGGTCGCCTGCCCACCGGGTGGTACCCGTCGGCCGTCGTTCCGACGCCGGACGGAACCCGCCTCTTCGTCGCCAGCGCCAAGGGTTTCGGGGCGGGCGCCAACGGCGTCGAGATCGAACCGGTCGAGGGCGACGGCTCCAACCGGTCCTACATCGGCAACCTCCTCAAAGGCACGGTGCAATCGATCGAACTGACGTCGGCCTGCGGCGACCTCGCCGCCCTTACGAGCGCGTCGGACGCGGCGAACGGCTTCGTCCGCGATCCGAGCCCGCCAATTGGTGTCGTGCCCGCCGCCTACGGCCAGCGAGCGTCGAGCGCGATCAAGCACGTGGTGTTCATCCTCAAGGAGAACCGCACGTACGACCAGGTGCTCAGCGACGTGGCCGGCACCGAGCGCGACCATCGGCTGGGCCTGTACACAATGCCCGTCACGCCAAACCATCACGCGGCAGCTACCGGGTTCGCCCACGGCGACAACTTCTACGACGTGGGCCAGGACAGCTTCGACGGTCACTTCATCATCACCAGTGGCCACGAGAACGAGTTCGACCAGAAGGTTCACCCCACGGTCTGGAACGCCAACAAGCTCAGCCCCGAGAACATCTACGTGAGCGCGCCCGAGAACCTCCCGATCGAGGGGTTTATGTGGAACAACCTCGACCGTCACAACGTGAGCTTCCGCATTTACGGCGAGGCGACATTCCTTCTTGGGCTGGGGCCGACGACGCTGGTGCCGCCCAACGCGTTCGCAACGACGCCCAACCGCTTGTTGCCGCAGTCCTTCGCACTGGAGAACCACTACAGCCTCACCTATCCGAGCCAGATCACGCCCAGCCGCCCCGCCTTCGGCGACGGCAACACCGACGAAGATCGGGCCGACGACTTCTTGCGCGAGCTGCCTATCCTCGACGCGGCCAATCAAGTGCCGCAGTTCATGTTCCTGTGGCTTACCGACGACCACACGCAAGGGGCGTCGCCCGGCGCCCCGACCCCCGAGTACCTCGTCGCCCGCAACGATCACGCCCTCGGGCGCATCCTCGACGGCCTGACGCACTCGCGGGCGTGGAACGACATGGCCGTGTTCGTCACCGAAGACGATCCGCAAGACGGGCAGGACCACGTCGACGCGCACCGCACCCTGCAACTCGTCCTCTCGCCCTACGCCAAGCGCCACTACGTATCGCACGTGCACCACTCGAACATGTCGGCGCTGAAGACGATCAACTTGCTCCTCGGCGTGCCGCCGACGTCGATCCAAGAAGCGTCGAGCACGGCGATGACCGACTACTTCACGACGACCCCGCAGCTCAACCCGCGCTACAGCGCGCAACCGCAACAGGTCCCGTTGGCCACCAACCCGACGCCGGCGGCGGCCGGCAACGCCAAACTGGCCGACGCGGCGCGCCTACAGGAGTCGGTGCCCCCGGGCCTCGACGAAGGCGGCGAGGATCTCCAAGAAGTGCTGCGGCTGCGGCACGACGGGGCGGCGGCGGCCGGCGAGCCCGGCATCCCGCAGCTCACCGACACGGTCGAGCGACGACTCGCGGTCGGCGAGCCCAGTCCAGTGAAACTCAGTGGGCGCAAAGCGTCGTGCACCGACGTGGCCGCCGCTGGGGCTACCCAGCCCGGTCCGCTACCGGTCACCGGCGGCACCGACCTGCTGCCCGGTCTCCTCCTGCTCGCGGCGGCCGCCGCACTGCGCCCGGTTAGTCGACGAGGGCGGCGTACACCAGCTGCTTGAACTGCGAGCGCAGCGGATGGGTGCTCGACGGCAGGAGCTGGGTCATCAGCAACGCGGTGATCTCTTCCTCGCGGTCGACCCAGAAGCCCGTGCTGGCCGCCCCGCCCCACGCGCACTCGCCCACACTCGACAGCACCTTGTTGGCGACGCTGTCCTGCACCACCGAGAAGCCGAGGCCGAAGCCGACGCCTTCGAACGTGGTCTCGGCGAACAGCGGCCGGCCGAACTGCTCGAGGTCGGCGCCGCCGGGCAAGTGGTTCTGCATCATGTAACGGACGGTGCGGGTGCCGAGGAGACGCTGGCCGTCGAGCTCGCCGTCGCCCACGAGCATCTGGGTGAAGCGGTGGTAGTCGGCCGCGGTCGATACCAACCCGCCGCCGCCGGACAGGAACGCCGGCTGGGTCTTGGCGTCGTCGCCCATCGCGTCCACGCGCAAGGCCTTGCGGGTTCCCGGCGTCGGTATGTACAGCGCGGCCAGCCGATCGTGGTCGGCGGGGGCGGCGGAGAACGCGGTGTCGGTCATGCCGAGCGGCCCGAAGATGCGCTCGGCGAAGAACTGGTCGAGCGATTGGCCCGACGCCACCTCGACGACGCGGCCGAGCACGTCGGTCGACACGCCGTAGTTCCACTCGCGCCCCGGTTGGAAGAGCAGCGGTAGCGCGGCAAACGCGTCGCAGTTCTGCTCGAGGGTCGTGCCGGGCGGACTGCCCCACTCGAATCCGGCGTTGCGATACGCCTCGTCGACCGGATGGGCGTGGTGGAACCCGTACGTCAGACCGGATGTGTGGGTCAGCAGGTGCCAAATGCGCATCGGGTCGGTGACCGGCTCGGTCGCCGGCGCCAGGGCCGAGCCCGCCTTGTACACGCGCTGGTCGGCGAAGGAGGGAATGAACTTGGTCACCGGGTCCTTCAACTCGAAGGCGCCCTCCTCGTAGAGCATCATCGCCGCGACCGATGTGATCGGCTTGGTCATCGAGTAGATGCGGAACAGGGTGTCCAACTCGACCGGTTGCCCCGCCTCAATGTCGCGCTGGCCGTATGTGCTGAGGTGCACGATCTGCCCGCGCCGCGCCACCAACAGCAGCCACCCCGGCAGCAACCCGTCGTCGACGTAGCGGGCGAAGTGCGGATCGAGCCGCGCCAGCCGCTGCGGATCGAATCCCACCTCGCCCGGGTCGACCTCGACCTTTAGCTCACTCATGCCGACGACGTTATCGGCGTGCCGAGCCGAACGACCGGCCGCAGTGTGCAGTAGTTGGTGTGTACACACCAACTACTGCACGCGCTGGCGTGAGAATCAGCCGACGCGGTCGAGGGCGAGTTGCTTGAGGCCCTTGTAGTCGACCTTGCCGGCGGGGCTGCGGCCGATGGTGTCGACGACGATGACTTTGCGGGGCGCCTTGTAGCGAGCGAGACGCTCGCGGACGTGCTCGATGAGCGCGGCGTCGTCGATCGTCGCGCCGTCGGCCGGCTCGACGACAGCGCAGATGATCTCGCCGAAGCGGTCGTCGGGAAGACCGACGCACACCGCGTCGCGCACCGACGGGTGTTGCTTCAGCGCTTCCTCGACTTCCTCGGGGAACACCTTCTCGCCACCGGTGTTGATGCACACGCTGCCGCGGCCGAGCAGGTGCAATGTGCCGTCGGGATTGACCGATGCGAAGTCGCCAGGGATCGACCAGCGCTGGCCGTCGAGGACGCGAAATGTCGCCGCTGACTTGGCCTCGTCCTTGTAGTAGCCGACCGGGATGTACCCACCGACGGCAACCATGCCGGTGTCATCGGAGCCGGGCTCGACGCGACGGCCATCTTCGGTGAACACCTGCACGCGCGGGCCGAGCTGGAACTGCGCGGTCTCCGCCGCCTTGTCGCCGGCCGACGTCGACACGCCCATCCCCACCGCCTCCGACGAGCCGAACGAGTCGACCAGGAACACCTGGGGGATGTGACGGATCAGTCCCTGCTTCGTCTCGTGACTCCACATCACGCCCGACGAGGAGATCATCACGATCGACGACAAGTCGTAGTCGGCGCCGTTGGCTTCGAGCTCGGCGAGCATGGGCTTGGCGAAGGCGTCGCCCACGATGACAATGGCGTTGACCTTCTTGTCAGCGACGGTGCGCCACAGGTCGCCGGCATCGAAGCCACGGCGTTCGAGCGTGACGATCGACCCGCCGCCCTGCATCGCGATGAACGCCGAGAACTGGCCGGTGCCGTGCATCAGCGGACAAGCGGGGAGCATGGCCATGCCCGGTTGCACGAGCTTGGACTTGAAGTCGTCGACGTCTTCGGCCGGCGGCATGCCGATCAACGGGTTGCCGCCACCGCCGAGGACCATGAACAGGTCCTCCTGCCGCCACATGACGCCCTTGGGCATGCCCGTGGTGCCGCCGGTATAGAGGAGCAGTAGGTCGTCGCCCGACCGGCCCCACGGCGCGACGGTCTGGTCGCTACCGGCACCGACTGCGTCCTCGTACCGCACCGCCCACTCCGGCACGTCGCCCTGTGTCCCCGGTCGCCTTCCGTCTTCGCCTCCGGCTCCCTCGACTCCATCGTCGACCGCGTACCACCGCTTCACCAGCGGGAGTTGGGGCCGTACCTTCTCGAGCAGCGGGGTGAAGCCAGTGTGGAACACGACGGCCTCGGCGTCGGCGTTGTCGAACAAGTACAGGATCTCTTCGGGGCCGTAGCGGTAGTTGGTGTTGACCGGCGCCAGCCCGGCCTTGAACGAGGCGTTGTACGTCTCGAGATATTCGGGCCCGTTGTAGAGGTAGGCGGCGACCTTGGACTGGTGGCCGAGCCCGGCATCAAGCAGGTCGGCGGCCAGCGCGTTGCTCCGGCGGTCGAATTCGCGCCACGTCTGCACACGGTCGCCCTGCACTTGGGCGGTCGCGTCGGGCAAGCGTTCGGCGACGGCTTCGAACACATCGGCGAAGTTCCAAGCAGGCATGGGGTCACGGTAGTTGAGCGTCCGCTAACCCGTCTGGTGGTCGAGTTAATACAGTTGTGTTACCGTCCGCGACATGGCATGGGACTTCGAAACCGACCCCGACTACCAGCAGGAACTCGACTGGGTCGACACCCTGATGCGCGAGGAGATCGAGCCCCTCGACCTCGTGCTCGGTGACCCGTACGACAAGAGCGACCAGCGCGCCCTCGATCACATCCGGCCGCTCCAGCAACGGGTGAAGGACCGCGGCTTGTGGGCGTGCCACCTCGGCCCCGAGCTGGGCGGTCCGGGGTTCGGGCAGCTCAAGCTGGCATTGCTCAACGAGATCCTCGGCCGGTCGGGCTGGGCGCCGTCGATCTTCGGGTGCCAGGCGCCGGACTCGGGCAACGCCGAGATCCTGGCGCACTACGGCTCTCCGTTCCTGAAAGAGACGTTCCTCCAACCGCTGCTCGATGGTCAGATCTCCTCCGCCTATTCGATGACCGAGCCGCACGCGGGCGCCGACCCGACGCTGTTCAAGACGCGCGCCGAGCTCGACGGCGACGAGTGGGTCATCAACGGCGAGAAGTGGTTCTCGTCGAACGCCCGGTACAGCAGCTTCCTGATCGTCATGGCCGTGAGCAACCCCGACGTGAGCGCGTACAAGGGCATGTCGATGTTCGTCGTGCCCACCAACACGCCGGGCGTGACGATCGTGCGGAACGTGGGCCTCGGCACCGAGGCCGAAGGTCACGGCAGCCACGGCTACATGCGGTACGAGAACGTGCGCGTGCCCAAAGACCACTTGCTCGGCGACGAAGGCGGCGCGTTCGTGATCGCCCAGACGCGGCTCGGTGGTGGCCGTATCCACCACGCCATGCGGACGATCGCCCAGGTGCGTCGCGCCTTCGACATGATGTGCGAGCGGGCGCTGTCGCGAGAGACGCGCGACGGGCCGCTGGCGTCACTGCAGATGGTGCAGGAGCAGATCGCCGACAGCTGGATCGAGATCGAGCAGTTCCGCTTGCTCGTGCTCCGCACCGCGTGGCTGATCGACAAGTACAACGACTACAAGCGGGTCCGCAAGGACATCGCCGCCGTGAAGGTCGCGATGCCGAAGGTGTACCACGACGTCGCGCAACGAGCGCTCCACCTGCACGGCGCCCTCGGCCTCTCCAACGAGATGCCGTTCGCGGCGATGATGCTCGGCGCCGAGGCCCTCGCCCTGGCCGACGGTCCGACCGAAGTGCACAAGGTCACCATCGCCCGCCAGGTGCTGCGTGAGTACAAGCCGGTCGACGGCCTCTGGCCCAGCGCCCACATCCCGACCCGGCGCGCCGAGGCACGGGCGCGCTTCGCTCATCTCATCGAGCACGAAGTCGGCAACCAATAAATACGCCTGACCAATTGGTCGCCGCCGCCGAGCGGTTGTGGGCCGAGCACGGCATCGACGGCGTCTCGCTGCGCGAGATCAACCGCGCCGCCGGCCAGCGCAACACCAACGCGCTGCAGTACCACTTCGGCGATCGCGAGGCGCTGCTTGCCGCCGTGCTCGACAAGCACCGCCGCGACGTCGAGGGCAACCGCAACGCGCTCCTCGACCAGTACGAGCTGCGCGGCGACGACGACCTGCGCACGCTGGCCACCGCGCTCGTGCTGCCCCTTATCGCCAAGCTGAGCGACGACGAGGGCTGCTACTACCTCCAGATCCTGAGCGAGATCGTCAGCCATCCCAAGCAGTACGCCGACGTCCTCGGCGACGTCGGCAGCATCAACCGGTGGCGCAAGCTCGTTGAGCCGCTGCTGCCGGCCGACGCGGTGCGGCCGCTCCACCGCCGCTTCGCCGCCGTGCGCTTTGCCCACATCGAGATCGCCAACCGCGCACGCGAGCGCCGCTCACGCGACGACCGCCTGTTCACCAGCCAGCTCATCGACCTGGTCACCGCCGTCCTCGCCGCCCCCATCTCCCCCGAGACCGCAGCGCTCATCCGCCGGTAGCGGCCGCGTCGCGCGTGTAGATGCGCATGGCGTCGTCGCCGAACAGCATCAGCGCCGGCACGGATCCACCGATGAGCCGCAAGTGCGCCACGCTCCCACCGTGCTGTGAAAAGAAGCTTGGTAAGCGCTCCGCCGGACTGACCTCGCCAGTCTTGGACACGACGAGGTATGCGGCGATGTCGTCACCGTCCAGAACGTTGCCGTAAAAGACGAGATGGATGCCTCCGTCGGCGTCGCCGGCCCATTCAAGCGCTGGTTCCACTGCCGCGCCGGACTCCGATGTCATCCGCATCCGGAGTTCCAAGGGTGGCTTGCGATCGAGCAACTCCAGCCGCAACACGCCGTTGTCGCGTCCGATCCGGTACCGCGTACCGTTGACTGCCCGATACGCGTCGACCGTCGTGAGATGCGGCAAGCCGCCTACCACCCGCAACGCGTGGAGCACGCCCGACGAGTCCTGGCCGTAGATCGAGTGTCCGTCCGACGCGTTGCCAAAGAACAGTTTCGGTTCGAGAGTTGCGGCGCGAGCGACCCGCGTGTCGGCAACCACCGCATCCGAGCTGCTGGTAGCAACGAACCACTGGTCGTCCAGCACGAACCCGCCCTGCCAGCCGCCGGACGGCAGCGCAACCGCACCGCGCGACTCCCCCGCCGATCCGAAGCGCGCGATGCGCGCGTTCTGGGTATCGAGAATCGCCCACTCACCACTCGAGTACGGCGCGCCACCCTCGGGACCCCCACCCTTGACCGGATCGATGCCGACGTCCCCCGCGCCGTCTCCGTACGGAATCCGCATTTGCGCATGCCATCTGCGATCTCGCTCGCCGGCGGCAGGCAGCTTCACCGTAACTTCGCGCACGTCCGACGGAG
>DASRJI010000023.1:0-74280 GCA_035649535.1 Acidimicrobiales bacterium | reverse complement strand
CGACGAACAGCGCGGGCTGGAGCGTCTCGGTGGCGGCGCTCGTCTCGGCCGCCGCCGCGCCGTCGCCCCGGCCCATTAAGGCACGGAGGTCTGGTTTCGCGGGGGGGCCCGAGCGGGTGTCGACGAACGGAGCGACCGGGTCGGTGCCGATCATGTCGCGGAGGGCGGCGCGGTACTCGTCCAGGCGCGACCGGAAGAGCGGCTCAGTCGCGTAGAGGTCCGCGGCCATGCCTTCGTACTGCTCGCCGACACCCGCGATCAGGAGCGCCGTGGGGCGGTTCGACATCGGCTCGACCCGAGCCAGTGTGCCGCGCCGATCGGCTGATCCGAGGAGCTCGGCGGCGCCGGCGGCCGACGACGTCACGAGGCACCGTCGGTGCTGGAAGTGCTCGCGCCCGGCGAGCAGCGTGAAGGACGTATCGATCACGTCGGCGTCGCCGAGCGACCCGACGTGCGTGGCCAGGGCATCGGTCAGTTCGTCGAGCGCTGCGGCTGACCGCGCGCTCCATGCGAGAAGGTGGTGGCGGCGGGGCGCGGGATCCCGGGGCGCCTCAGGGGCCCGTTCGACGATGACGTGTGCGTTGGTACCGCCGATGCCGAACGAGCTCACGCCTGCACGCGGCGGGTGGTCGGTTGCCGGCCAAGGGGTTGCTTCGGACACGACATGCAGGCTGGGCGGGTTCAGCAGCTGCGGGTTCGGCTCATTGAAGTGGAGTGTCTTCGGGATGACGCCGTGCTCGAGGGAAAGCACCGTCTTGATGAGCCCCGTGACGCCCGATGCATGGTTGAGATGCCCGATATTTGTCTTCACCGAGCCGATGGCGACGTTGTGGCCCTCGCCGAACACGCGCTGGAGCGACGCGATCTCGACCGAGTCGCCGAGCGGCGTTCCCGACCCGTGGGCCTCGATGTAGTCGATGCTGGTCGAGTCAATCCGGGCCGCGGCGATCGCTTCGGTGATCGCCGCGGCCTGGCCGCGCACACCAGGCGCCGTGTACCCAACCTTCAGGCCACCATCGTTGGTGACGGCCCAGCCCCGGAGGACGGCGCGGATGCTGTCTCCGTCCCGCAGCGCGTCATCGAGGCGCCGCAAGACGACAATGCCCACACCGGATCCCATCGGTGTTCCCTCGGCGTCGGCGTCGAAGGCCCGGCACCGACCATCCGGCGACTTCATCCCGTTGTCCTCATAGACGTAGCCGACGTCGTCGGGCAGTCCGATGGAGATACCGCCGGCCAACGCCAAGTCGCACTCGCCATTCAGCAGTCCCGTCGCCGCGGTACAGACAGCCACCAGCGACGTCGAGCAGTAACTCTGGATTGAGAAACACGGCCCGCGGAGATCGAACATGTAGCCGACCCGTGTCGCGAGCGAGTCCTTGTCGTTGGCCAACCCGATGAGCAGCGGATCCATCGAGGCAACGACGTCGCCGCGGACGATGACGTTGTTGAACATGTACGTGCTCATGTCGGCGCCGGCATAGACACCGACGAGGCCGTCGAAGGACCGAGCCACGTAGCCAGCGTCCTCAAACGCGTGCCACGCCTCCTCGAGGAAGACCCGCTGCTGGGGGTCGAGGACCTGTGCGTACTCGGCCGGGATGCCGAAGAACGCCGCGTCGAACCGATCGACGTCGTCGAGCGACGCCGCCGCCCGCACATAGGCCGGATCGGTGAGGGTGGCGGGGCTCACGCCGTTGGCCAACAGTTCGTCGTCGCTGAACCGCGTGATGCCCTCGCGACCGCCGATGAGCAGATCCCACAGCGCCTCGACGTTGCGAGCGCCGGGGAAGCGCCCGGCCATCCCGACGATCGCCAGGTCGAGCGATCGATCGCTGTCGGCGTCAGTCAAGGATCGCCTGCTTCGCGCTGTGTAGGGCCCGCCGCCGTCCCGCCGCCGCCGTCGGCCGGCGACGCGAGCGCGCCTCGTCGCCGTCATCGACGACGTCGGCGAGAAGCGGTCGCTCCAGGGTCCGCGCCAACTCGGCGACAGTTGGCTTCTCGAAGATCAGGCCAGGGGACAAAGCCACGTCGAACTCCTTCTCGAGCCGGCGGATCACAGCGACCCCGAGCAACGACGAACCACCCAAGTCGAAGAACGCGTCGTCGGTGCCGACCTCGTCGAGCCCGAGGCAGGCGCACCACGCGGCTGCGATCCGCTGCTCGGTGTCGGTCCGGGGTGCGCTGAAGGGGGTGAGGAGATCGGGGCGAGGCAGGCGGGCCGAGATCGGGACCTCCAGCAACTCGTCCTGCCGGTCGTCGAGCTGCGCCCAACGAACTCGAGCGTCGCGCCACTCCTCGCCCAACACGACCGCGGTCGTGGCCGGGCCGGCCAACAGTGCTTCCAGCGCGGTCAGGCCGGCATCCATCGCGATGCCGTACGCGTCGCGGTACGCGGCGGCCTCGGCCGCCAACCACGCCGCGTCGGGGTCGGCCAAACCCCAGTCGTCGTGCTCCCACGGCCCCCAGGCCACGGCGAGTACGCGTGCCTCGGCGCAGCGATCTGCCAGCGCGTCAGCGAAGGACTCGAGCGCGGCGTTGGCCGCGGCGTAGGACGTCTCCCCCAGCCCGCCGAGCGCCGTGACTGCGGAGGAATAGAGAATCACCTGGTCGAGCTCGGAAGCGGCAACGGCCTCGGCCAGCTCGGGCAGAACCCTCACCTTGGTGGCGATGACCGGCCGCACGTCGTCGGCGGTCGTACGTTCCAGGAGCCCGCCCCCTGGGATGCCCGCGCAGTGCACGAACGCGGTCGCGCCGCCGAGGTCACGACGGGCGACGGCCAGCAGTCGAGCGACGGCGCCCGGCTGGCTGACGTCGATCGCCGACGTGACGACCGTCGCGCCCAGCGCCTCGAGCTCGAGCAGGCCACCGATCGTCGCGCGCACATGCGAAGTCGCCGGATCGCGTCCGGCGGCCACCTCCTCCCATCGTTCTCGGGCGGGGAGTTCGGTGCGCCCGGCCAGAAGCAACTTGCGCACGCCGGCCGCGGCCAGCCGTTTGGCGAGGCCCAGGCCGAGCCCACGGGTGCCGCCGGTGATCACGTAGGAGCGGTTCGGATCCCAGGGGGACGGGGCGTCCACCGGGACCGTGACGGGCTCGAGCTCGCGCCCCCACCGGCGCCCCGAACGCCACGCGACGATGTCGCCGTTGTCGGGTTCCGTCGCCGGCGGGGGCGTCGCGGACCCGAGCGCGACCAACTCGAGCGCGACGTTCTCGGCGAGGAGCGCAGCCCATCGCGGTTCGACGGCGATACGGGCTGCGTCCGCCGGCTCGACGTCGACGACACGGCACCGCAGCCCGTGGTACTCCGACACCAAGGTCCGCGCCATCCCGACGAGGGCGCCACCGGCCGCGCTGAAGGAGGTGTCACCCCCCACCACCGAGCACGTGCCCGAAACGACGCCGACGAACCTCGATGCGGTCGCGAACCGGCTCTTCGTCAACGCCTGATTCAGGATCCGATGCCGGGCCAACACCTCGGCCGCGGCGAGTGGATCGTCGTCGTCGCGACCGACGCCGACACAATCGACGACCTGCAGGGAGGCTCGCGTGCCGTCGCCATACAGGTCATCGAGGGTCCTCGCAGTCCCCTCGACATCAGTCGGCTCGAGTCCCGCTACGAGCGCGCCGCGTTGCGTGAGGGCGATGACGAGTGACGCCTCGAATGGCGACCCGGCACCCATCACGATGACGGTCGACGATGACAGGTCGTCGCCGCCGGGGGCCGGCGGGAGCGTTCGCCATGACGCCGTATAGCAATGCGCCCGCTTCGCCGCGGGAGAAACCGCGGCGGCCGGCGCGTGCTGGGGCCAGTACCGCACCCTGTCGAACGGGTGGGGCGGCAGGGTCACCACCTGCCCGCGGCGCCCGACCAGGACGGGCCAACGAACGTCCAGGCCCAGCTCCCACAATCGCCCCACGCCGTCGAGGAACGCGGCGGGGGTGCCGTCGGCGTCCGCCATCGCAATGAGGGGTCGAGCGCCCGACGGCGACGGCCCGGACGATCCCGGTGGATCGAACGTGGCGACAACGTCGACCGCGTCAGTGATCGCCCGCCAGCCATGCGCGTCAACCGGTCTCGGGACCAGGTCGACGCCGCCCGCGCGGCCGCTCGTTCCGACCGGCCCGACCAGCACGTCGGGCCGCAGGCCGGCGACGACCAGGAGTTCGACCAGTGCGTCGGAGGCGGTGGCCGACGGCCCATCGTCAACGCCCCCGCCACCGTCTTCCCCGCGGCGCACGAGCTCAGGGAGCAACGGGCTGCAACCGGCGAGCCGTCGGACCCGGGCCAGCCCCAATCCCGCCTCGGGCAACACCACCGCCAGCCTCGGCGGCTTCGGTGCCGGCGGCATCGAGCCGCGGGCCGAGCACCGCTCGATGAGGTCGCCACGATCCGATCCGACGACCGCTCGGCGGCAGGCGTGACCCCGACGTCCGGCGTGAAGCGTCGCGGCGACGTCGCCGACGGCCATCGCTGGATCGGCGAGCAGCGCGCCGATCGCCTCGCCGAGCCCGTCGAGGGCGGCGGGCGTCGCCGCCGACAGCGTGAGTACCTCGAGGGTCCCGTCTGTCAAGGGTCGGGGCTCCGGCTCGACGGCGGCGAGCACGACGTGGGCGTTGGTGCCCGACCAGCCGAAGGCGCTCACCCCACCCATAAGGGGGCCCGTGCCGTCGAGGGTGGCGGCGTCCGGCCGTGGGTGGAGCCCGGGCATCCGGCGCAGGATCGGGTTCGGCGCGGTCAGGTTGGCGTTCGCCGGGAACGATCGGTTCTCGAGGGCGAGGACCGACTTGAAGAACCCGGCCATGCCGGCGGCAGCGAGCAGGTGCCCGAGGTTGGACTTGACCGCACCCACCAGCAAGGCCGGCTGGCGAGCCCGGCCGAACACCTCGGACAACGCCTGCAACTCGATGGCGTCGCCGAGGGCCGTGCCGGACCCGTGACCCTCGACGAAGCTGAGCTGATCCGGTTCGCAGCCGGCGTCGGCAATCGCCGCTCGAATGACGGAGGCTTGAGCCGATCGGCTCGGTGCAGTGATGCCGTTCGTCCGTCCGTCCTGGTTGACGGCGGACCCGACCGTCGCCGCCCGGATGCGACGACCGTGACTGCGGGCGTCGCCGAGGCGCTCGAGTACGACCGCGCCTGCTCCTTCGCCCATTGCGAACCCGTCCGCGGCCCGGTCGTAGGTTTTGCATCGCCCGTCGGGAGCGAGCATCCCGATCTGGTAGGCGGCGAGGTACGACTCCGGGTGTAGCAGTGCCGACGCGACGGCCACGATCGCTAGGTCGCATTCGTGACGGGCCAGGCTTTGGCGGGCCAGGTGGATCGCAACGAGCGAGGTCGAACAGGCGGTGTCGACTACCAACGCCGGCCCCGTGCTGTCGAGGAAGAACGCAAGCCGGCCCGCGGCCATGGTGGCCGCCGATCCGAGCGGGAGCATCGGGTCGTCCACGCACCCGGGATCGCACTGGTGCTGGAGCCGGACATACTGCTGCGCGTCGGAGACACCGACGAACACCCCGGTACGCGAGCCGCGGACGTCGGAGAGATCGATCGCGGCGTCTTCGAGGGCCCGCCACGCGACGTCCATGACGAGACGGTGTTGGGGATCGATGCGGCGGGCTTCCTGCGGGCTGACGCCGAAGAGCCCAGCGTCCCACCCCGCTACATCCGTGAGGAACCCACCGAGTATCGGTGCGGCCCCCGGGGCACCAGGATCCGGATGGAGGCGGCCGTCAGAGACCCAGCGTCCCGCGGCGATCGGTCCCGTCGCGTCGCGGCCCTCGGCGAGCACCTGCCACAGCTGCTCGGGGCTTTCGGCCCCGCCCGGGAACCGGCAGCCGAGGCCGACGACGACGACGGGTTCCGCGGCGGCGGTCACGGCGCCGGATGTGCCGGAGCCGGCATGGTCGGGTCGAGGTCGCGGTCATCCGCCTCGTCGAGGACGGCCAGGTAATTGGCATGCAGCTCGCGCATCGGGGGCGCGCTCAGGAAGACGTCAACGGGCAGCATCGCGCCGAGGTCTTCGATGGCGACGACGAGCTCGAGCATCCGCACGGAGTCGAGCTCGACGTCGATGCCGAGGATCAGCGCATCCGCGGGTCGGGGCAGGCGCAGGCCGAGCTCGGTCTCGACGAAGGCCACGAACGGCTCGAAGGCCAGAGGTTCCGGCATCTCGTCCATCGGTTACCGCTCGACGGGTCGGCGTATCGAGGTGATGTCTTCGCCCTTGGCTAGAGCGATGAGCCGGTGGCGTTGCACCTTTCCCAACGTGGTCGTCGGCAGCGAATCGCACAGGCGCACGTGGTCGGGAACTTTGAACGGCGCGAGGTTCGCCCGACAGTGCCTCATCAGCTGCTCTCGATCCACCTCGCCTGCGCCCCGGGGGACGACGAAGGCCCAGACTTGCTGACCGACACGCGGCGTATCGATCCCGACGACCGCGGCCGCTTCGACCTCCGGCCACTGCTCGAGCACCCGCTCGACCTCGAGTGGCCGGATCTTGTTGCCGCCCCGGATTATCAAGTCGTCCTTGCGGCCGGCGATGCGGATGTTGCCGTCGCGGTCGAACGCGGCGAGATCGTTCGTGTGGTACCAGCCGTCGGCATCGAGGTGAGCGTCGCTCGGTAGGTCGGCGTAGCCCGCCATCAGGCTCACGGCCCGGCAGATGAGCTCGCCGACATCGCCAACGGGGACGTCGACCCCGTGCTCGTCGACGATTCGAACTTCGGTGCCGGGAAACGGCCGGCCGACGGTGCCCTGCTTGACCTTGTCGGAGTCGTCGATGCGCGTTACGAGGACCCCGCCGCCGAGCTCGGTCGACCCGTAGCCCACGGTCACGCAGCAGCCGAACCGCGCCTGGATGCGCTCGACCAGCTCGGGTGTCGCCGGACCGCCGCCGAGCCCGACGACGAGCAGGCCCGGCAGGCGGAAGGATTCGAAGTCCTTGAGGTCGAGCATCGTCGACACCATCGACGGCGTCGCAGGGAACACGTTCACCTTGTGACGCTGGAGCGCTTCCATCGCCCGGCGGGGATGAAACCCTTCGGCGGTCACGACCGTGTGGCCGCCCAGCAGCGATCCGAGGAGCACTTCGTTGCCACCGATCGCGGAGAACGGGATCGCGGTGAACCAGGTCTGCTTGCCCGCGGCGCGAATCGCTCGGCCGCCGTACCGAGCGACGGTGACAACTTTCCGCATCATGTCCGGCACCGATCCGGAGAAGAACTCGTGATGGAGGCGCTCGAGGGCCATGACGGACGCGACCAGGCTCCGATGCGAGTGGGTGACGCCCTTCGGATCACCGGTGGTGCCGGAAGTGAAGAAGACCACCGCGGTGTCGTCCGGGTCCCGGGAACCGGCCTCGACGGCCGGGCCCTCCACCAGCTCGGCGGTCCGCGGGCGGTCGTAAACGTGGACGCCGCCGTTCACGCGGGCGTCGGCGAAGGCCGCCCGCACGGTGACCTCACAACGGGGGTCCACGATGGCCGCGGCCGCGCCGCGCTCGGCCACCGCAGCGACCTCTCTCGCGGTCAACCCGGGATCGACCGGCACGACGACCCCGCCGCGACGCAGCACACCGAAGTAAGCCGCGGCGTAACGGACCGAGTTCGGCAAGGCGACGAGCACGCGGTCACCGGCGCCGACGCCGAGGTCGCGGAGCACCCGGTCGACACTCGTTGCCTCGAGTACCAGCTTCGGAAGCGTGATCTCGCCGTCGGCGGCGATGAGCGCGGCGCGATGGGAGGAGTGTGCCGCGGCGGTGGCCTCGAGTGCCTGCCACAGCGTCATGCCTGGTCGGATCACTCGAGCGGACGGCGAGCGGGTCCTCATGCCGCACGTACCTCCAGCGAACGTGGGCTGCGCACGAACTGGCCGCTGATGCGGACGGCGGCGAGGTCGACAGCCCGCAGCCGCGGGAACGCGTCCAGCACGCGTTCGAGGACGACCGCCATCTCGAGTCGGGCCAGCGCCATTCCGACGCACCGCCGGACGCCCGTCCCGAATGCGAGGTGGGCAGTATGGGGCGGGCGGCGAATGTCGAACCTGTCGCCATCGGCCACGCCGGGGAGCTCACGGTTCGCGGAGCCGAGGTGAGCCAGCACGGTCGTGCCCGCCGGCAGTGCGACCCCGCTCAGTTCGACGGCCTCGACCGTGGACCGGAACGTAAGTTGGACGGGCGACTCCCACCGCAACGTCTCGTCGACCGCGGCCCAAATGAACGCCGGGTCGCGGCGGACCAAGTCGAGCTGATCGACGTGCAGGAAGAGGGCTGCGAACAGGGACCCGAGCCCCGGAACCGTGGTCTCGGTGCCCGCGAAGCACACCAACATCAGCAGGTCGACGATCTCGTCGTCGACGCTGCCATCGGAACCGTCGACGAGGGCAGAGACGAGGTCGCCGCCCGGCGCGGCCCGCCGCTCGGCGATGAGCTCCGTCAGTCGGCGCCGGAGTGCTCGCGCCGCCCGCAAGCCAACCCGAGGATCGTCGATGTATGACACCATCGCCAGGGTCTGCTGCAACAGCCATGGGGCTTCGTCTTCGCCGGCGCCCAGCAGCCGAGCGATCACTTTCGTCGGCACGACCTTGGCAAGATCGGCCACCACGTCGAAGCTGCGACTAGCCGCCACCGAGTCCAGCACCGCGTCCACCACCGGCTCGACGATCGACGCCCGCAGCGCGGGCAACGATCGGGGACCGACGGCCGACGCCAATTTGACGCGCAGGTGGCGGTGCTCGTGCGACGGCCGAGCCAGCATCGACCGGGTTCCGAAAATGGGTCGGTACCGGGCGCCCATCTTGTCGAGGGAGAACGTCGATTCGTCCGAGACGATCTGAACGACGTCGCGGTAGCGGTAGGCCACCGCCATCGGCTCGTCGGTGCCCAGGAGCGGTCGAACCAGCTCCACCGGACATGACCGCCGCTTGGCAGCAAGCCCTTCGTAATGTCTCTCGTCGCCATCGACGTCGAAGCGGAACCAGTCGTCGGGGGCGGGCTGTTCACGCATCGCAGCTTCCCCCAGGGAATCGACGACACTTCTCGACAAGTTTCGGACAAACATACGCAGGCAGAGTTTGACGCGTCAAGGGTCCAATTCTCTGATTGTCAGTGAGTGACTCACTGACGTATTGTGTGGCGGCATGGCACCTCGGCGGAAGGCCCAGGAGCGCTTACCTGAACTGGTCGACGCTGCATTGCGAGTCTTCACGCGCGAGGGCTACCGCGCCGCCCAGATGGCCGACATCGCCAACGAGATGTCGATGACCGAGGCGGCCCTCTACCGCTACGTCACAGGCAAGGAGGCGCTGTTCGACCTCGCTATCCGCCACGCGCTGCTGCTCGAGCCTCTCCCCGCCGACGGCTTGCCGCTCGGCTCGCCGCCGCTCTCGGTGACGATCAAGGAGATCCAAGCGACCGTCCACGGTGCGATTCCGCCTCCGGCACTCGCCCAAGCCCTCCGCCGCCGCCGGACACCAGATCCGGCGACGGAACTCATATCTGTCGTGACCGAACTGTTCGCCCTCGAGACGCTGACCCGTGCCGCGGCGGACATGGTCGAACGATCGGCCCGCGAGCTTCCCGAGCTGGCCGAGTTACTGCACTACGAGCTGCGCCGCCCCCTGGTCCGCGCGCTGACCGACTACCTCGAAAAGCGCGCCGGCACGGGTCTCCTACGCCGAACTCCCGATGCCAACGCCACCGCGCGCATGGCGCTCGAGCTGATCACGTGGTTCGCCCGGCACCGATTCTCCGATCCCGATGGCCAATCCATTCCGCCCGACATCGCCGAGGCCACCGTGGTCGACACGATCGTGCATGCCCTCGTGCCGTCGGAGCACCGCCCGTGATCATGGCGACCAACCAACGGCAGGACCGACACCGGTCGGCCGGGCGAGAGGACGTCATTGCCGTCCGGGGCCTCGAGAAGCGGTACGGCGACCGCGTTGTCCTCCGCGGCGTCGACCTCACAGTCACCCGCGGGGAAGTGTTGTGCATCCTCGGCCCGAACGGCGCCGGCAAGACCACGACCGTCGAGATCCTCGAGGGGCTGCGCACGGCTGACGACGGAGTCGTTCGCGTGCTCGGGTTCGACCCCGCCGAGCACGCCAAGGCATTGCGCGAGCGCACGGGCGTCGTCCTCCAGGACTGCGGATTCCCGAACCGCTACCGGGTGCGCGAGCTGATCGACACATGGCGCCACTACTTCCCGACCCCCAAGCCTCTGGACGAGCTCCTCGAGTTAGTGGAGCTCCAAGACGAAGCGGACCGGCTCGTGCGCCAGCTGTCCGGTGGGCAGCGCCGCCGGCTCGACTTCGCCCTCGCGTTGGCCGGCGACCCCGAGCTGTTGTTCCTCGACGAGCCGACGACCGGCTTCGATCCCGAAGCGCGGCAGCGCTGCTGGACCGCGATCGACAATCTCCGTGCCCTCGAGAAGACCATTCTGCTGACCACCCACTACTTAGAGGAGGCCGAGCGGCTCGCCGATCGCGTTGCGATCCTCTCCCGCGGCCGGGTCCATGCTGTGGGTAGCCCCGGCGAGGTCGCCAAGGACGCAGGCGGGCGCACTCGGATCACGTTCAGGATCGGCGACCGAGCGCGCGACTTGCTCGCCGGGGCGCCCGTGCCGATCCGGATGGCCGGCCAGTGGGCGACGGCCGAAACCACCGACGCGGCGACCACTCTGCGAGCGCTCCTGACCTGGGCGGACGACGCCAACATCGCCCTCGACGACCTCAGCGTCGAACCGGCGCGCCTCGAGGACGTGTATTTGCAGCTCGTTCATGACGATGCGGAGACCGCGTGATGGCGTCGGCCCAACTCGCGTTGTTCCAAGCCCGCATCGAGCAGCGGGCGTTTTGGCGGAGCCCGGATTACGCCCTGTTCACATTCGCCCTTCCCGTGGTGCTGCTCGTCGTCCTCGGGTCGACAAATCGCGGCGACGTCATCCCGGGATCGCATGTGAGGGCAGTGACCGTTCTCGTCCCAAGTGTCATTGCCTTCGGCGTGGTCGTCGCCGCCTACGCGAACCTGGCAACAAAACTGGCCTCGCTGCGTCACGACGGTGTGCTCAAGCGGATGCGCACCACGCCGCTCGAACCGCGGATTTACCTCGCCGGCAGCCTCCTCAGCACGCTGGTCACGACGCTGGTGATCGCCCTCGTCACGGCCGGCATCGGCACCATTGCCTTCGACGCGTCGCCCCGCGCGGGCGGGTGGCCCGCCCTCGTCATCGGTCTGCTGGTCGGCATCACGTGCTTCGCGTCACTTGGGTTGGCGATCAGCGCCGTCGTGCCCAGCGTCGAGGCCGCCGGTCCGATCACCAACGCGAGCTACCTCCCCGCCGCGATCGTGTCGGGCGTCTTTGATCCGACCCTCGAGCTGCCGCGTTGGTTGTCGCACGTCATGGGCGCCCTGCCGATCCGACCGCTCGCCGACGTTCTCGAGTCGGCGTACCAGCAGGGCGCCCGTGGGATACCCGGGACGCAGCTCGGTGTGCTGGCGCTGTGGACGGCCCTCGGACTCGTGTTGGCAGTGAGGCTGTTCAAGTGGGAGCCGTGACTACCCGCGCCCGAATCGAGGCGCGCTACTACGCCACGCCGGGTGCCACCACGGATCTACAGCGCCACGCCTCCCTCGTGCGTCTCTTTCCCGGCACCCCCTCAGAAGCAGGCCGTTGGGCACGCAACCTCGTCGTCCACGTGAACCAGCTGGCCGGCGCTGCGGACCTCGACCCCGATCGCGACGACGAGCTCAACACTCGCTCGGCGGCCCAAATGATCGACAAGGTCATGGCCCGGAGCCAAGCCGCCCTCGACCAGGCGCGGCCGCCCGAGGAACAGATAGCCGGCAACTGCCATCACGGCGTCGTGATCGCGTGCGCGCTCCTCCGTCACGCGTCGGTGCCGGCGCGGCTTCGCTACGGCTTCGCTCCGTATCTGAAGGCGGGCACATACGAGGACCACTGCATTTGCGAGGTGATGATCGGCCGCACGTGGCAGCGTTTCGACCCGCGGTACGCCCTGGAGGTCGACGACCCCGAACCGACCACGTTCCTAACCGGCGGGGCGGCGTGGCTTGCCTGCCGGCAGGCTGCCGCCGACCCGTCGCTCTTCGGCTCCGACGATCTCTTCGGCGACGGCGAACAGCGCGGCTGGTGGTTCCTCCTCAACAACGTCGTGCGCGACTACGCCGCACTGTGCAAGGTCGAACTGCACCCGTGGGACTGGTGGGGGCTCATGACCGCCGATGCGAGCGACAGGCCGTTCGAGCTGATCGACGAGATCGCCGCGCTCACCGTTGACGACGCGTGCTGGGCGGCTCGCGCCGACCGGTTCGACCGCGACCCCAAGTTGAACCCAGGAGACGGCGTGACCGCCTTCACCGAGCACGGGCAGGTGCTCAACATCGTGCTCCCGGACCGGTGGTAACGGGAGCGGCGGGCGGGACAGCGGGGCCCGCTCCAATCAGATCGACCCCCGCAACGAGAGAAGCGTCCAACCTTCCGAAAAAGGAGAACATACGTTGAGCCAGACGACCGACAACGAGCAAGCCGGCGACTACAACTTCAAAGACGACGTGAAGTGGTACCAGTCGCCGTTCAACTGTCAGTTCGGGCGGTTCACCGCCTTTGCCTTCGAGTTTCCCGATGGACGGGAGCACCTCGCGATGGTCAAGGGCTCGCCGGATACCGCTGACCTGCCGCTGGTGCGCGTCCAGTCGTCGTGCCTCACCGGGACAGCATTCCTGGCGCACCTCTGCGACTGCCGGCAGCAGTTGCACCTCGCGATGGAGCGTGTCGCCACCGAGGACGCCGGCGTCATCCTGTACATGGACCAAGAGGGCCGGGGCCACGGATTGGTCGAGAAGCTGGCCCAACTCAAACTGATCAACACGGGCCTCGACACACTGGAGGCTGCGGTGGCCCGCGGCTATGGCCCGGACCCGCGCACCTACGAGCAGGCGGCTTTCGTGCTCGACGTACTCGTCGGGGCAGGCCGGCCGATCCGGCTGCTGAGCAACAACCCGACCAAGATGGGCGGCCTGCGCGCCAATGGCGTGGTCATCGGCGAGGACGTCCGGCTCGAGACCGAACCGACGCCGACCAACTTCCACTACCTGCGCGTGAAGCAGGAGAAGATGGGTCACATCCTTCCGTCGCTCCGGTCGCCCGCGGGGATTCAGGAGATGGCCAACAGCGTGTAGGCCAGCTGACCCAACGTGCGCCGACGTTGACGTCGTTGCCGCGGTCGGATGGCGCATCCAATCGTCGGGGAAACCGCCCTACACGCGGTAGCGCGGTTTCCCCGCCGATCGCGGCGGGCGGTGATGATGCCGAGGGCGTCGAGCTTCGGACGCTGATCACGCAAGTCGCCGTTGGGACGGAGGGTTTCTCGTCATGCTCCCCGCTAGTTGCCGAGCAGCTTTAAGCCTGGGATCGCAGCACGGCTACTTCGGGGAATGTCTCGGGCGAGCCGTAGCCGTTCTCGACCAGCCAGCGGACGTTGGAGATGCATCGCAACGACCACCACGCGCGAATGAGGTCGCGGTCGACGTCGGCGCCGTAGCCGTCGATGACGTCGCCCAGGTGCTCCTCGTGCGCCAGCGTGAGGGTCGCCAGGTCGTGCAGCGCGTCGCCGTGGGAACCCTCGGACCAGTCGATGATGCCCGTCACCTCGTCACCGTCGACGAAGACGTGGTCGACCTGCAGGTCGCCGTGGATGAACACCGGTGTCCACGGCCGCAGCGCCTTCTCGGCGAGCCGGCGATTGCGCGTGACGACGTTGGCGGGAAGGACATCGTTGGCGACGAGCCATTCGCACTCGCTGTCGAGACGCGAGGCGAGCTCGTCGACGCTCCGACCAGGCCGTGGCGGCAGCGGCGCATCGTGCAACGTGCGTACTGCCGCGCCTGCCGCGGCCCACGCCGCGGGCGACGCGATCGACGGCTCGTCGAGCCGGCCGAGTGCCGTCCCCGGGACGGCGGCGAGCGCGAGCACGGGCGGCTTCCGCCACAGAATCTCCGGCGTCGGGACCGGCGCTATGGCCATCACCTCGACCTCGACGTCGGTGCGGGCCTGGTCGGCGTCGATCTTCAAAAACACGTCGCCGACGCGCAGCGTCACGCGATCGTTACTCGTGAGAACAACTTCGACCTGCTCCACGCTGGCCATCATCGCGACGGCCGCGGCCGACGTCGCCGGAATTCCTACGTCGTCTTCGACGCGCTCGACTAGGAATCGGCGATGACCGAGGCGGAGATTGACCTGGTCCCGCCGCGCGACATGGCCGACGGCGAGCCGCCGCGCGTCCGGGTACGCGTCGGTGACACGGTCCGGCGCACCAGCTATCGGTGGTCGCCCGCCGTCGTCGATCTGCTGCAGCACATCGAGCGCGAGGGATTTGACGGCGCACCGCGTGCGCTCGGCTTCGACGATCAGGGACGAGAGGTGCTCACCTTCATCGACGGCGAGGTCGCGCGCGGCCGGGAGTTCATCGCTGACCAAGGCGGCCGGTTCGACCTCCAGCTCCCGGACTTCGTCTGGCGCGACGAGGTGCTCGTTCGTCTCGGCGCGCTGCTCCGCGCCTATCACGACGCCGCGGCGACGTTCCCGTGGGTGGGCCGCGAGTGGTGTTACGAAACTCGCGAGCCGGTCGAGACGATCTGCCACAACGAGGTGTTCCCTTCGAACACCGTGTTTCGCGACGGCCTGCCGGTCGCGCTCATCGACTGGGACACGGCGACGCCGGGACCGCGCGCCTGGGACCTCGGGTGGGTGGCGTGGCGATGGGTGCCGTTCTTCCGTGACGAGAAATGCCGAGCGACCGGACTCCCGACCGGCGTCGCCGACAAGGCGCGCCGCTTCCGACGGCTCCTCGACGCCTACGGCATCGAGCGCGACCTCAGCATCGTCCACGCCGGGATCGAGCGGGCACGCGACTTTCTCGAGCAGCAGCTGCAGTTCGCAGCCCGTGGTTCTGAGTGGGAGGTCGCGCTCGCGAGCCGCGGCTTCTTCGACGAGACCGAGCTCGAGATCGCCTGGGTCGAGCAACACGCGACCGCCCTCGTCGAATCCTGAGTACGAGCCTCATGGAGAACGGTTCGCATCTTTCTTGGACCTCGGCATCTGCGGAGAGCTGATCGCGCATGCGCACACGGTCGGGGCTGGTGTACACACAGTTTTCCGCCAGCTTGGGGAGCGTAAAGTCCTCCTTCGGGCGAGGGTCGCGCCGGTTGGGCCCACGGGCTCGCTCGCCAACATGGCAGCCCAGGTCGAAGCGGTCCGCGGCTCACTCCGTTGCTTTCGGGTGCCCGGGCGTCGCCTCCATGAGCCACACCGTCCGCGCGGCGTCGTCGATGCAATACCACACCCGACCACCGCCGGTGACCTCGTATTGCCATTGCTCCATCTGCTGGCCGCTCACCGTGCGGCTGCCGAGACTTCCCTTCAGCGGATGCTGTCGATCGGTGCGCTCGCGTGGGTCGGTGGTGAGCTTCGTCCACGCCGTGCGCGCGTTAGCGGGGGCCGCGGCGCAGACCTTGTCCCAGCCCTTCGCGGCGTCGCTCGTTCCGTAACGAAGGTCCCAGCCGTCCTTGGCAGGCGGCGGGGCAACCCGTTCCCGGCGTTTTGCCAAGGGTCAGGTCTTGGGCGCGGGAACGGACTCGCCGGCCGCGTCGACCGCCCGCCTAAGCCGCCGAGCAAGCCTCGGGTCGGCGTGGACCTCTGCGGTCGCCCGCCACTCTCGGACTAGTTGGCTCAGGGCCTCGTAGTCGTCGAGCGCAGCCGCGGCAACGACAACCCGCGAGAAATCGTCGAGGAACAAGCGTCGGTCGGCCGCGGGAAGGAACTCGATCCAAGGGAACGCATCACCCAGCGCATTCGAGAGGGCGGCGGGGCTGTGGACGGCAAGGTTGCGGAGTGCGCGACCGATCGCTGAGAAGGTGTCCGCCCGCTGCGCTTCACGATCGGCGCGACTGAGCCGGAGGTCGGGCTCATCCCGGCGTCGCAGGAGGACGTCACCCTGTTCGACATCGTCGGTGACGTCCTTGGGCTTGCGGAGCAGGTCCGAGAACGGGCGCTCGATGAGTTGCATGTGCCAATCATATCTGAACTAATTCAGATATGAAGGCTTCCTAGGAGTCAATTGACCGACCAGTCGCCGACGAGTCACAAGCGAATATCGCGCGGCCGGGTCGTCGCCGGTTGGCCCGGGCCAAGGCAATACCCAGCTCGAACTCGCGGAGGTCGAGGGCTCGATCGCGCGGATTGCTTGTCGTCATGACGGACAGGAAGACATCGTTAACGTGAGTGCGTACCTCCACGGACATCGGAATTCAGCACGCGGTCGCCGAAGCGTCGGACTCAGCCCGTCACTCCGTCTTGGGCGGCGCCGATGCTGGCGGCATGCCGCACTCGACCTGAACTTTCACGGATTGCGCGACAACTTGAACAGCGGGTTGGCTCAAGGCGTGATCGACGGCAACCGCGGCAACTGGCCCGAGAACGGTGGCTACGACGAGCGCGAGCCCTCCCAGCGTGCGGTTGCTGCGGTGCTTCGATGCAAGGTCGTTCTCGGCCTGCAGCGCCATGAGGAGACCTTCGAGGACGCGCACGCGCTCCTCGGCAACACGCCGTTGTTTGAAGACCTCCATCAACAGAGCGATTAGCGCCTCGCGCTCATCCAGCAGGATGTACAACCGCCGGATTAGCTCCTCCGTAGCGTTTCCCCCAATCGGTCGTTCTCGCGCAGGTGTCGCTACTTCAACAAAAAATCGAGTCAGTTCCGCCACCGCCTCGGCGCGACCGCCCTGCACCACACGGCGAACGCTTCCGGTGTTGTAACTAACGCCTAGGCAGCGCCCGCGTTCGCTGACGAGAATTGTGGCCGCAAGGGGGCCGACGGCCGCCGACGGCGACAGTGAGCGCACTCGCGTTGTGGTTGAGGGCTGATTGACCTTGAGTGCTATGGCTCGCCCCGTTGCGTTGAGACCAGTCACGACGGTGACCCCTGCTTGCAAGGCACCATGTTGGGCGTCCTGATAGATGGCGATCGCAGTGTTTCGGGCCTCGTCGGTCACGCCCGCCTCGACAAGGATTTCCACTGTGAGTGAGTGCACAACCATCGACTCAAGGCTATGGCTCGCCTCACGTTCTGGGGCGCTAAGAGTCCAAACCGTTCATGGAGGCGGCGACCGGAATCGAACCGGTGTACAGGGCTTTGCAGGCCCTTGCCTAAGCCACTCGGCCACGCCGCCACGGTTTCTGCGCGGACGCAGAAGCGTGACGGGTCAGGCTACTTGGCGTCGGCCAGCGCGTTGGCGGTCGATACCGCGGCTAGGGCCGGGCGTTGGCTGACCATGACCTGGTCGACCATGCCGTACTCCTTGGCGGCTTCGGCGCCCATGATGAAGTCGCGGTCGGTGTCGCGCTCGACCCGCTCGAGCGGCTGGCCGGTGTGCAACGCCAGCACTTCCTCCATGCGATGGCGCAGGAACTTGATCTCGGCCGCCTGAATCTCGATGTCGATCTGCTGTCCCTGCGCGCCGCCGTGGGGTTGATGGATAAGCACGCGCGAGTTGGGCAGGCAGAACCGCTTGCCGGGCGCACCGGCCGCCAGCAGCACCGCGGCGGCCGACGCCGCCATCCCCATGCATACGGTCGACACGTCACACGGAATGAGCTGCATGGCGTCGTAGATCGCGAACATCGACGTGGCCGACCCACCAGGACTGTTGATGTACAGCGAGATGTCCTTGGCGTCGTTGTCGGCCGCCAGGTGCAGCATCTGGGCGACGATCAGGTTGGCGCTGTCGTCGTCGACCTGTGTCCCGAGGATCACGATGCGGTCTTTGAGCAACCGCGAGTAGAGGTCGAACGCCCGCTCCCCCATCGTCGTTTGCTCGAGCACCGTCGGGACCAGGTAGCCAGCCATGTGCAACTGTCTAGTTGCACATGGCGAGATGTGCAACCATTGAGTTGCTATGGCGCCGCCCGAAGCCGAGATCGTCGTCGACGCACCGCTCGAGGAAGCGTGGGAGGCCATCACCGATCCCGACGCGCTGTCCGCCTGGTTCGGCGCCGACGTCGAACTCGACCCCGCGCCGCTCGGCAAGGCCAGGTTCCGATTCGCCGACGGCACGTCCCGGCTCGCGATCGTCGAGGAAGTCGATGCACCGCACCGGCTGGCCTGGCGGTGGTGGCCGGAGGGCGACCGTGGCCAGGCAACGCGTGTCGCCATCGACCTCGAGCCGATTGAGGACGAGACGAGAGTGATCGTCGTGGAGTCGGCAGCCTGATGGTCGACAAGCAGGTCGACGCGGTGTTTGCCGCGCTCGCCGACCCGACGCGGCGCGCTGTTCTGCACGCACTGGCCACCGCTGGCCAGGCGACCGCGACCCAACTCTCGAGCCAGTTCCCGGTGAGCCGCCAGGCCGTCGCCAAGCACCTGGGCGCCCTGAGCGACGCCGGCTTGGTCAGCACGCAACGCCAGGGCCGCGAGCTGTTCTACGCGCTGTCACCCGCACCGCTCGGCGACGCCCTCGACTGGATCACCGACGTCGGGGCCGAGTGGGACGACCGGCTCAAGTCGCTCCGCACGTACTTGGCAAAACGCAGAGCCTGAGTGCGATTGACGCCTTTAGCGACGAAGCGCACACTCGAACAAGGGGCAGTTTGAAGAGGGGGGCAATGATGCGCATGGCCGGAAATCGCTACCTGCGATACGCCTGTGTGGCTGCGGTGGTCTGGGTATCAGTCGGCGCCACTTGTGACAACACGAACGGCCCGAAGGTGACGGTCACGAGGGAGAATCGCACCGGCGCCGGGGCGTTGGTCGGCGCCGTTATCGACGGCACGAACGTAACTGCGAGCGGTCGGGTCCGAGTCAACTTCTTCTTCCGCAAGTCTGAGGGCGGCCTTGAACCAGTCACGGCACCCACGCCACCTGCACGCGAATTCGGCGCTACGAGCAACGGCACGTTCCATCTCGTGATCGACCGGATGGGGTGCCCGCAAGGCGGCCTTCGGGGAAGTTGGCTGACGGTGATCGCCATCGACTTGACGACCAACAAGTCGGGCACGACGGAGTTCCATCCGAGCCAGACACCGGACTGCGTGCCGTTCTAACGGCCATACGGTAGCCTTGTGATCGAATTCACAAGGAGCTTACGTGAATCAATTCGACGTCTTGGTTATCGGCGGCGGGTTCGGTGGTGCCTTCGCGGCCCGGCGCCTCGAACACCTTCTCCGGGGGCGGGCCGAGCGCGTCCTGCTGGTCGCCGCCGAGAACTTCTTCCTCTTCTCCCCGCTCCTGCCCGAGGCGGCGTCGGGCACGCTCGAACCCCGGCACGCGGTCATCCCACTGCGCGAGTTCCTGCCCCGGACGGCGGTCATCACCGGCGAGGTGACGAGCCTCGACGTCGACGGCCGGCGGGCCAAGGTCGTCGACCTCAACGGCGAGACCCACGAGGTTGCGTTCCGCTCGCTGATCCTGTCGCCGGGGTCCGTGCCGACGACGCTGCCCATTCCCGGCCTGCTCGAGCACGCGGTCGGCTTCAAGACGCTCCCTGACGCGATCTGGCTGCGCAACCGCGTGCTGCGCCAACTCGACGCCGCCGACGCCACCGACGACCTCGCCCTCCGTCGCGAGCTGCTCACCTTCACCTTCATCGGCGGCGGTTACTCGGGCGTTGAAGCCATTGCCGAGTTGGAGTCCCTCACGCGCGACGCGCTGCGCCGGGCGTACCCGCGACTGCGCGTCACCGATCTGCGCTGGGTGCTCGTCGAAGCGGCCGACTCGCTGCTCCCAGGACTCGACGCCCGGCTGGCGCGCTACGCCGAGCGGGTCCTCCGCCGCAAGGGCATCGAGCTGTATCTCAAGACGCGACTCGAGAGCTGCGAGCACGGTGTCGTGCAGCTGAGCGACCCGACCGTCGCGCCGTACGCGTCGGCGACCATCGTGTGGACGGCGGGGCAGCGACCGAGCGACTTGCCGCGCCAGAGCGGTCTACCGGTCGACCAGCGTGGGCGCGTCCCGGTCGACGCGTACTTGCGCGTCGACCAACACGACCGCACATACGCGGTCGGCGATGCGGCCGCGGTGCCGGATCCGGCCGCGCCCGGACGCGTCTGCCCCGGCACCGCCCAGCACGCGCTGCGCCAGGGCATCGTCGCCGCCCAGAACGTCGCTGCTGACCTCGGCATCGGCACAGCGACGCCGTTCACGTACCGCAACCGCGGACTGGCGGTGACGCTCGGCCGCAACCAGGGCGCGGCCCAGGTCCGCCGTTTCACCTTCACTGGATTTCTTGCGTGGTGGATGGGCCGCTCGTACCACCTGCTGATGATGCCGGGGGTGGCGCGGAAGGCACGCGTCGTCAGCGACTGGACGATCTCGTTGTTCTTCCCGCGCGACGTGTCGCAGCTCGGCGGCCTCGGACGGCCGACGCCGCTCAATCCTCCCGAGGACTGACGAGCGACGCGAACCGCCTCGCGCCGATGTTGCCGCCGGAAAGGACGACGCCGACCGAGCCCTCGCCCATCGGCATCTCGATGGCACCGGCCAACACTGCGGCGAGTGCGCACGCGCCGCTCGGCTCGACCACCGTCTTCATACGTTCGAACATGAACGTCATGGCGGCGACGATCTGTGCGTCGGTCACGACGACGATCTCGTCGACCAACTCCTCGATCACTGCGAAGGTGAGCTCGCCCGGCGACGTCGTCTGCTGCCCGTCGGCGATCGTGCGCGGGACCGGGATCACGACGCGCCTCCCGAGGGCAAGCGACTGCTTCACGTCGTCGCCGGCGGCCGGCTCGACGCCGATGACACGCGTCGACGAATGCGTCGCCTTTACCGCGGTCGCGCAACCGGAGATGAGACCGCCGCCGCCGACGGGGACGACGAGCACGTCGAGCGGCCCAGCCTGCGCCACCAACTCGAGGGCGACGGTGCCCTGCCCCGCCATGATCAGCGCGTCGTCAAACGGCGGCACGAGTACGCGCCCTTGTTCGTCGGCCAGGGCCCGGCCCAGGGCGTCGCGGTCCTGCGCGTAGCGGTCGTAGAGCACGACCTCGGCGCCGTACCCGCGGGTCGCCGCCACCTTGTTCGCGGGGGCGTCCTCGGGCATCAGGATGACGGCGGTCGTTCCCACCTCTCGCGCCGCAAGGGCGACGGCCTGCGCGTGATTCCCCGACGAGAAGGCGGCGACGCCGCGGTCGCGCTCGGCGGCGGTGAGGCGCGAGATCCGATTGAACGCGCCACGAAACTTGAACGAGCCCGTGCGCTGGAAGCACTCGGCCTTCAGGACAACGGTGGGCATCGAGCGAGTTCGCAGCACGGGGGTGCGGTGCGCATGGTCGGCGATCCGCGCCGCCGCGTCGACCACGTCGTCAATCGAGATCACCGGCATCGCAGTCGTACGATAGGAAACGTGACCTACCAACTCCGTGGCGGCACGCTCATCGACGGCACCGGCGCCGACCCCCGGGCCGACGCCAGCCTGGTGCTCGAGGGCGATCGCATCGCCACCGTCGAGAGCGGATCGCTCAACGGCAAGGCACGTGGCGAGGTAATCGACCTCGACGGGCTCACCCTGCTCCCCGGGCTCATCGACGCCCACTCGCACTTCGGTCTGGTGAGCATGACCGACGACCGCTCCCCGCCTGCCGTCACTGCGGCGCGCATCTTCCGCAACTGCGAGCTGGCGCTCGACGCCGGGTTCACCACCGTCCGCGACGTCGGCGGCATCGACGGCGGCGTGGCCCAAGCCGTGGCCCTCGGCCTCATCCCCGGACCTCGGATCTTCCCGTCGGGCCCGCTGCTGTGCCAGACCGGCGGCCACGGCGACGAATCGTCGCCGTTCGCGGCCGACCACCACGGTCACAGCCACGGGATCCCCGGCCTCGTTATTGCCGCCGACCCGTGCGACGGGCCCGATCAAGTGCGGCTGGCAGCCCGCAACGCGTTTCGCCGCGGCGCCACGCAGATCAAGGTCTGTGTGAGCGGTGGCGCCGTGAGCTTCACCGACCGCCTCGAGGACGCCCAGTTCACTGTCGAGGAACTCAAGGCCGCCGTGGCCGAGGCCGACGCGCGCGACACGTATGTGACCGCGCATGCGCACAACGTGCGCGGTATTCGCAACGGGCTCGCCGCCGGCATCGAATGCTTCGAGCACGGCACGTTCCTGGACGAGGAGACCGCGACCGCGATGGCCGCCGCCGGCGCCTATCTCGTGCCGACCTTCGCCGTCCTGCGCATCTTTCGCGAGATGGCCAAGGACTGGGGTGTCCCCGACGAGATCATTCCCCGCATCGACGGCCTCGAGGAAGCGATGGCCGCCTCACTGAAGCTGGCGCGCGATGCCGGCGTTGTCATCGGCGCCGGGTCCGACATCCTCGGGCCCGAGCAGAATCGCCGAGGCCTGGAGCTGGCTATCCGCGCCGACCTCGGCGGCGCGATGGAGGCGATCGTCGCCAGCACCGCGATCAACGCGCGCATCCTGCGACAGGCGGACGACATCGGAACGGTCGAGACCGGTAAGCGGGCCGACCTCATCGCCATCGACGGCGACCCGCTCAACGACGCCAACGTGTTCGACGACCCGGCCCGCGTCGTGCTCGTCATCAAGGACGGCCAGGTCGTGAAGGACATCCGCTGACCGATCCGGCGCGCGCGTACGACGCGGTCATCTTCGATTTCGGGGGCGTGTTGGCCACCTCACCGTTCGAGCTGATCCGGACGATGGGCGCTGACGCGGGCAACGACGGCGACGAGGTCCTCGCCTTGATGCTCGGTCCGTACGCCGAGGACACCGACCATCCGTGGCACCGGGTCGAACGCGGCGAGATCCCGCTCTCCGAATACGGCGCCTGGCTCGTCCCCGAGGCCCAAGCGCGGGGCATCACGTTGCCGACGCGTGTGTTCCACGAGATGAAGCCGCACGACGCCATGGTCGAGCGGGCCGCGCAGCTGCGCGCCGACGGGTACAAGACCGCAGTGCTGACCAACAACGCCAAAGAGGTCGGCGACAACTGGCGGGCCATCGTGCCGGTCGACGACCTGTTCGACCTTGTCATCGACTCGTCGTGGGTCGGGATGCGCAAGCCCAACCCGGCCATCTACACGCACACCGCGGCGGAACTCGGCGTCGAGCCGGAGCGCTGCGTGATGCTCGACGATGCGCCCGGCAACGTGTTGGGCGCCGAGGCCGCAGGTATGCGCGCCATCCTCGTCGGCCTCGACATCGAGCCCGCCCTCGCCGAACTCGATACCGTCCTCGGCCTATGAGATTCTCCGTGTGGCCGTCCCCGACGCGGCCGTGGTCCGAATACCTCGAAGCAGCCCAGCTGGCCGAGTCCCATGGCTTCGACGGCGTGTGGTGCTCCGACCACTTCATGTCGCCGAATGACGCCGACGACGACTACCCCGTCCTCGAGTGCTGGTCGGTGCTGGCGGCCGTCGCCGCGGTCGTGCCGCGTGTGCGGATCGGCGCCATCGTCACCGGCAACACGTACCGCCACCCGGCGGTGCTCGCCAACATGGCGGCGACGGTCGACCGCATCAGCGACGGACGCCTGGTGATGGGCCTCGGCGGCGGCTGGCAGGAGAACGAGCACACCGCGTACGGGATCCACTTCGGCACCGTTGGCGAGCGGCTGCGCCGCCTCGAAGAGGCGTGCCAAGTCATCATCGGACTCTTCGAACAGCCCCGCACGACGATCGCCGGCGAGTTCTACACACTCACCAACGCACCGATGTCGCCCAAGCCGGTGCAGGAACACGTGCCGCTGCTGATCGGCGGCGGCGGTGAGAAGGTCACCATGCGCATCGCCGCCCAATACGCCGACGAGTGGAACATCTGGGGCCTGCCCGATCTGCTCGCCCAGAAAGGCCAAGTGCTCGAGGCGCATTGCGAGAGGCTCGGACGCGACGCCGGCGAGATCCAGCGGTCGGCCCAAGCCCTCATCTACTTGGGCGACGACGAGGCGTGGCTGGCCGAGCGTAAGGGTCGGGCCGCTGCGTTCCCCGCCATCGTCGGGACACCCGCTGAAATGCAGGACGTCATCGGCGCATACCGCGACGCCGGCGTCGACGAGTTCATCATCCCGACGTTCAATCTCGGTCCCCCCGAGCGCATCGGCGCGACGTTGCAGCGCTTCAGCGAAGAGGTCGCACCGGCGTTCCGGTAGTCGTCGGCCGCAAGCGCGGATCGCGCGCGATCACGATCACGGCGGCAATCACCAGCCCCACGCCGAGCCCGAGCGCCAATGCGACAGCTATGCGCGCCGTGACCGCGGGAAAGACGGACGCAACCTGCGAGTTGGCGAACACGCCCACGTCGGTGACGCCGCCGAACGCGGCGACCACCATGCCCACGCCGCCCGCCGCGACCAGCCCGCCCTCGTGATTGCGTTGTAGCGACGGGATCGACACGACGCCGATGATCCACGCCATCGTCGTGACCAGGCCGGCGAGCAACACCTTCACGAGTTGCGCGGCGAACGACTCGTGCGTCGCCGCCGCCGTCCCGAAGCTGTGGATCGCGTCGCTGGCGAGAAGGAGGGCGAGGGCGAGGCTCAGCCATCGGCCCCATCGGGTGCGGAAGGCGGCGGCCGCGGTCAGGGCGACGAGCGCGACCACCGTGGCGGCCCACACCCACGGCGACGGTCCAGGGACGTAGGTGAGAATGCCGGTGACCGTCATCGACGCGTCCCCGCGAACCAGCGCGATGTTCCACGTCCCCAACACCTGCGCTCCCCCTGCGGGCGGACGAGCCTCGTAACGCGTTCGTTGGTCACGCCAGCGGACGACCGGATCGGTACGGACGCGCCGCCATGACGGCGTCGCGTTCGTGTCGGTTGTCGCCGGCAGGTTCGTCTGCGCGCCGACCGACGGAAGGCGGTTCACGTAGCGCGATCGCGATCGGCGGTTCTCGAACGCCCCCGACGGGCCCACCCGCAGGTACGGCTCGTTGTCGTACCCCAACACAATGACGTCGTGGCGGCCGCGGTTGCGAAGCTCGATACGCCGGCCGAGGTCGAGCAGCCGCACGAACAGGTCGGGCGCGGCCGGGCGAATGCCGAGGATCCGGCTGTTGAAGTTGGACGGCTTGACGCCGGTCACGGTGTGGGCGGCGGCGGGTGGCGCGGTGAGGATCAGCGTGAGCGTCGCGACACCGATGGCGGCGGCGACGCGCCTCACGTCACCGCCCGCGAGCGGCTTGACGGCGGGCCTGCCGCGTCTTTGGCGTCCGGCCCCGGCGCAGGAGCAGCGGTGTGATCACGAGACCGGCGGCGACGAACACGGTGAAGCCGATGGGCAGCAGCAACCGCCCCGCCCCACTGTTGCCGCTCGGTGAGATCACGTCGGGCGTGACGGCGAGGTAGTAGCCGGCGCCCGGCAACTCGCCGCCCACAGCAGTAGCGCTGGCGTGCTGGCTCTTGACCGCGCGCCAGGTCTTGCCGTCCTCGGAGTACACGATGCCCTCGGCGGGAACCGGCACGGTCAACAGCACCGACCCGGGCAGTGTCACCGGAGCGGGCGTGGCCGTCGTCTCGTATCGGAGGGTGAGCTTGTACGCGTTGCCGTCGGCGAACTGCTTGGCCGGCAACGCGCCCAGCGAATCCGGATCGGCGGGCTCGACGCGGGCGACGCCCTGACCGTCGCCCTCGTGCGGCGCGATCGATCCCTTCGGGAGGTTGAACACGAACTGCGAGTCCTCACTGGCGCCGGCGGGCGGCAATGCGTCCGGCGCCAGCCCGAAGACGACTTCGGTGGACTTGGGCTTGATGTTGCCGGCGGCGAAGTCGGGCGGCGGCTTGACCCAGCGATAGACCGGCGGGGGTCCCACTGCATCGAACAGCGGGCGCACGGTGCGATTCGTGAAGTGCGCAGTCGCGAGCACGGCACCGACGTACGCCAGCGCGACAGCCGCGCCGGCGGCGGCGAGCCGCCTCATCGCACGATCTGACTCGTCGCGTACGCCTGCGGCCACACCACGGCGCGCACGCCGGGCGCGACCCACTCCCAGATCACCGACGTGGCGGCGCGGTTGTCGCCCGCGTCCGCCGCGCCCAACGGCGCCAATGCCAGACCGCTTCCGTTGGGCAACGACCCTTCGCCGAGACGAACCTTGGCGGCGGCGGCGCGTACGCGGGGCGGCGACGTGCTGCGCGCGACAGGCAGCAAGTGCGCGAGTACACCGAGCGCGCCGGAGAAGCCCGAGAGGGCCGGCGCGCTCATGTCCTCGTGATACCGCGACTTGTATCGCGGGATGACCCACTCCAGCGCGGCCCGTCCCTCGGGCGCCAGCGCGTCGGCGCGGACGTCGGCCGCGTCAGGCTTGTCGGACGCGAACAGCCCGACCGCCTCGGCGCCGAGAGCACGGCCGAACGCCGGGTGGCAGTAGCTGGAGCTGGTTCCGATCTCGGCGAGCAACTTCATTCCCGACGCGGCGGTGGCTCGTCGCAGGGCGACACCATCGTCGAGGTAAGCGGACACGAACATGGCGTCGGGCTTCGACGCAGCGATGGCGGCGGCCACGGCCTGGGGATCAAAGTGGTGGGTGTCGTAGGCGAACTTGCCGGCCAGCGCGCCGCCGCGCCGGGCAACTTCGGCGACCGCGCCGTCGGCGACCGCGGTGCCGTACAGGTCATCGGCATAGGCCACCGCCCACCGCAGCGGGCGACCGGGGTACAGCTGGTCGCTCACGAAGCCGATGCCGGCGCGGCCGAGGTTGGCGCCCATCGGGGCCAACCGGAAGAACGTGCGCCCGCCGGCGCCGGGGACCGCGACAGTCCCGACCGCGCCGGTCTCGAAGAACGTGAGCGACTGGTTGCGGGCGGCAACCGCGGTCGCCGCGGACACCGCGCTGCTCTGACTGCCGAACACGAGACGGGCGCCCTTGCCGACGAGGCGCGCCAGCGCGGTGCGGGCGCTCTCGGGCGTGGGCGAGTCGGCGGTCACCAGCCGGAGCCGTCGGCCGTCGACGCCGCCGTTGCTGTTGACCAACTCAACCGCGAGTTGGACGCCGCGCTGCTCCTCCACGCCCGCGACACCCAACGTTCCCGTCGTCGGATACAGCGCGCCGACCGTCATTGGGCCGTGGTCGTCAGCGCGCGCGCACGACGTCGCCAGCGCGGCGAGCAGCACGACGGCGACTGTGAATCGCCGCCTCACACGACCACCAGGACATTGGCCATCACGTGGGTAGCCGCGGGTACCGACCAGGAGTTGGTCGCCCATCGCTGCCAACCGAACACGAGGCCGGCGGCCAGGTCGATCGGCAAGACCCACACGCCGTAGACGGTTACGTGGACCAGGGCGAACAGCGACGCGGCGCCCACAACCGCGTAGGCCGCGCCGACCGGCGCGAGTACCGCGTACACGACGCGACGGAAGAACGCCTCTTCGGCGACCGCGGCGAGGCTGTTGAGGGCAACGAGACGCGCGCTCAGCATCGCCGGCGCCTGTCCCCCACCAAGGACGCGGCCAGAGGCGAACACCGCCACCCCCACCGCCAGCACCACCAGCCACCGCCGATCAATCAGCTGCCGTTCACGATCAATCGAAACTCGAAGGGCAGCGAGCAGCAAAACAGTGAACAGGATTGTGATCACCAGGGTCGGTGGGCCGGTGCGGAGTAGCGCGGGCCGCAGCAGGAGCAGCACGCAGCCGCCGATCACGATGGCCGGTTTCATGCGGCGCGGACGGTGAACAGGACCGCGGCGATCGGGTTGTTCTTGAACGGGGCGTGATCGATGGCGACAAACGCGGCCTGCACCGTGTGGCTGCCGGGCGACAGACCGTGCAAGTCGTACGTCAGCCCGTAGGGCATGGCAACGAGCTTCCCGTCGAGCGTGACGTGGATGTGGCCCTCGGTCGTCGACAGCTTTCCGCTCGTCCGCTGCACGACGGTCCCACCGTCGAGCCGCAGTTGCAGCGTGACATCGGGCCCCGTCACTTCGTTGGGCGCCGGCGCGATTACCGCGAGCTTGGCCGGCGTGGTCGGGCGACTCGTCGTCTGCTGGGTCTTCGACGCGCACGCACCGCCGGTGACGACCGCCGCGATCAGGAGCGGCGCCAGCACGCCCATGAGCCGGTCCCGAACCGAGTGCCGCCGCCAGGGCCGAAACAGCGCGATCCCAGCCGCGCCGGCAATGCCAAGCGTCGACGCGACCTCAGGCGCGCGGCAGCCTCCAGTGTGGGCGAGGATCAGCACGCCAGGAGCGTAGGTCGACCCGCCATGCCCGAGGGTGTCACCGGGACTGCGAAAAACGAGAGCGGACGACGGGATTCGAACCCGCGACCCCAACCTTGGCAAGGTTGTGCTCTACCAACTGAGCCACGTCCGCGTGGCCGTCCACCCTACCCGCTTCCGCGCGGAGTTGAGAACCGTATGCGTGCTCAACTCCGCGCGGAACGAGCGTCAGATGGCGTCGGGGCCGACCTCCCCGGTGCGGATGCGGTAGGCCGTCTCGACGGGCACGACCCACACCTTGCCGTCGCCGATCTTCCCGGTGCGCGCCGTCGCCAGGAGTGACTCGACGATGCGGTCGACGTCGGGATCGTCGGCGACGATCTCGAGGCGGACCTTCGGCACGAAGGCGATCTCGTACTCCGCGCCGCGGTACACCTCGGTGTGGCCGCCCTGCCGCCCGAAACCGCGGGCGTCGGTGACCGTGAGGCCCTTGACGCCAAGGTTCTGGACCGCGTCCTTCACCTCTTCGAGCTTGTGCGGCTTGATGATTGCAGTGATGAGTTTCATCTCGTAGTCGACTCCTCGCTCAGACGCGCTCGAGCGCGTAGCCGGTTTCCGAATGCTGGGTCAGGTCGAGCCCGGTGTCCTCGTCGTCCTCGGAGACGCGGATGCCGCCGGGCAAGATCGCCTTGAGGGCGTAACCGATCGCGGCGGCGACCACGAACGAGAACACCAACACGACGGCGACGGCGAGCACCTGCTCACCGAGCGCATTCCACTCGCCGCCGAAGAACACACCGTCGTGGCCGGCTGGGTTGACCGACTTGTCGGCGAACAGTCCCAGCAGGATCGAGCCGAGGATGCCGCCGACGAGGTGAACAGCCACCACATCAAGCGAGTCGTCGTACTTGAACCGGAACTTGAGACTGACGGCGAGGAAGCAGACCGCGCCGGCGGCAAAGCCGATCGCGATCGGCGCCAGCCCGCCGACGAAACCGGCACACGGGGTGATCGCAACCAGGCCGGCCACGGCACCCGATGCCGCGCCCAACGTCGTTGCGTGGCCCGACTTCAACCGCTCGACGATGAGCCAGCCCAACATGGCGGCGGCCGCGGCGACGAACGTGTTGAGGAAGGCTTGCGCGGCCACGGCGTTGGCGGCCAAGGCCGACCCGGCGTTGAAGCCGAACCAGCCGAACCACAGGATGCCCGTGCCGAGCAGTGTCAGCGGCAGGGAGTGCGGCGGCATGGGCTCACCAGGCCAGTTCTTGCGCCGGCCGAGGATGAGCACCAGGGCCAGCGCGGCGGCGCCGGCATTGACATGGACCACCGTCCCGCCGGCGAAGTCGAGCGCACCCCGTTTGAACAACCAACCCGCCGGGCTGAACACCCAGTGAGCCACTGGGAGGTAGACGACGAGCGACCACAGCGTGATGAAGCCGACCCACGCGGACCAGCGCATGCGATCGGCGATCGCGCCGGTGATGAGCGCCGGGGTGATGACGGCGAACGTCAGCTGGAACCCTACGAAGGCCAGCGTGGGGATCGTGCCCGACATGGCGTTGGTCAGGTCCTTGAGACCGACGTAGTCGAAGTTGCCGATGAGGCCGGAACTGCTGCCCGCGCCGAACGCCAACGAGTACCCGACGAGCACCCACAGGACGGTGACGATGCCCATGGCGAAGAAATTCTGCATGAGCATGGCGAGGACGTTCTTGGACCGGACCATCCCGCCGTAGAAGAAGGCGAGGCCCGGAGTCATGAATAGGACGAGCGCCGAGGCAGTAAGCACCCAGGCGGTGTCACCCGTGTCGAGCTGCGGCACAGGAGCGAACCTCCAGATTTAGGGGGTCGCGCGAGGGCGCGACCCGTCGTCAGAAACCAGTCAGATTGAATGGCTGACGATATCGGGAGGGCCTCGACGTCGTGTGCCGAAGCGCCACCATTCGCGGCGGGTGCTCCGCCGGGCACCCGCGGCCAGGAGCAGGAACAAGACGGCGGCCGGCGCCAGAGCGAAGGTGCCCGGCGCGACGCCGAGATTGCCGGCGGTAGCTCGACTCCGCGTGGCGGCGCGGGCCGAGGTCGCGATCTGCGTCGCGACGAGACGGACATCGTGATTGACGTGGACCAGGTCGCCCGATGCGCGCACCGGCACAAGGCACGCGGCCGCGGCTACCGCGAGCGCGGCGAACGTGAGTAGGCGCCGCGTCACGGCCGGCTCACTTCTTGGACGATGAGGCTTTCTTCTTGGGGCCGGTGTCGGCCGCCTTCAACAATTCGGTGAGGGCGTCGCCCAGATGACCGGCGATGGCGTCGACGTCGGGAACGGCGTCGCGATCGGCGTTGAGGCCGAAGAACATCGAGCCCATGTAGCTCATGCACGTGATGTTGAGCGCGCCGCCGTCGAGGATCGGCCCGAGCGGATACATGGCGACCATGCGGGCGCCGGCCGAGTACAGCGGAAAGTTGGGACCCGGGACATTCGAGATCGTCACGTTGAAGATCGGGCGCGTGCGATCGAAGATGCGCGTGTTCGACAGCAACCGGAACGCGCGGGCCGCGACTGCGGGCGCGGCGAACTCGGTCCAGTCGGTGAGCGCTTCGGCGCTGAACGCCTTCTCCTGCTCCTTGGCGTCCTTGGTCCCGTCCTGGATCGCGTGGAGGCGCTTGACCGGATCATCGATGTCGGAGTTGAGGTTGACGAACATCGACGACACCCGGTTCCCCATGGCGCCCTTTTGGTCCTCGGTGCGCACCGAGATGGGCACCATGGCCACCAGCGGTTCCTCGAGGTGCTCGTCGTGGTCGGCGAAGTAGCGACGCAACGCGCCCGAGCACAGCGCGAGGACGACGTCGTTGACCGTGCCGCCCAACGCGTTCTTGATCATCTTGACGTCGTCGAGCTTGACCTCCGTAAAGGCCACGCGCCGGTGTGGCCCGATGCTCACGTTGATCGACGTGCGCGGCGCGCTGAACGGCGCGGGCGGCGGCGTGACGCCGGGCAGGCGGTTGCGACGACGCAACCCGATGGCCATCTCGGCGGTGCGGCGCGCCGCTTTCATCGCGGCCAAGGGCTGACGCGCGAGCGATGCCAGCGCCCAGCCAACAAGTTCCATGTCGCTCGGCACCTTGTCGGGCTGCCACGGCGGATCCTGCTCGGGCACGACCATCGGCTCGGGCTGCAGGTCGAGAAGGTTCACGGTGAGCTCGGCGCCCGATACGCCGTCGATCGCCGCGTGGTGCGTCTTGGTGACGGTCGCGATGAACCCGTTCTCCAAGCCTTCGATCACGTACATCTCCCACAACGGCCGCGTGCGTTCGAGCGGCCGGCTGTTCACCTCGGCCGCGAACTCGGCCAGCTCGCGGTCGCCACCGGGCGCGGGCAGCGCGGCGCGGCGGATGTGGAAGTCGAGGTCGAAGTCCGGGTCCTCGATCCACAGCGGGTGGTGCAGGCCGAAGGGGATCTCGGCGAGCCGGCGGCGGAAAGGCGGAAGAAGCTGCAAGCGGTTGCGGACGAGCTCCTTGACCTTCTCGAAGTCGTACCCGTCGGGCACGGTCGTCGGATCGAATACCGACACCCCCGTCACGTGCATGTGAGCCGCCGGTGTCTCCGTATAGAGGAACGTTGCATCCATGCCAGTGAGTCGCTGCATGGCGCGAGGCTACGCGCTACTTGAGGAGACGCGAAAGGCGCCGATCGGCCAGCGGCTTACCGCCGGTCTGGCACGTGGCGCAGTACTGCAGCGACTTGCTTGCGAAGTGAACATCACGGATTGTGTCGCCACACACAGGGCACGGCTGGCCCGCCTTGCCGTGGACCCGCAGGCCTTCCTTCTTCTCGCTCTTCAGCCCTTTGGCCGGTAGCCCCAACGAGCGGTCGACCGCGTCGCGGAGAACGGTCACAACCGCGTCATACAACCGGGACACCTCGTCGTCGTTGAGCTTGGCCGACTGTTTGAACGGCGACAGCTTGGCCATATGGAGGGCTTCGTCTGAGTACGCGTTGCCCACGCCGGCGATGAGCCGCTGGTCGGTGAGCGCGCCTTTGATCTGGGTGTTGCCCGCGGCGTTCAACGCGGCGTGCAGCGCGGCGACGTCGAACGCGTCGGTGAGCGGGTCCGGGCCCAGCGTCGCCACGTTCTCAATGTCGTCGGGGTCATTGGCCAGCCACACCGCGAGCCGCTTCTCGGTCCCCGCTTCGGTGACGTCGATGCCGTCGCCGCCCTCGAGCCGCACCCGCAACGCCAGGGGCCCCCTCCCCGGCTTCAGCGGCTTCGGGTTGAACTGCTCGACCCACTTGATCCACCCGCCGCGCGCCAGGTGGATGACGAGCCACACCGGATCGGCATGGATGAGTACGTGTTTGCCCCGGCGGCCGGTCCCAGTGATCGTCCGGCCGCGCAATGCGTCGATGGGCGGGTCGAACGTCTTGAGCGCGGAGATGGCCGCCACGTCGACGCGACTGATCGTCCGCCCGACGAGTTGCTCGCCGAGAAAGCGCGACAGCGCTTCGACCTCAGGCAGCTCGGGCATTGGTCTTCCTAGCTCCCGGTACTCCCGAACCCGCCCAACCCGCGGCTCGAATCCGGCAGGTCGTCGACCGGCGTGAAGGCAACGCTCTCGACCCGCTGGATCACCAGCTGTGCGATGCGATCGCCGCGCGTGACCTTGTACGGCTCGCGCGGGTCGGTGTTGACGAGCAGCACCTTCAGCTCGTCGCGGTAGCCGGCGTCGATGAGCCCGGGCGTGTTGAGGCAGGTGACGCCGTGACGCAGGGCGAGGCCGCTTCGCGGTTGCACGAACCCGGCGTAGCCCTCCGGAAGGGCGATGGCGATGCCGGTCGGGACGAGCGCCCGTCCCCCACCGGGCTCGAGGATCGCGTCCTCCCGCGCGACGAGATCCGCGCCCGCGTCGCCCGGGTGCGCGTAGGCCGGGAGGGGCAGATCCGGGTCGAGCCGGCGGACAGGAACGTCGGTCATCGCAGGTCCGAGCCTACGGTGAGGGTCGTGCTGGTGTGGATGGACCTCGAGATGACCGGGCTCGACCCGGCGAACGACCTCATCGTGGAGATTGCGACCCTGGTCACCGACGACGATCTCGAGATCATCGCCGAGGGTCCGGACCTCGTGATCGCCGCGCCGGCCGACGCCCTCGCCAACATGTCCGACGTCGTCAAGCAGATGCACACGCGCAGCGGGTTGCTCGCCGCCATCGCCGAGTCGACCATCAAGCTCGACGACGCCGGTGCGGCCACGCTCGAGTTCATCAAGCAGCACGTACCGGAAGCCAAGACCGTCCCGTTGTGCGGCAACTCGATCGGCACCGACCGCCGGTTCCTCGCCGCCTACCTGCCCGAGATCGAGGAGTGGCTCCACTACCGCTCGATCGACGTGTCGACGATCAAAGAACTGTGCCGGCGGTGGTATCCGGTCGAGTACGCGGCGACGCCCGACAAGAAGGGCGGCCACCGCGCCCTCGACGACATCCGCGAGTCGGTCGCCGAGCTGAAGTACTACCGCCAGGCGATCTTCACCGGCCAGCGCGTGCAGTAGTTGGTGTGTACACACCAACTACTGCACGCGGTGACTGGTGTTACTCCGCCCACTCCTTGATCTGGCTGACGATCTTGGCCGGGTCGGGGCCGATCGGCGTGATCATGAGGTTGGTCACGCCCGCTTCCTTGAAGGCGGCGATGCGCTCCTTGACGTAGCCCTCGGGCCCGACCAGCGCGGTCAGCTCGAGTAGCTCGGCGGGCACCTCGGCCGCCGCCTCGGTCTTCTTGCCGTCGAGGTAGAGGTCCTGGATGAGCTTGGCTTCCTTCTCGAAGCCGTAGCGGCACGCCAAGTCGTTGTAGAAGTTGCGGCCGCGGGCGCCCATGCCGCCGACGTACAGCGCCACAATCGGGCGGGCGAAGTCGCGCACGGACGCCACGTCCTCACCGATCGCGCACAGTCCGCCGGCCACCACGTCGAGCGGCGGCAGGTCGGCGGCCCGGTTGGCGGCGCCCTTGGCCAGCGAGTCGCCCCAAACATCGGCCGCCCGCTCCGGGATGTAGAAGAGCGGCATCCACCCGTCGGCCAGCTCCGCGGTCATCTCGACGTTCTTGGGACCAAGGGAAGCGACGTAGATCGGGATGCGCTCGCGCACCGGATGGGTGATCAGCTTGAGCGGCTTGCCCAAGCCGGTGCCCTGCTCGGGCGGCAGCGGCACGGTGTAGTAGCGACCGTCGTGCTCGACCCGCTCACGGCGCCACACCTGGCGGCAGATCTCGATGATCTCCTTGGTGCGCCCGATCGGCGCGTCGTACTGCACCCCGTGGAAGCCCTCGATCACCTGCGGGCCCGACGCGCCGAGGCCGAGGATGCAGCGCCCGCCGGACAGCGCGTCGACGCCGGCGGCCGACATGGCCAGCAAGGTCGGCGTCCGCGAATAGATCGGCAGGATGCCCGACGCGATCTGCACCGTCTCGGTGCGCGCTGCGATGTACCCCATCAGCGAGACGGCGTCGAAGCCGTACGCCTCAGCCACCCAGACCGTGTCGAGACCGGCCTTCTCGAGGGCGACGAGACCGTCGACCGCCTCGGTGAAACCACCGGCATAAGAGAGCTGTGAGCTGACGCGCATGCGAGCAGCCTAAGCGGTCACTTGACCGGTTGGTCAAGTAGGGTGCGCGTCGTGAAGCAGGAGCAAGAAAAGGCGACCGACGAGGTCATCGAGGTCGGCCCCAACGTCCTGCGACTGCAGCTGCCGATGTCGAACTTCACCGGCCTCGGCCACGTCAACGCGTACGCGCTCATCGACGACCGCGGCGCGGCGATCGTCGACGCCGGTCTCCCGGGCCCGCCGACGTGGAACGCGCTCCAGGATCGTCTCAAGAAGGCCGGCCTCGAGCTGCGCCACGTGCACACCGTCATCGTCACGCATTCGCATCCCGACCACTTCGGGAGCGCCGGCAAGCTGGCCAAGGAGGCGGGCGCCGAGCTCGTCGCCCACTCGGCGTTCCGCACGTGGTGGAACAGCGATCCCGCGTGCGACGAGATCCATGACGTCGAGCCGGAGGACTACGAGAGCGACCCGCCTTGGGGCGACACGCCGTGGGGCGGCACCAACTTCAAGCCGCCGCTGCGTCGCCGCTTGATGTTCCGCCTCATGAAGTCGGGCTTGATGCGCAATCGCTTCGTCGCCGCCAATCCGACGGTGCGGGTCAAGAACGGCGACGTAATCAAGCTGGCCGGCCGCGAGTTCTTCGCCGTGCACACGCCAGGCCACACGATCGACCACCTCTGTCTCCACGACCCGGAGGGCGGGCTGCTGTTCACCGGCGACCACGTGCTGCCGACGATCACGCCGCACGTCGCCGGCACCGGGAGCGGTCGCGACCCGCTCAAGCTGTTCAAGGACTCGCTCGACAAGGTCGCCGCCCTGCCCGACGTCGCCAAGGTGCTGCCGGCCCACGGCCATCCGTTCACCGATCTCCGCGGCCGCGTCGACGCGATCAAGGCGCACCACGACGAGCGCTGCGAGAAGCTGCGCGAGGTGTCGAAGGACATCGGCCCGGCGACGGTCACCGAACTGTCGCACCACCTCTTCCGCAAGGAGCGGTGGGGCGGGATGGCCGAGAGTGAAACGTACGCCCATCTCGAACACCTCCGGCTCAGCGGGCAAGCTGAGTCGCACCAAGAGAACGGCCAACTCATCTACGACGTGATGTAGGAGGAACGAACGATGCAGCTCCGCACCCTCGGTCGCACCGGTGTCAAGGTCAGCCCGTACTGCCTCGGAGCGATGATGTTCGGGCCCTGGGGCAACCGCGACGTCGACGACTGCTTGCGAATGGTCGACACCGCGCTCGACGCCGGCATCAACTTCATCGATACCGCCGACGTGTACTCGCAGGGCGTGTCCGAGGAGATCGTCGGCCAAGCCCTCAACCGCGACGGCAAGCGCGACCGCGTCGTCCTCGCCACCAAGTTCCACGGCCCGATGGGCGACGACCCGCTGGCGCGCGGCGGGTCGCGGCGCTGGATCATGAAGGAAGTCGACAACAGCCTGCGCCGGCTCAACACCGACTACATCGACCTGTACCAAATTCACCGGCCCGACGGCAGCACCGACATCGACGAGACGCTCGGCGCGCTGAGCGACCTCGTGCATCAAGGGAAGGTGCGCTACCTCGGATCATCGACCTTCCCTGCCGAGGAGATCGTCGAGGCGCAATGGACCGCCGAACGACGCAACCGCGAGCGCTTCGTGTGCGAGCAGCCGCCGTATTCGATCTTCGTGCGCGGCATCGAACGCGACGTGTTGCCGACGTGCGACCGCTACGGCATGGGCGTGATCCCCTGGAGCCCGCTGGCCGGCGGGTGGCTGTCCGGCAAGTACCGGTTGGGTCAGGACCTCCCGAAGGAAGGGCGAGCGGCGATGCTGCCGCAGCGCTTCGATCCGTCGATCCCCGACAACGCGCGCAAGCTCGAGCTGATCGAGGAGTTGTTGAAGATCGCGGCCGATGCGGGTTGCTCGCTCGCGCACTTGGCGGTCGCCTTCGTGATCGCCCACCCCGCCGTTACCGCCGCGATCATCGGGCCGCGCACGATGGAGCAGCTAACCGACACGCTCGCCGGCGCAACGGTGTCGCTCGACGACGAGATCCTCGACCGCATCGACGCGCTCGTGCCGCCCGGCACCAACGTGGCGACCGAGGACGCCGGCTTCGTTCCGCCCGCGCTCAATCAGGCCTGGCGGCGACGCCGGCCGGCCGACCGGCGTAGCGCGGGCTAGCGGCTAACTGGCGCGAGCCGTCGCCGCGTCGGCGGCGACGTGCGTTATCGGGACGTCGAAGCGACGCTGCATGCGGCTGACCACGTCCTGCTTCAGCCACCGCGAAGGACCGGCCGGCAGCGTCGAGAGGATGATCTCGTCGTAGTCGGCCTTCAGTAACTCGTCGCCGACGGCGTCGACCGGATTCGGGTCCCCCACCTCGCCGGTCGCGTTGGCGCCGAGACGACCGAACGCGTCGAGGCCGGCATCGAGGCGCGTCTGCGCCTCGGATCTGGAACGGCTCTCCGTCCACGTGGCGCCGGCGGGTGGGCTCGCAGGCACGACAATGTGGAACGACGCCTCGCCGGCGGCCATGCAGTCCCGCACCTTGTGCAACAAGTGGGGCTCGGTCACCGTGAGGTTGGCGACGACGAGATAACGGCGCATGTGTACAACGGTGCGCCGAGTGTCCCTACAAATCAATACCTGTGCCGCTGTGGGGCGTCATGAAATGGATCTCGGGGGCGCCGGCAACCAGGCCGCCGAGCTGGCCGATGACCGCCGCCATCGTGTCGCTCTTGCTGTGGACGGCGTTGGCCTCGGCGTCGGGATACAGCTCGTAGAACCAGATCGCGTTGGGATCGTTGTTGTCGACGTGCAGGACGTAGACCTCGGTGCCGGGCTCGTCAGCCGCCGCCTCGACCAACTGATCCATGACCTTGACCAGCGCATCGCGCTGACCTTCGACGGCGGTGAGCTTGGCGATGGCAGCAAACTTGGAGGACATGGCCGCGGATGTTAGGCGTAGCGTTCCGAGCATGACCACGATTGAGAAGCCCGAGTCCCTGGGCATCGACCCCGAACGCCTCGACCTCCTCATGGAGCGCGCTCGCCAAGAGATCGAGGCCGGTCTCCTCCCGTCGTGCCAGGTCGCCATCGCGCGCGAGGGCAAGCTGGCCGCCTTCGAGACGTTCGGCGCGGCCACGCCCGACACGCGGTACACGGTCTTCTCGGCGACCAAGGCCATCGTCGCCAGCGCGGCGTGGATCCTGATCGGCGAGGGCAAGCTCGACATCACCAAGCTCGTCGGTGAACTGATCCCCGAGTTCGCCACCAACGGCAAGGAGATCATCACCGTCGAGCAAGTGATGCTGCACACGGCCGGCTTCCCGGCGGCGCCGCTGGGCCCGACCGCGTACAACAGCCGCGAGGCGCGCCTCGCCGCCTTCTCCAAGTGGCGGCTCAACTGGGAGCCGGGCACCAAGTACGAGTACCACCCGACCTCGGCGCACTGGGTGCTGGCCGAATTGATCGAGCGGGCCGCCGGCATGGACTACCGCGACTTCATCGAGCAGCGCGTCACCACGCCACTCGGCTTGCCGCGCGTGCTGGGGTTGACGCCCGAGCAGCAGACCAACATCGCCGACCTCGAACTCTGCGGCGAGGTGGCGACGCCCGACGAGTTGGAGAAGGCGCTCGGGGTGCGCGAGCTGCCCGTCACCGAAGTGACCGACGACGCGCTGATGTCGCTCAACGCGGTCGAGGCCCGACAGGCCGGGATCCCTGGCGGTGGCGGCCTGATGACGGCGGCGACGATGGCGCTCTTCTACCAGTCGCTGCTCCACAACCAGGCCGGCGTGTGGGACGACGCCACGCTCCGCGATGCCACCAGCACGATCCGCAACAACCTGCCCGACGTGTTCTCCGGCACGCCCGCCAACCGCGCCCTCGGCGTTGTCGTCGCCGGCGACGACGGCAATGCCAAGTACCGCGGCTTTGGCCACACGCAGTCGCCGGGGACGTTCGGTCACAACGGCGCCGCCGGCCAAATCGCGTGGGCCGACCCCGAGTCCGGGCTGTCGTTCTGCTACCTGACCAACGGCAACGACCTCAACATCATTCGTCAGGGCCGCCGGTCAATCGGTCTATCGAGCCGCGCCGCCGTCTGCGCTGGGGGGTGACGGCTCGGTCTGACCGGGGCTCCCCGGGCTGACCCCGCCACCACCGTCATACGGCTGCGGCTGCTGCTGCGGGAACGCAACGAACGCCCGCTCGGCGAACGTGTCGAGCGTGCTGGCCTTGATGCCACCCTGCGAGATCGTGAACAACTGCCCGCCGATCACGAGGCTGCGCGAGATCCCGTAGTACTGCGCGGGCGCCGCCACCCGGCCGACTTCGCGGATCTCGGTCGGCACGACGTGCATGCCGATGGCGCCGCTGAAACCGGGACCCTGCTGGCCGTACTCCTGAAGCGGAATCACCGCGAGCTGCTTCGGCGCCCAGTAGAGGAAGGCGTGATGGTCGTACTCGGCTTGGGAATTCGTGTTCTGACCGAGGGCGTGCTTCTGCAGGAGCTTGGGCGCCGCCGGGTTCGACACGTCGAACAACGACACCTGCGTTCCGGCCCGTCGACCTTCCTCGGTCGCGTCCTGACCCACGCCGATGAGCAGCGTGTCGGACACCGGGTGGAGGTATGCCGAGTAGCCGAGGATCTTGAGTTCGCCAACGACACGGGGCTTGGTCGGGTCGTGCAGGTCGACGACGTACAGCGGATCGACTTGCCGGAACGTGACGACGTAGCCCAGCGGTCCGATGAACCGCACCGCATAGATGCGCTCGCCCTTGCCCAGACCGCCGACTTGGCCGATCTGGCCGAGGATCTTGCTCTGATCAGCGAGCACCGTGACAAAGCTCTCGTCGCCGTCGGTCGTGGCCACGCGCAGGTTGCCGTCGTGTTCCGACATCGAGAACTGGTTGAGAACGGTGCCGCGCACCGAACCCGACACGCGGTACCGGGCTTGGCCCGGATCGCTGATGTCGAAATCGTGAATGAGCGTCTTCGGGTTGGTCGGGGCCATGATCTGCGACGCGCCCCCGGCCATCGGTTGCACCTGGCCCCACTGGGTCGTGGCGATGTAAAGGCGCGTGGCCGAGCCGTACACGATCTGGCCGTCGGCGGCGACCGACGTCGACTTGGCCGCCGCCGGGTTCTTCGGGTCGATCGTGAGAACGGAGAGCATGCTGAAGCCGGAGAACTGCGGCGGGCGGTACGCGTCGTCACACGCAACCGCCGTGCGGTCGGTCGACGTCTTGCCGTTGCTGGTCACGGTCATGTGCGGCAGCCAGTCGGCCGCCGTGGTCGCCTGGATCGTCTGCTTGTTCTTCTCGAACGCCGCGGTCGTCGCGGCAGGTGTTCCGTCAACCGGGTACACGAACCCGACGCGCGACGGGACTGAACTCAACACCACACGCGCCACGCCGTCGACGAGCCGGGCCGAGATGTACTGGCCGTCGATATCAACGTGCGACACCTCCTTGGGCGACGCCGGGTTGCTCACGTCGACCACCGTGATACGGGCTTGCGGGTTGTAGGCGTTGGGCCCGGCAACTTTCGACGACGCCACCGCTCGGTCGTCCATCGCGTAGCCGCCACCGCCGTTGGAGAACACGATCACGCGGTCGCCGACGAGGAACAGGTCGTTGACGTTGCCGAACTTGAGCGAGCCGACGATCTTGGGCTGGGTGGCGGACACGATGAACAGGTCGCCGTTGTTCGTCGCGTAGATGTAGTTGCCGTTGGTCTTGACGATGTCGGGTTCGTCGATGCCCGCTTCCTGCACGTTGGTCATCGAGAAGCCGTTGTCGGTGGTCGCGAGCGAACTGCTGGCCGGGGCGGCGGTGGGCGCGGCGGCGGCAGTCGCGGAGTCCTTCGACTCGGCCGCCCCTGCCGACGAGCGCACGCCGCCTGCCGCGACGTACATGCCGCCGCCGGCTCCGGGCAGCCCGTACGCCGACACCGTCTGCAACGCCTTGGTCTTCATGTACGACGTGAGCGCGCCGCAGTTGGAGAAGGGCAGTAAGCGGCTCTGGGCGATGAGCGCTGTCGGGATCGACACCTCGGGCGGCCCGGTCGTCGTGGTTGCCCCCGGCACCGTGGACAGCGGATGCGAGGCGATCTGCGGCCCATTGTCACGGCTGCGGGCGATAGCCACGCCGCCGATCAGTGAAACGGCGGCGGCTACCGCGATGGCCGGTGTGAGCCGGCGCAATGTGGTCACGGTCGCCGGCGGCCCCGCGGCGCGGGCCTGTGCCGCCTCCAGCACGGTGTCCGCGCCACGGGGCGAGCCGCGGGTGGCCAGTCGCTCCAAGCGTCCTTCGAGGTCTCGGTCCTTCATGACTGCTCTCCTTCGAGGTCGAGCCGAAGGCGACGGCGAGCGCGGGCGGCGCGGGCGCGCGCCGCTTCCTCGCTGATGCCGAGCAGCGTCGCTGCTTCGGCGTAGGGCCGGCCTTCAATGTCAACCAGATACAGCACCGCCCGACCTTCGGGCGGGACGCGCAACAGATCGGCCAGGTCCGAGTCGTACTCGGCCATCCGGCCTTCTTCGGTGCGTCCGACCCGACCGATCGCCACCCGCCAGCGGGCAAAGCCGCGGCGGTGGTTCGACGCCAGGTTGGCGATGGCTCGACGCAGGTAGGCGCCGGCGTCATCCAACTCAGTCAGTGAGTGTTGGCGAAGGGTCCGGGCCACGGCCTCTTGCACGAGGTCGTCCGGGTCGACTTCCCGCGGCGCGGTCGCCGCGGCAAACCGGCGTAGGCCGGGATAGAGCTCCTCGAAGAGCTCGGAGTCCCCTCTCACCTGTAGAGCTTGCACCAGAGGGTGGACACCGCAGCGCGCCCATCCGTGACGCGGGTTGTGAGGCGCTCAGCTCACTCGCGCAGCGGCAGCGGGGCTGGGGACCCCGCTGCACAGCGGCGGGTGGTCCCGGGAGCGGAGCGACCGGGCCGGGGCCCGCCGCTATATGAGCGAGTCCGCCCACGCCTGGTGGAGGTCGTGGTAGCGGCCGGCACCGGCGATCAGGGTCGCCGGCGGGCCGTCCTCGACGATACGGCCGCCGTCGATCACGAGCACCCGGTCGGCGATCTCCACCGTCGAGAGGCGGTGGGCGATGATCACCGCGGTCCGGTCGGCGAGCAGCGTCCGCAGCGCGTGCTGGACCAGGCGCTCGCTCGGGATGTCGAGCGACGACGTGGCCTCGTCGAGGATCAAGACGTGCGGGTCGGCCAAGAAGGCGCGGGCGAAGCTGACGAGCTGGCGCTGCCCGGCGGACAGCCGGCCGCCGCGCTTGCGGACGTCGGTGTCGTACCCGTCCGGCAGGCTCCTGATGAACTCGTGGGCGCCGATCGCCTCGGCCGCGGCGATGACCTGCGCACGCGACGCGCCGGGCCGGCCGAACTCGATGTTGTCGGCCACCGACCCGGAGAAGAGGAAGTTCTCCTGGGTCACGGTGACGACGGCGCGGCGCAGGTCATCGACGGCGATGTCGCGGAGCGAGATGCCGTCGAGAAGCACGCGGCCCTCATTCGGGTCGTAGAACCGGCCGATGAGCCGCGCCACCGTGGTCTTGCCCGCGCCCGTCTCCCCCACCAACGCGACGGTCTGCCCGGCCGGGATCACGATGTCGAGCGCGGGCAGCACCGGCCGGCCCTCGCGGTAGTGGAACGCGACGTTCTCGAAGCGAACTTCGCCGGCCGCGTCGAGCAGCGGGACCGGCCGCTCGGGCTCGGCCACGGCGGGCGGCTCGTCGAGAACGCCCGACAGCTTCTCGAGCGCGGCCGCCGCCGACTGGAAGGCGTTATAGAACTGCGCCAACTCCTGGACCGGCTCGAAGAACCGGCGGAGATACAGCAGGAACGCGATGAGGACGCCGACCTTGATTTCGGTATGGATGACGCGCTCGCCGCCGATGAACAGCACCGCGGCCGAACTGACGCCACCGATAATCCGCGTGCCCGGTCCGTACACGCCGATAAGGCGGGCGGCCCACCGGTTGGCTTCGCGGTAGCGCCCGTTGACGTCCTCGAAGATCTCCTGGTTGCGCGGCTCGCGTCGGAACGCGTGCACGGCGCGAATACCGGCGAGCGACTCGACGAAGTGCACGATGACCAGCGCGACGGCTTCGCGCGTGGCCCGGTACGCGCGCGCCGAGTTGATGCGGAACCAGATCGTGCCGGCGACGACGAAGCTGAACGCGATCAGTGCGACCATCGACAGCGGCACGTCGAGCAGCAGCATCAACGTGATGATGCTGACGACCGACAGCAGCGACCACGCCAGCGTCTGCAGCCCGTAGTTGAGGAGCTCGGAGATGGCGTCGATGTCGGACGTGAGGCGCGACACGACGCGGCCCGACGTGTAGTTCTCGTGGAAGCTGACCGACAGCCGCTGGAAGTGGTCGAAGATCCGCAGCCGCAGGTCGTAGAGGATGTCCATGCCGACGCGCCCGGTGATGCGGTCGAACAAGTAGTCGCACACCGCGTTGAGGAGTGACGCGAACACGAACACGGCGACGATCACGAAAAGCGCGGTCGCATCGCCGCCGCCCGGCTCCAACAACGGCGGGATCCCGCGGTCGATGGCCAAGTGGACCAGCCAGGGTCCGGCCAGGCTCGAAGCGTTGTAGACGACGATGACGGCCAGCGACGTCCAGATCATGCGCTTGTGCGGCCGCAGCAGCGATGCGAGCAGGCGCCGGCTGCGCGACCGGAGGAACGAGCCGAGGCCCGGCGTGCCGATGTCGTCGGCGTTCTCGGCGGCGACCCCGCGCCAAGCGTCGCTGTCGTGCGTGGGCGGGGCCGGGGCAGCCATCACGCCACCTCCTGATCGCGGGCGGCGATCTCCTCGGCTTGCTGGCTGAGAATCTCGCGATACGCGGGGACGCGATCGAGCAGTTCGCTGTGCGTGCCGACCGCGGTAATGGTGCCGTCCTGGAGCAAGGCAACGCGATCGGCGAGGGCGACGGTCGACGGCCGGTGAACGACGAGCAACGCGGTCGTGCCGGCCAACACCCGCTTCAGTGCTTCCTCCACCAGCGCTTCGGTGTGCACGTCGAGGGCGGACAGCGGATCGTCGAGCACCAGCACGCGCGGCCGGCCGATGACGGCGCGGGCCAGGGCGAGTCGCTGGCGCTGGCCGCCCGACAAGGAGAGTCCCTGCTCGCCGACCCGCGTGTCGAGGCCCCACGGCAGGTCGTAGGCGATGTGCGCCTGGGCGACGTCGAGGGCGCGGTCGACGTCCTCATCGGTCGCGTCGGGGCAGCCGAGGATCACGTTCTCGCGCACCGACGCCGAGAACAGGACCGGGTCCTCGAAGGCCACGGCGACGTGGCGGCGCAGCGACTCGAGCGTGAGGTCGCGCACGTCGTGACCGTCGATCGTGAGGCGACCACTGGTGACGTCGTAGAGCCGGGGTACCAACGACGCGAGGGTGGTCTTGCCGCTACCCGTCGCGCCGACCAGCGCGAGCGTCTCGCCCGGCGCGATCTCGAGGTCGATGTCGCGCAGCACGTTGTCGCGGTCGGTATACGCGAACCCCACGCTCTCGAAGCGAACGCGGCCGGCGCACTCGGTGAGCGCGAGCGCGTCGGGCCGGTCGACGATGTCGGGCTCGGTGTCGAAGATCTCGAACACCCGCGTGGTGGCGGTGGCCGCTTCCTCGGCCATGGCGAGGATCTCGCCCAGGCTCTCGATCGGCCACACGAGCATCAACGTGAGGGAGATGAACGCGGCCAGCTCGCCGAGCGACATCGTGCGGTGACCGACCGCGACCGCGCCGCCGAGCAGAACGACGGCCAGCGTGAGGTTGGGGATGAGGCTGAGCACCGACCAGAACCGGGCGCGCAGCCGCACCTTCTCCATGCTCGAGCCGTAGACGACACGCGCGCCGCTCGCGAACTTGTCGAGCATGAGCTGACGCCGACCGAACGCCTTGATGACGCGCACACCGCCGGCGCCCTCTTCGATCTGCGTGGTGAGGTCGCCCTCCTCGTCCTGAAGCCGGCGCGAGACCGACCCGTAGCTCCGCTCGAACCGGGCCGACAGCCAGAAGATCGGCACGGCCGACGCGGCGACAACGAGTCCGAGCAGTACGTGCATGCGCAGCAGTAGGACGATGACCGTGGCGAACGTCGCGATGTTGACGACGAGGAACACGAGGCCGAACCCGATGAACCGGCGGATGACCACCGGGTCGGAGACGGCGCGCGAGAGGAGCTGGCCCGACTGCCAGCGGTCGTGGAACGAGATCGGCAGCCGCTGGAGGTGGGCGTAGAGGTCGTTGCGGATGTCGGTTTCCATGCCCGTGGCGGCATGGGCCAGCACGAAGCGTCGGAGCATGGCCGATGCGCCTTCGAACACGCCGAGCCCGAGGGCGAGGAGGGCCAGGGGCCACACCGCGCTCGTGTCGTGGCGGGCGACCGGACCGTCGACCACTGCCTTGGTCACCAAGGGCATCGCCGTGGCCGCGAAGAGGCCGGCGAAGGCGGCGATCACCATCGCTGCCATCGCGCCGGCGTAGGGCCGGACATACGCGCGGACGCGCCAAAGGCCGGACAGATGCATGGTTGTTTTGACCCTACTTGGGGGGTGCGCGGAGCTAGAAGCGATTTACGCGGTACGCGGGGTGGCGGCCCAGTGGCCGCGGCGCCGGAGCCGGATGACCGGGATTCTCCGCGGGAAGCCGGCGATCTTGACCGGCCCGCCGGGCTCGATCAGGACCCCCTCGGGGACGTCGGTGATCGACGGCGTGGCCAGCACCTCGTGGGGTGCGGCGATGTCGCAGAGGCGGGCGGCCAGGTTCACCGCGGTGCCGATGTAGTCGTCGCCCTCGAACAAGATCACAGGACCCCGCGCCATACCCGCGCGCAACGCCAGCGGGGCCTGCATGGCGTCGAGCTGGCGCTCGACCTCGAGCACCGCCTCGACCAGCGTGCGGCCTTCGTCGACGGCCACGAACATGGCACCGTCACCGAGCCACTTGGCCACGCGCACGCCATTGTCAGATGCGACCTGACGCATACACGAACGGAAGTCAGCCAGGACTTCCACCGCTCGCTTGTCGCCTTCGGCCTCGGTAAACGCGGTGAACCCGCAGAGGTCGACGAAGGCGAAGGTCCGCTCAACGCGCATACTCCAATAGTGCCTTGCGCTAACTGGAGTTAGCACGTCCTTTGTCTGTGGCGTTGGTCACAACGAGGGCCAGGGCGATGACCAGGTTCGCCCCGATGCCGGCCAGCTGGAGCACTTTGTCACTCGTGCCAAACGGGTCGAGATGGGTCGCGTGGTACGTGAAGTGCGGGACCGTATAAAGCAGCCACGCCACGCCGGTGACTAAGACGAACTCGCGCGTGAGCAGGACCAGCGCGGCGATCGTGAGCGCGCACAGCGCCATGTTCAACGCGCCGAAGTCGCTGATGAGGTGGTGGTTGTACGGCCCGTCGAGCCGCACCCAGTGCCGGCCACCTGCCGGGAAGTTGTCGTAGAACGACCGCGGCGCCAGCGTCGCCCACAAACCCAGCGGACCCGAGCTGAACGCAAGTATCGCCAGACCGATGCGCTTCATGGCGCGGATCTTACGAACGGGTCGTGCCGCCAGCCCAATCACAGATTCCTCACAGGTTGCTCACGGCCTCGACACGGCCGGGGCCGATAACGGTGGCGTGACACGAACACGCAACACCCTCATCGCAGCGCTCCTCGTCACGAGCGTCGGCGCGTGCGGCCACGCGGCCAAGGCGCCGCAGTCGGCGGGCTCATCGGCGTCGGTCGCGCCGGCGTCCGCGCCGGTCGTGCCCGTCGCCGCGGCACCCGCGGCGGTGGTCGGCCCCGCACCCGTCGTAACCACGCCCGACCTCACTGACGTCGACCGCGCCCTCGCGGCGATCGACGCCGACCTCGGCGCTGCAGACCGCGATCCATCCAACGAAGGAGTTCCGGCCCAATGACCAGCAGTATCCGTATCCGCATCCGACTCGGCGTCGCCGCCCTGGCCGCCGTCGCCACCACCCTCGTCGGCACCGCCGCGCTCGCCGACACGACCACCACGACCGCGCCACCCGCCCGCTCGATCACCGAGCGCCGTGCGTTCTGTATCGCGCAGATCGACCGACGCATCGTGGCCCTCGATGCGCGCCAACGCGAGTTGGTGAACGCACAGCACCTGACCGACGACCACCGCGCTGCGCTCAATGCCAACCTCGACGCGACGCGCGACGGTCTGCGCGCGCTTCGCGAACAGATCCGCGTCGAGACCGACCGCGACGCGTTCAAGGCCGAGTGCGACTCGATCTGGACTAGTTACCGCGTCTTCGCTCTCGTGCTCCCGCGCACGCATCTCGTCACCGTCGCTGACACTGAGTTGTACGCGGCCGGCCGGTTGACCAACGCGAGCACGCGCCTACAACAGGCGATCGACGACGCCAAGGCCAACGGCAAGGACGTCACCCAGGCGCAGGCCGACCTCGACGCCATGGAAGCGAAGGTCGCGAGCGGCCAAGCCTCGGCCGCGGGAGTGCCGGCCTCGATTCTCAGCCTGACGCCCGCCGACTGGAACGCCAATCACGACGTGCTCCAACCCGCGCATGACGCGGCCCAATCCGCCCGCACCGACCTGAAGGCCGCGGGCCAACTCGCCCGCCAGGTTGTCGCCGACCTGAAATGACCGCACGGTTGAGCCATCCGCGAATGACGCGGCCGCGCCATTGTCGACTACGGCGGGCCCTCCGTACCGTGCGAGTGGGGAGGCATTGATCCTCCGGTCGATCGTTATTGGTCGCTAAGGCCGGAGGGGAGCCAGGCGAACCCGGCCCCAACAACTCAAGTTGGAGGCCAGACCCGTGACCCTCATTCCAACGCGCCCACGGCGCGTCGTAGCCACCATTGCCGCCGGCGTGGCGCTCGCTCTCGTGAGCGCCATTGCCGCCGTGAACGCCGTCAGCGTCGGCCCCGGTACAACCGGTGGTTTCGAAGCCGACGGCAATCTCCCGGTCAACGTCGCCGGTAGCAGCGACTGGACGACCGTCAGTGTGACGCCGGTCGTCGACGACACCCTCGACACCGGCTTCCAAGGTTCGTCCAAGGAGGAGGAGCCGGCCGGCTGGGTGTGCAACACCGGCGGTGCCGATCCGCCCAAGGGCGACATCCTGCACGTGTACGCCAATCTCACCCTCGTACCGAGCCCGACCGGCGCATTTCTCAACCTTGCGTTTGTCCGGGCAAGTGGTCTCGGCGACACGCACCTCAACTTCGAATTCAACAAGCAAACGACGCCACCGCCGCCCGCGGCGACAGGCCCGTGCCCGATAAACCGCAGCGTCAACGACTTCCTGCTCACGTACGACTTCCCGGGCGGGAGCGATCCGGCCAACATCCGAGCCTGGACGTGGAACGGATCGCACTGGGTCGAGCACGCCCTCCAAGCGGGCGACGCGACAGCCGCGACCAACGCCGGCACGATCACCGACTCTCTCAGCGGCAACATCTCGGTGGCCGCTCGTGAGTTCGGCGAGCTGAGCCTGAATCTGCTCGCGGCCGGCCTCGAAGGCATCGTTGGCTGCCCGGCGAATTCGGCCGTGGTCAACGTCCGCAGCCGGTCGTCGGAATCGATCACCTCCGCCCTGCAGGACAAGCTGCCGACGACAAGCTTCAGCCTCTCGACGTGCGGCAGCGTTTTGCTGCACAAGGTCGACGACCACGTTCCCGCCCACCCGCTCGCTGGTGCCACGTTCGGTCTGTACGCCAACCCGACGGCGACCGGCAGCGCGATGGCCACATGCTTGAGCGCAGCCGACGGCACGTGCCGGTTCGACAGCGTCGCTCCTGGCAACTACTCGGTGAAGGAAATCAGCGCACCGGCCGGGTACACCGCCGATCCGAGCGTACGAACGCTGACCGTCACCACCGGCGCCCAAACCGAGCTCACTGCGCCGTTCGTGGACCCGCGTGACACCGGCTATCTCCGCATCGTCAAGCAGCTCCGCGACGAGAGCGGCGCCATCGTGACGCCGGCGGACCCGCACGCCCTCGACGGCACCTCATTCGCCGTCTACCGCGATGCGAATCACAACAGCAGCATGGACGCCGGCGAACAGGCGGCGTTGTGGCCGGCCGAAACCACGCCGGCCGCGTGCACCATCACCGGCGGCGCGGGTCACTGCGATACCGGCCCGCTCCCGACCGGTGCATACCGAGTCCACGAGACGGTGGCGCCGACTGGCACCACTGCCGGCCCCGATGTCAACGCGACCGTGTCGAAGGGCACTGCAGGTACGCCGACGACGGTGACATACGTCAACGTCGTCCACCCGTTGAACATCGGCCTGGTCAAGTCGGGCCCGCCGGCGGCGCACGTCGGCGACGTCATCACCTACACCTTCTCCGCTACAACCAGCGGGCCCAGGCTTCACGGCATCGCCCTCGTCGATCTGGCACCCACCGGATGCACAGGTCCGATCTCGGGGCCGACTGGTGACAACGGCGACGGCTTCCTCGTCTCGACTGAGACGTGGCAGTGGACATGCACCCACACGATCACCGGCGCCGATCCCGACCCTCTGCCCAACTCGGCCCGGGTTTCGGGTATCGACGACTTCGGCCGCAGCGTTGACGCCACCGCCGATCACCTGGTCGACATCCTCAAGCCGGCCATCCACATCGTGAAGTCGGGCGCCAGCTCGGCGCACGAGGGCGACGTCGTCACCTACAGCTTCGCCGTCACCAACACCGGCGACACGGCCCTGACCGGTGTCGAGGTCACCGATGACAGGCTCGGCACCGTCGGAACGATCGGTTCACTCGCGATCGGCGCCACCACGACGCTGACCAAGAACTTCACGATCCCCGCCGGCGACGCCGTCGACAACATCGCCACCGCGTGCGGCGACGACCCGCTCCAGCGCGAGGTCTGTGACGACGACAGCCACCACCTCGTCGTCATCCATCCTGGGATCCATATCGTGAAGTCCGGCGCCAGCTCGGCGCACGAAGGCGACGTGGTCACCTACAGCTTCGCCGTCACTAACACGGGCGATGTCCCGCTGACCGGCGTCGACGTCACCGATGACAGGCTCGGCACCGTCGGAACGATCGGTTCACTCGCGATCGGCGCCACCACGACGCTGACCAAGAACTTCACGATCCCCGCCGGCGACGCCGTCGACAACACCGCCACCGCGTGCGGCGACGACCCGCTCCAGCGCGAGGTCTGTGACGACGACACCCACCACCTCGTGGTGATCCATCCCTCCGTCACGATCGTGAAGTCCGGCGCCAGCTCGGCGCACGAAGGTGACGTGGTCTTCTACACGTTCCTCGTCACCAACACCGGCGACGTCCCGCTGACCAAGGTCGTCGTAACCGACGACATCCTCGGGACCGTCGGCGTTCCGGTGTCGTTGGCGGTGGGCGGCTCGACGACACTGACGATGGAGTACACCGTCCCGGCCGGTGCTGCGGTCGACAACACCGCCACGGCCTGCGGTGACGACCCGCTCGAACTCGAGGTTTGCGACGACGACAGCCATCACCTCGTCGTCATCCACCCCGGAATCGACGTCGTGAAGTCCGGTCCGGCGACGGCCCATGTGGGTGACGTCGTCACGTACAGCTTCGCCGTCACCAATACCGGTGACGTGGCGCTGACGAACGTGGCCGTAACCGACGACAAGCTCGGCGCCATCGGCACGATTGAGTCGCTCGCCGTCGGCGCCACCACGACGCTGACCAAGGACTTCACGGTCCCGGCCGGCGACGCGGTGGACAACGTCGTCACCGCGTGCGGCGACGATCCGCTCGAGCTCGAAGTCTGTGGCGACGACGACCACCACCTCGTGGTGATCCATCCCGCCATCGAAGTCGTGAAGTCGGCGGTGGCGTCCGCCAATGCTGGTGACGTCGTCACGTACAGCTTCGCCGTCACCAACACCGGCGACGTCGCCCTGACGAACGTTGCCGTGACCGACGACAAACTCGGCGCCATCGGCACGATCCCCTCGCTCGCCGTCGGCGCCACGACCACGCTGACCAAGGCCTTCACGGTCCCGGCCGGCGTGGCGTCGGTCACGAACATCGCGACCGCCTGCGGCGATGACCCCCTCACCGTGGAGGTCTGTGACACCGACGACCACGTGCTGTCGGTGATCGCGGTTCTCGGCGAGGAGATCGTCAGAGGCGAGGAGCTTCCTCGCACCGGGCTCGAAACAACGGGACGGTTGCTCGGTACGGCACTCCTCGTAATGACGGCGTGCCTCTACGGCAGGATCCGGCGCCGGGTCATCACCGGCCGGTAGACCGCCACCCGGACTGCAGCGCGGCATACACGGGTCACCGAGCTGCACCCGAAGCGGCGCACCGCAGGTTGGCGACAACCTGCGGTGCGTCGCGTCGCGTCCGGCCCTGCCGGTTCCACTAGCGGTCCCGGCGGGCAACCGCGGCACCAGCTGACAGGGGGGCGTCCGCTGCACAATCACCCACCGGGACCACGCGCGACGGTACTTATCGGTATGGCGACTTACAAGTAGCATCACCCGGCGGTAATAGCGTTTGGCGATGGACAGTTACGTCGTCGTGGTGGAGATTCCGGGCGGCAGCCGGAACAAGTACGAGATGGATCACGAGACCGGCGAGATCTTCCTCGACCGTCGTCTGTTCACCGCGACCCGGTATCCCGCCGACTACGGGTTCTTCCCGAACACCCTGTCGGAGGACGGCGACCCGCTCGACGCGCTTGTCCTCGTCACCGAGCCCACGTTCCCCGGCTGTCGCATCCGCGTGCGCCCGCTAGCCGCCTACCTGATGGCCGACGAGGCCGGCCGCGACGCCAAGGTGCTCTGCGTCCCGGTGAACGACCCTGTCTTCGGCACGATCGCACCCGAGGCCCTCGAGCAGTACAAGCGCGAGATCGAGCACTTCTTCGCCATCTACAAGGAACTCGAGCCGGGCAAGAGCACCACCGCCGAAGGCTGGGTCGGCCTCGACGAGGCCATCGCCCTCATCGAAGACGCCCACCAGCGCGGCCATTGAGGGCGTCGATCACCGCGCTGGCCGCGCATTCGCCCGATCGCACTGCGCCGTCGAAGTAGCCGCTCCACCTGTCCGCGACTTCGGTCCCGGCCCAGTGAACGAGTCCGTGCGGCGGCCGCAACATCGCGCCGAATCGCGCCCACGTGTTGGGCAGCAGGTACCACGTGAATGCGCCGCCGATATACGGATGCTTCAGCCAGTCCTTCTCGACGAAGTGCCGTGGCCGACCGGCCTCGGGGCCGAAGAAGGTGACGTAGTCCTTGAGGACGGCGCGTTTGCGCGCGGCGGGCGTGGCCGCCGACAACCTCTCGGCCAGGCGGCCGGTGATGAAGCTGGTGAGCACACCCGGCGTGCCGGCGCGGGGCGAGGAGTCGACCACGAACTGCACCGTCGGGAGATCGCCGGTTGCGCTGCCGTTGACCGGCGGTCGCCGCGTCCGCCAGAACGGCGTCGCGTACACCGCGTGGACTTTGATCACCGCCCCCATATGGGCGCGACGCAGCAGGGCGCGGCGGCGCGGGTCCACGTCGGGACGGAACGTGATGTCGCGCAACGAAGTGGGTGGGACGGCGACGATCGCCCGCCGCGCGGTGCAGGTAAAGCCCCTCGCCGTCACCGTCACGCCGTCGGCCGACTGCTCGATGTGTTGCACTGGCGCGTTGCAACGCACGCGCACACGCGTCGAGAACGCCTTGACCACAAGCGGCGGGATCTGACCGGCGGTGCCGTCAAACAGGTAGGCCTCGGGGTGTTCGCGCTGTGGTCCGGTTGCCTGAGTCCAACCCATGTGGAGCACCGACACGTCGCGCGGCTCGAAGGCCCCGGAACCGCCGATGCCCGCCATCATCTTGACGACGAACGGACCGAAGTCAGTCGTGGCCTTGTCACGCAGCCAGCGGTCGAGACGCACGTCATCGCGTCGGTCGGATCGGGAGTACGTCCACGGCGAGCCGATGTCGTGGTCGGCGATCCCTTCGATCTCGTCCCAGAGGCGAACGGCGTCGCGCAACTCGGCGCGGCTCACTTTCGGCGGGTCGCCTTCGAACGGTGGGAAGTCGCCCTCGAAGGTGCTCCGTTCGCCCTTCCACACGAGGGTCGTCGCGCCCTTGTGGTACGAGTCGAAGTGGCGCACGCCGAGCGACTTGGCCAGGGCGAGGATTCGGTCTTGCGTCGGTCCGGCCCACTGGCCGCCGACGTCGATACGCGTGCCGCCCACGTCGATCGACGCCATGCGCCCGCCCACCGACGGGTTCGCCTCGAGCACGACGACCGAAAGTCGGCGGGCATCCAGCCGGCGCGCCGCCGTCAACCCCGCGAGACCACCGCCGATGACGGCGACGTCGAAGTCGGCGCGGGCCGCGTTCGCAGGCGTGCAGTGCAGCCTATGACTGCGCCGCGCGCGGCGCGCGAACTCGGACCTTGCGTTGCCTCCGCCAGTCCTTACAATCCTCATAGGGGAAAAAAAGGGGGGCTGCGTCATGATCAAAATGCGCAGGCGCGGAGTGGTTGGGCTGGCACTGGTTGCGTTGCTGTTTTCTTCGGCCGACGCGTGTCCGAACGATCCGTCGGTTCCGAATCCGACGGTCACTGTGGAGCTCACTCCGCCAACGATGACGATCCGCGGAGCGCAGTTCGCCGCCGGGGCTCCAGTGGTCTTGTCGTACATCCCGACGCATCTCCAGCCGAACAAGGGCCCGGCAGTGACGGCGCGGACCGACGGCACGTTCGTCGTCAGCGTCTTTCCGCCGTGCTTCGTGCAGAGCCAGTTGCAGGGCACACCGGCGCACATCAACGGCGACGTCTTCGCCAGAGACGACAAGACCCACAAGGTCGCGGCGGCGTCGCTTCCACGTCTCAATCCCTGCATCCACCCCTAGTCCAGAGCGTGATTGGGCGGCTGCCGGCTACACGGTGACCTCGTGGTCGAAGGCACGTCGGTCAACTCGAAGCCGGTCTCGGCGGCGAATGTCCGAAGCCGACCGAACGGTCGTCAGCGGAACACGGGTCGGCAACCTGACCCTCCCCTAGCCGACGGCTATGGCTCGACGAAGAACGTCAGCGAACCGACGTAGAAGGGCGTTCCCGCGACGAACGGGATCTCCACACCCAGCGGGGGGCCGATGTACCACCCGCCGACGGTGACCGGACTGATCGCCTGCGGCGTGCCGCCGGGCACCGAATCGGTGACCCCGGTCCACCTGCCCGTCCCGCCGGTGACGTGCCAGTAGCAGTCAGTCGAGTACGGGAACGGGTGGCGGAAGTCGCCGGAGAGGCCGTCGCCGTCGTATGGGCCCAAAGAGTCCAGCGACCACGTCCCGGTGCAGTTCGTCTCTCCACCCCCGTGTGTCTCGACAATCCTCATGAGCTTGAGCGTCCACACCCTGACCGGGTTGTACAAGTCGAGAGGCCCGTCGCCGCCGAGCGACACGCCGTAACCGGCGTACTTCGTGCAAGAGATCGTGAAGGCGGGTGGTGGACAGCCGCTCGTGTCGTTGAGAGCCCGATACGTCACCAGGTCGATCTTCGCGATGCGCGTCGCAGAGGCGGGCGCTGCGGTGGTTACCGACCACCCGGTGACGAACACGGACAATGCAACAACGAGCGCAATCGCTCGGTAGCTCCGCATATACAACCCCCAGCTTTATGCCGGCCGCAGACCGGCCCCCAGGGTCGCGAGCATAGGCCGAACGAATGTGAAGCTGGAGATCTTCGAGGGCGCCGACGAGACGCTGGCGCTCAAGGCCATCGCCGGCAACCTGCTCAAGAGCGTGGCTACGGACTGAACATCTGCACGACGCCATATCCGTTCGCCGAACCGACGGCGAGGCACCGCGTCGGCCCGCAGCCCAACCCGGTGACGTACGCGAACGCCGGCATCGGCATCGGCGTACCGAACACGCCACCGGTCAGAGTGACGAACGCGCCGGCTCCGGCGTTGAAGCCGCCTAGGACGCAGGTCGTGGCGGAGGGACAGGCGATGGGGCCGACCCCGATCGGCGGAAGGACGTCAGGGCCGGGCACGCCGCTTGTGATCGTCACGAGACGAGGCCCCGTCGACGCGTAGCACACAGTCGCCGACGGACATCCGATGGTGCGGAATGGGCTCGGCCCGGCTACCAGGGTCGCCGGAGCGGCGACGCCGTTCGTGATCGTGACCAAGGCGCGGGAAAAGCCGCTGCCGTCCGGCGCCTCGCCCGCCGCTTCGCAGCGCGTCGCCGTGGGGCACGCCACTCCGTGAAGAACTCTCGCCGTCGGCACGGCGCTCACCGCTCCGGGCGTCCCGTTCACGATGGGCACCACCGCGGCCGTTACCGGATTCTGCGCGGAACTGCCGACAGCGACGCATGAGGTCGACGATGCACAGGCAATGGCGCTCAAGGCGAAGTCGTTGATCGGGATGGGCGGGCCGGCCCGACCGTTGCGGATCGGGACGATGGCCGACACCAGCCGCCCCTGCACATACACGAACGACCCCGCGTAGCACAGCGTCGGGCTGGCGCAGGCGAGGCCACGGATCCACGGACTCACGACCGGGATGCGACTCGCGGTGCCGTTGCGGACCGAGATGAGCACGCCCCTTAGCGACTCGCGGTCGGTGCCCCCGGCAAAGCAGGCGCTGTCGGTCGCGCATGCAGCCGCATCGAGGAACCCGGAGTCCACCGAGCGGCCACCGGCGAGCGGGCCGAACGCGATGGCCACGACGCCGGCGGCCCCAGACGCAGCCACCACCGCCTCGCACTCGAGGGCGCCACAAGAGATCGCGTTGAGCGCGTTCGAGGTGAAGCGCAGCACGGTCGGCCTGGCATGTGTCCGACCACCCACGGGCAGCACCATTCCGTACGGACCGTGAGCGCTCACGCCGACAGCAAGGCACGGCGTTTCCGCCGGCGCTGCACTCGGGCAGGCGACGCCGTTCAGCTCGTGGGCCGACAGCACAGGGCGAGCCAGGCCGACGAGACCACCGTCGATCCGAGCGACCGTGCCGAAATCCAACGTGTCGTCGAAGACGCACACGCCGACGCAGAGAATGCCGACGGGGATGCCGGTCCGGAGCGCCCCGACCGCGACGCAGCTCGCGGCGGCGCGGCAGGCGACGGCGTTGAGTTCGGTGGTTCCGAGCACGGGCGCCATGCGGCCGACGACACCGCCGTTGATCGACACCGCCGCGCCGGTCGGCAGCACTCCGGCCACCAGCCCGTTTCCGACTGCCTCGCAGACGGCTCCTGCACATGCGACGGCATTCAGGGTCGCCACGTTGGGCACCGGAACCGCCGTACCGGGAGTCCCGGCGGTCACCGGCACGACCACGCCGACTGCTCCGGCGTTGGTCCCAACCGCGAAGCAGGCGGTGGCGCTGATACAGGCGACGCCCCGGAGATCCTTCGCTCCGGGCACGGCGACGACGGCTCCGGGCGCGCCACCGGTGATCGGGACGACGACGCCACCCGTCGCATCGTGGCCGACCGCGATGCACGACCCCGACATGGGGCAGGCGACCGCGGAAAGGTCGGCCGCCGGCACCGCGGCGACGGTGGTCGGCCGGCGGTCGATCACCTGCACCGCGTCGGCGCCGACGGCTTGACAGTCGAGCGCCGTGACACACGAAATCCCATCGAGGGTCGGCGTGGCTACTGAAATCGGCGGGCCGACCGTCAAAGGCAACGCGGCGGAAGCGGCGCCCGCCCTTGGCACCATCGCCACCCAGCTCGTCGTGGCGACGAGCGCCGCTAGCAGCGAATACGCGTACCGAGACCTGCGTTCAGACATCGGACACCCCCAGTGTGCCGAATGCTCCCCAGCGAGCTGCTGAGCTCGGCCCACAGCCTACGCCCCCACCGCGGCACGGTACCGGTCGGACGCGCGCCACCAGGAGGGCGTGACGGTCACGCCGCCTGCGGCGTCATCCCGCCACCGCGTGCAGTAGTTGGTGTGTACACACCAACTACTGCACGCGGTGGCGGGAGTGGCGGACGACTACGAGCAGCCGGAGGTAGTGCCGCAACTGCCGCAGACGTAGCAGCTGCCGGCGCGCTGCATCTCGTTGCCGCACGAGTAGCAGAGCGGCGCATCGAGCTTGGCTGCGGCGGCGACCGCCGGGTGGTCGAGCGGGAGCTGCGGCGCCGCGCCGTGGTCGATCACGGTCGGCGTGGCGACTTCCTCGACACCGGGCAACGTGGGCTGCGTGCGCTCGTCGCTGGTGAGGATGCCCATCTCCTTGCGATCCTCGAGCGGCATGTAGTCGACGGCGATGCGGCGGAAGATGTAGTCGACGATCGACGTCGAGAGCCGCAGCTCGGGATCGTCGGTCATGCCCGCGGGCTCGAAGCGCATGTTGGCGTACTTGTCGACGAGCGTGCGCAGCGGCACGCCGTGCTGCAGCCCGATGCTGATCGAGATCGAAAACGCATCGAGGATGCCGGCGAGGGTGGACCCCTGCTTCGACGCCTTCACGAAAAGTTCGCCCGGACGGCCGTCCTCGTACTCGCTGACGGTGAAGTAGCCCTCGCAGTCGGCGACGCGGAACTTGTACGTGCGCGAGCGGCGCTGCTTGGGCAGACGCTGCCGTTGCGGCTGCTTGACGACGACGGTCTGGATGGCGAGTTGCTTCTCGAGTTCGGCGATGCGCTTGGCCCGCTCGTCGGTCTCGTCTTGCGACGTCAGGTCGACGGTGAGCGGCGCGTCGGCTCCCTCTTTCTTCGCCATAGCGAGGGGCTGGGCCACCTTGCAGTTGTCGCGGTAGATGGCGACCGCCTTGAGACCCATCTGCCACGCGTCGATGTGCAGCTGCTCGACGTCCTCGATCGTGGCCTCTTCGGGCATGTTGATCGTCTTGCTGATGGCACCGGAGAGGAACGGCTGCACCGCCGCCATCATCTTCACGTGACCGAGGTAGTGGATCGCGTTGTCACCCATCGAGCAGGCGAACACCGCGGTGTGCTCGGCGGCGAGGTGCGGCGCGCCGAGGATCGACTTGTGCTCGTCGATGTAGGCGACGATCGCCTCGACCTGCGCGGCGTCGTAACCAAGCCGGCGCAGGGCGCGGGGCACCGTCTGGTTGACAATCGTCATCGTGCCCCCGCCGACCAGCTTCTTCATCTTGCAGAGTCCGAGGTCGGGCTCGACACCGGTGGTGTCGCAGTCCATGAGCAACCCGATGGTGCCGGTAGGCGCGAGCACGCTGGCCTGCGAGTTGCGGACACCGTTGGCCTCACCAACGGCAACTGCCTCTTCCCACGACTCTTGCGCCGCTGACAGCAGGTCGGTGGGAACCAGCTCCTCGTCGATGTGGGCAACCTCGTCGCGGTGCATGCGCAGCACGCGGTTCATGTGCTCGGCGTTCTCGGTATAACCCGCGAACGGACCCATGCGGCCGGCGGTCCGGGCCGACACCGCGTAGGCGTGACCGGTCATGAGCGCGGTGATGGCGCCAGCGAGAGCGCGACCCTCGTTGGAGTCGTAGGGCAGGCCGAGAGCCATGAGCATGGCGCCGAGGTTGGCGTAGCCCAAGCCGAGCTGGCGGAACTTGCGCGAGTTCTCGGCGATCTTGTTCGTCGGGTAGTCGGCGTTGCCGACGAGGATCTCCTGAGCAGTGAAGATCACCTCGACCGCGGCCTTGAAACCGGCGACGTCGAACACGCCCTCGTCGCTGAGGAACCGGAGCAGATTGAGCGACGCCAGGTTGCACGCCGAGTTGTCGATGTGCATGTACTCCGAGCACGGGTTGCTCGCATTGATCCGACCCGTCGCCGCCGCGGTGTGCCACTTGTTGATCGTGGTGTCGAACTGCATGCCGGGATCGGCGCACTGCCACGCGGCGTCGGAGATCTGACGGAACAGCTCGCGCGCCTTGAGCGTCTTGACCGGCGCGCCCGTGGTGACGGCCTTCAGGTCCCAATCGGCATCATCGAGCACGGCCTGCATGAACTCGTCGGTCACCCGCACCGAGTTGTTGGCGTTCTGGTACTGCGTGGAGTGGCTGTCCTTGCCGTCGAGGTCCATGTCGAACCCGGCGTCGCGCAGCACCCGTGCCTTGCGCTCCTCGATCGCCTTGCACCAGATGAAGTCCTCGATGTCGGGGTGATCCGAGTTGAGGATGACCATCTTGGCGGCGCGGCGCGTCTTGCCGCCGCTCTTGATCGTGCCGGCCGACGCGTCGGCGCCGCGCATGAAGCTCACCGGGCCCGACGCGGTACCGCCGCCCTTGAGCGGCTCCTCCGACGAGCGGATGTGCGAGAGGTTGATGCCCGACCCCGAGCCGCCCTGGAAGATGGTGCCCTCTTCGACGTACCAGTTGAGGATCGACTTCATCGTGTCGTCGACGGCGAGGATGAAGCACGCACTCGCCTGCTGCGGGGTGTCCTTCACGCCGATGTTGAACCAAACCGGCGAGTTGAACGCGACCTTCTGATTGATGACGAGGTGCTTGAGCTCGGCGTTGAACGCCTCTGACTCGGCCTCGTCGACGAAGTAGCCGTCCTTGGTGCCCCACGCGGTGATCGTGTCGACCACGCGGTCGACGACCTGCTTGAGCGAGCGCTCGCGCTCGGGGCTGTCGAGGTTCCCGCGGAAGTACTTCTGGCTCAGGATGTTGGTCGCGTTGAGGCTCCAGCCAGCGGGAACCTCGACGTCGAGTTGCTCAAAGGCGACGGTGCCGTCGCGGAAGTTCGTGATCCGGGCGTCGCGCCGGTCCCACTCAACCTGGTCGTACGGGTCCGTCCCCGCTGTGGTGAAGTGGCGACGGATCCCAATCCCGATCCGCTCCGGTGCAATCGCCATCAAAGCCCTCCTCGATCTCCCGCGAGAGACCACAACATATTGTGGTCCCGCAACCCTTCCAACCACCACATCCTGTGGTGGGGGAAGAACAAACTACACCACGGTAACTACAGGAGTGCAACTGGTCGCGGCCACAAAACCGCAGGTCAGCGGCCGTTCGCGAAGATTCGCAAATGTGACCGTATGCACAAACTACGGTCCGCGGGCGTGCCGGCCTCCGACGGGATCGTCATTGCGGTCGACGCAGGCACGACCGGCGTCCGCGCCTTCGCCGTCGACGCGGCCGGGCAGCCAGCGGGCTGGTCCTACCGCGAGTTCACCCAGCACTTCCCGCAGCCGGGCTGGGTCGAGCACGACGCCACCGAGATCGCCGAGGCGGTGCGGACGACGCTCGCCGAGCTGCACGCCTCGCTCGACGGCGCGCCGATCGCCGCGGTGGGGATCACCAACCAGCGGGAGACGACCGTCGTGTGGGACCGCCGGACGGGCCTCCCCCGCCACCGCGCCATCGTCTGGCAGGACCGCCGCACCGCCGAGTACTGCGACGCGTTGCGCGAGGCCGGGCACCTCGACGTCGTGCGACGCCGCACCGGTCTGGTGCTCGACCCGTACTTCTCGGCGACCAAGCTGCGCTGGCTCCTCACCGAGGGCGGCGTCGAGGCCGACGACGACCTGGCTTTCGGCACCGTCGACACGTGGGTGCTGTGGAACCTGACGGGTGGCGCGGTGCACGCGACCGACCCGTCGAATGCAAGCCGCACGCTGCTGTACGACATCGGCCAGCGCGCGTGGTCCGACGAACTGCTCGAGTTGTTCGAGGTGCCCCGGAGCGCACTGCCCGAGGTGCGGCCTTCGAGTGGCCGCTTCGGCGTGACCGTCGACGGCTGCGGCCTGCCCGCGGGAATCCCCGTCAGCGGCATCGGTGGCGACCAGCAGGCTGCGCTGTTCGGCCAGGCCTGTTTCGCGCCCGGCATGTCGAAGAACACCTACGGCACCGGCAGCTTCGTGTTGATGAACGTGGGCCCAACGTGCCCCGAGCCGGTCGACGGCCTATTGACGTCGGTCGCGTGGGAGCTGGCCGACGGCACCGTCGCCTACGCGCTCGAAGGCGCGATCTTCGTGACCGGCGCCGCGATCCAGTGGCTGCGCGATGGGCTCGGCGTCATCACCGACGCGTCTGAAATCGGGCCGCTTGCCGCGACGATCGACGACACCGAGGGCGTCTACCTCGTCCCCGCCTTCACCGGTCTCGGCAGCCCGTGGTGGGATCCCTACGCGCGCGGCACGATCGTCGGCATCACGCGCGGCGTCGGCCGCGCCCACCTGGCGCGCGCCACGGTGGAGGCCATGGCGTTCCAAACGCGTGACGTCGTCGAGGCGATGAGCGCGGCCAGCGGACACGAAGTGACCGCGCTGCGGGCCGACGGCGGCGCGTCGGTGATGGACCTGCTGCTGCAATTGCAAGCGGACCAGTTACAGGTGCCGGTCGCCCGGCCGACCGTGCAGGAGACGACCGCGCTGGGCGCCGCCTACCTCGCCGGCCTGGCCGAGGGCGTGTGGGGCTCGCTCGACGAACTGGCGACGCACTGGGTGCTCGATCGCGAGTTCACGCCGCAGGCGAGTCAAGCCGGCGCCGACGCCAAGTACGCCGGGTGGCAGCGCGCCGTCGAGCGGTCCCGTGGGTGGGCGCGAACCGAATCGTCGTAGCGGGCAAGTATCCCCGTGGGCACGAGCAGCGACGCGGCGGTCATCACGGCGTCACTTGGCGATCCGCGCCAGTTCGCCGAGATATTCGACCGGCACGCCGCGCCGCTGTTCCGCTTCTTGATCCGGCGCGTCGGTCGGGACGCGGCCGACGATCTCCTCGGCGAGACCTTCCGCATCGCGTTCGAGCGGCGCGACGCCTTCGACCCGGCGTACGCGACCTCGCGTCCGTGGCTGTACGGCATCGCCACGAACCTGCTCAACCGCCATCGGCGGACGGAGGGGCGACGGCTCAACGCGACCGCGCAGCTGATCGCGCAACGCCAGCCCGACGTGGCCATGGCCGACGCAGTCGTGGCGTCGGTCGACGCCGCTGCGTTGTGGCCACAAGTCATCGAGCGCGTCGCGGCGCTCCCCGACGGCGAACGCGACGCGCTGCTGCTGTACGCATGGGAGGACCTGTCGTATGAGGACATCGCGGTCGCGCTCGGCATTCCCGCAGGAACGGTGCGGTCGCGCCTCAACCGGGCGCGGAAACGAATCCGCGAACTGGCCGCCGACATCGGCGAAGTAGCAGTGAAGAGACCAGCCGACAGCTTTCAGCCGCTCGTTCACAACGACCCGTGGAAGCTCGCCGAAGAAAGGGACCGACTCATGTCATCGATCGAACACACCGCGTTGCAGCCCAACAGCGCGTGGCGCGCACCGGCCATCTACCCGCGGTTGGGCTACCTCGACGAACACGCCGCCCTCGAGTTCCTCACCCGCGCGTTCGGCTTCCGCGAACGCCGCGAGGCGCGCATGGGCGGGGAGACGTCGGACGACAAGATGCTGGCGTGGCTCGAATACGGTGACGGTGTCGTCATGATCGGGCACGCCGAACACGAGATGCACGACATCTCGAGTCCGCAAGAGACCGAGCAGGCGATCACGTGCATCGTGAATGTGAGCGTCGAGAACGTCGACGCCCATTACGCCCGCGCAGTTGCCGAGGGCGCCGTCATCACCGCAGAGCTCGGCGACCAGTTCTACGGCGAGCGGCGCTACGAGGCCGTCGACCCCGAAGGCAACAAGTGGCACTTCGGCGAGCCGCTCTACAGCGTCCGCGCCCGCGGCGGCGACAGCTGACCCCCGCCGCGAGTGCGCACGAGTCGCCCTCCTAAGGGCGGCTCGTGCGCACTCGCCGGGTCTACGAGGACACTCGGTGGCTCGCCAGTTCCGCCCACCTACTCGACGCTACGCGCGCCAGGGCGGCGAGTTGGCGGCGTTCGCGGGCGCGGAAAGGGCGGCCGCGACGGCCGACGACAACCGACAGTTCCGCAGTCTCGACCGGCGCCCACGCGGTGTCGTCGGGCCCGCTGTCGCCAGCGGCGACGCGCACCGATGACTTGCTGCCGCTGACGAACGCGGCCAGCCACGGTGTGGGCGGCGGCGTGCCGATGGCGGCGAGGGGCACGGCGGACGTCGCGTCGATGATCGCGGCCCAGTCGGCCTCGAAGTCGTGGCGCGCGTGGGTGGCCAGCGTGAGCAACAGGCCGTCGACGTCGGTCTGCTCGACAAGCAAGGCCGCGGTCTCGAGGGCGTCAAGGCGTGGGTCCGACAGCGACGGTGGCGCGGGGCGCACGTCTTCGACGTCGACGCCGTCGACCTGGCCGACCTCAGTGAGCAACAGCGGGACGAGGGCGGCATCGGGAAGGTCGACAACCAATTCGTCGATCGCCCGGCCGCCGCCTCGTTCGAGGATCTCGATGCCCACGAGGTCGCCGCGGACCGCGCCTATGCGGCTGGCGACGGAACCTAGTGCGCCCGGTCGGTCGGGCACCCAGACACGCAATACGTACGTGGGCACGTGACAAACGGTACCCCCGCGATGTGAACGGAACGTTTCGTTCGCGGCACGGCTGCGAGAATCGCCGCATGGTTCGCACCGAGATCGACGGCGAGGTCTTCGTCGTCACCATCGACCGTCCCGAACGCCGCAACGCGGTCGACGGGCCGACGGCCGCTGCACTGGCGGAAGCCTTCCGGTCCTTCGATGCCGACGACGCGCTCGCGGTCGCCATCCTCACTGGCGCGGCGGGGACGTTCTGCGCCGGCGCCGACCTCAAAGCGGTGGCCGCCGGTGAAGGCAACGCGGCGCGCATGGAGGGCGACGGACCGATGGGCCCGACGCGGCTGCGCCTCGCCAAACCCGTCATCGCCGCGATCGAAGGCCATGCGGTAGCGGGCGGCCTCGAACTCGCACTGTGGTGCGACCTGCGCGTGGCGGCGAGCGACGCGGTCTTCGGCGTGTACTGCCGGCGTTGGGGCGTTCCCCTCATCGACCTCGGAACGGTGCGGCTGCCACGCCTCATCGGCCATAGCCACGCGATGGATCTGATCCTCACCGGCCGCGGCGTCAGCGGCAACGAGGCGCTAGCGATGGGGCTCGCGAACCGCATCACCGAGCCGGGCGCTGCACTCGATGGCGCGCTCGAGCTCGCCCGTCAGCTCGCCGGGTTCCCGCAGCTGTGCCTTCGCAGCGATCGCCAGTCCGCGCTCGAGCAATGGGGAATGAGCGAGGACGACGCCACCGCCAACGAAATGCGCCTCGGCCTCGCGGTGATCCGCTCGGGCGAGACCCGCGCCGGCGCCACCCGCTTCGCCGAAGGCGCCGGCCGCCACGGCACCTTCGACTGACCCTCAGGTGCGCGGGAGAACTGCCGATCCAAGGGCAAACTGGATGAAGGGGGTGGCGGTGGACAACGAGTTCTTTCGATGGCTCCGGACGCAGCTGCTCGCGCTCGGCGCCGTGATCGTCATGCTGTTCGCCGGGGGCATCGCCGGCGCGGTCACCATGGACGACGCTGACGTCAGCGATGCGTTGCGACCGTCGACGACGACATCAACGAGCGACGCCTCCGGCGCGGCCACCACCACGATCGCGCCGCCGACGACGGAGACAACCACCGCGAGCACTGTCGCGCCGACACCGACCACTCGTCGGGCGAATCCCGCAGGCGCCACCGCCGGCCCCAAGCCAGGGACGTACCGCTACCACGTCACCGACGTGTCCGACGACGACGGCGAGAAGGAAACCGACGCGTGGGACGAGGACCTGGTCATCGTCAACACGAAGCCGGCGCACCAACAGCACCGCACCATCGAGGACGGCGAGGTTCAGGAGGTGCTCGAAATCGACTGGCGCGCGGATGGCCGGTACGTCACCGGTAGCAGCGACGGGACCGGCGGCGCCGACGCCGACGTGTCGATGCCCGCCACGGTGTGCGACACCACCGAGTTCCGGACGCTCGTGCTCCCCGCCGTCGTCGGTGCGACGTGGCAGATCAAGTCGAAGTGCACGTTTACCGAAGAGGGCGAGACGTACACGATCGCCCTGTCCGGGACCGGCCGCATCACCGAGCGGAAGACCGTGCAGGTCGGCGGTACCGCGGTCGACGTCGTGCACGCCCACATCGACATGCACGACAGCGAGTCGCCCGACGACGTCATGACGATCGACGAGCTGTACGCACCGGAGCTCGCGCTCACGATCGAGCAGGTCGAGCATTCGTCCAGCCACGACACCGACGACGACGGAACGACGTACTCGTACGACGACGTCACGACCCGCCGTCTACAGCACCTCTAACGCTGCGATCAGCTGGCGGCGGCGCTGACGGTGGCCGTCGCTGACGCGCCGTTGCTGTCGACCGACGCCAGCTTGGCCGGCTCGGCGTCGGCGTCGTCGTGGCCCTTGCGCTTGGCGTAGGTGTTGACGTACTCCTGACCGGACAGCTCGCGCAGCTCGAACATGATCTCGTCGGTGATCTGCCGCAGGACGAGCGGATCATCCTTGCGGTCGGCGTACCGGTCGAATCGCAGGGGCTTGGAGAACTTGATCGTGATCGGCATGAAGAACCGCGGCACCACCTGGCCGATCGGCTGGGCCTCCTTGGTGCCGACCATGGCGACCGCGAGCACCGGCGCGCCCGTCTGCAACGACAACCGGGCGATGCCGGTCTTGCCCTTGTACAGCCGGCCGTCGGGTGACCGCGTTCCCTCGGGGTAGATGCCGAACAGGCCGCCGCCCTCGAGCACCCGCCGGGCCGAATCGAGGGCCCGCTGCGACGCCGAGCCCCCGCCGCGGTCAATCGGGATCTGGCCGACGGCGCGGAAGAACCACGCGGTCTTCGGGTCTTCGAAGTACTCGGCCTTGGCCACGAACGTGATGCGCCGCTTGAGCACCAGCGGCAGGAAGATCGAGTCCGAGAACGAGATGTGGTTGCTCGCCATGATGCAGGCGCCGTCGGGCGGCACGTGTTCGATCCCCTCGACGCGTACCCGGTAGAGCACGCGGAGGATCGGCGTCAGGATGATCTTCATCAGCCGGTACGCCATGGCCGCGTAAACCTACAACTCTCGTTTCTTGACCGAGCGGTCAAGGTGCCCGTACCGTCACGGCCGTGAACCGCCGGCTCACCCAGCGAGGCAAGGAGCGGCGCCGCCAGCTGATGGACTTCGCGGCGCGCCGGTTCGCCGAGCGCGGCTACCACCCGACATCGGTCGCCGAAGTTGTGCAAGGGATGGGCGTCGGCAAGGGCGTCTTTTACTGGTACTTCTCCTCGAAGGAGGAGCTGTTCCTCGAGATCCTGCGGGAGGCCCAGCAGGACCTCCGCCGGCGCCAGCAGCAGTCATTCGGCGATGAGGACGATCCCATCCGCCGCATCGAGCTCGGGATCCGCGCCTCGATGGTGTGGCTGTCGGAGAACCGCCACCTCTTCACACTCCTCCAGTTCGCATCGTCCGAGGAGACGTTCGCGCCGAGTCTCCGTCGTGGCCAGGACGTCGCCGTTGCCGACGTGGCCAAGCACGTGAAGGACGCGATCGCCGCCGGCCGCGTCCGCGACGCCGATCCGATCTGGCTCAGCCACGCCATCCTCGGCGTGACCAACCAACTCGCGCTGACGTTTGTGTTCGAGAAGGGCGAGGCGCCCGAGCTGGTCGCCGACGCGTGCGTTGCGTTCTGCCTCGACGGTCTCGTCGGTGCACCCGTTCCCACTCCGTAATTAGCATCGGCCGCATGGCCATCGCATCGCTAGAAGACGCACTGAAGGCCGTCGCCGAGGTCGCGCCGGTCGCCCGCGAGTACTGCCAGAAAGCCGAGGACAGACGCGGCCTGCCCGTTGAGGTCGTGGATGCCATCGAAGGTGCGGGGTTGTGGCGAGCCTTCGCCCCGACCGAGGTCGGCGGCGCCAACCTGGTCGCACTCGGCGAGCAGTTCGAGATCGTGCGGGCCATGGCCTACGAGGACACCAGTGCGGCGTGGGGCCTCTTCATCTGCGGTGTCGGCGCTGCCCTGGTCGGGGCGAAACTGCCGGCCCAGGGACGCGAGGAGGTCTTTGCCAACGGCGTGGTGCCGATGGCCGGCGTCTTCAATCCCGGCGGCAGCGCGCAATTGACGGCCGACGGGTTGGTCGTCAACGGCAAATGGCCCTTCGCCAGCGGCATCGGCTACGCCGGGTGGGCGATGGCGAACGCGATCGTGCTCGACGAGTCCGGCGCGCCGCGTCCCGGCATCGGCGGGCTGCCCGAGATCCGCTCGGTCGTCGTGGCGATCGACGACCTCACGATCATCGACGACTGGCACGTCGCCGGTCTGCGGGGCACCGGTTCGATGAGCTTCACCATGGACGGCGTGACGGTGCCGGAACACCGCACGTTCCCGTTCTTCGGCCCGACCACCGACGCCGGACACAAATACCGGCTGCCGCTCGTGAGCCTCATCGGCCCGCCCTTCGCGGCCATGGCCGTCGGCTTGGCCGATCGCCTGGTCGACGAGTTGCTCGCGCTCCTCCCGACGCGGGTCGGCCCGCCGACGTTCCAGCCCGCGTCGGCCGATCCCGTCAACCAGTCGACCGTAGGGCGCGCAATGGCGGCGGTCCATGGGGCGCGGGAGTCGACGCGAGCGATCTTTGCCCGCTACGACGCCCGTCTCGCCGCCGGCGAAGACCTCACCGCTCTGCCCCTCGACGGTCGGGCCGAGCTGCACCGCCACATCGTGTGGGCGGCGGCCACGTGTCGCGACGCGGTGAATGAGCTGTTCCTCCTGGCGGGCGCCAGCTCGATCTACGAGCCCGGCGTGATCCAGCGCATCTGGCGCGACATCAACGTGCTGAACCAGCACGTGTACCTGCGGCTGACGAACTTCGAGAACGCGGGCAAGGTCGCGCTCGGGTTCGACGTGGCCACGCCGCTGTTCTAGAGCTTGGTCAGCGCCCGCTTGAGATTGCGCACCGCCTGATGGATGCGCTGCTCGTTCTCGATGAGGGCGAAGCGCACATGGCCTTCGCCGCCCGGCCCGAAGCCGGCGCCCGGTGACGTGGCGACCGCCGCCTCGCGTACGAGGAACTGGGCGAACTCGAGCGAGCTCATCTCTGCGTACGGCTCGGGAACCGGCGCCCACACGAACATCGTGCCCTTGGGCTTCTCGATCTCCCAGCCGATGCGGGCCAGGCCGTCGATCAGCGCGTCACGCCGGCTCTGGTAGATCTCGTTGACCTGCTTCGGGTACTCCTGCGCCTCGTTGAGGGCGACGGTGGCGGCGATCTGGATCGGCTGGAACGTGCCGTAGTCGAGATAGCTCTTGAGCTTGGCCAAGGCGGCGACGATCTCGCGGTTGCCCGACAGGAACCCGACGCGCCAGCCGGCCATCGAGAACGACTTGGTCATCGTGAACAGCTCGACGGCGACGTCCTTGGCCCCGGGCACCTGGAGGATCGAGGGGGGCTCGTAGCCGTCGAAGGACGTGTCCGAGTAGGCGAAGTCGTGGACGAGGACCACGTCGTGCTCACGGGCGAAGTCGACGATCTTCGTCATCCACTCGAGGTCGACGCACGCCGTGGTCGGGTTGTGCGGGAACGAGAGGATGATCACGCGCGGCTTGGGCCACTGGTTCTCCCACGCTTCGAGCAGGTTCTCGAAGAAGTTCTGACCAGGACCGAGCCGAATGTGTTGCACCTCGGCGCCGGCGAACAGCGGCGCCCAGATGTGGATCGGGTACGACGGCGACGGCACGAACGCGCTGTCGCCGGGGCCGAGCAGCACCCACATGAGGTGCGACAGACCCTCCTTGGCGCCGATCGTTGTGATGATCTCGGTCTCGGGGTCGAGCTCGACGCCCCACTTGGTGAGGTAGCGGTCGGCTACCGCCTTGCGGAGGTTCGGGATGCCGATGCTTTGCGAGTACCGGTGGTTCCGCGGGTTGCGCGCCGCCTCGGCCAGCTTCTCGACCGCGATCTCGGGCGACGGGATGTCGGGGTTGCCGAACCCGAGGTCGATGACGTCGGCACCGTCTCGGCGTGCCTCGAGCTTGAGGGCATTGATGATGCCCAGCACGTAAGGCGGCAGGCCGGTGATGCGGCGGAACTCCATCACGCCAGGTTAGTTAAGGCAGTCGCGGGCTCCGGCAACCATTTCGAGGGCCCGATCCCACGGCGCGTTGATCGGCGCGCAGACCGCGAAGTCGGCGCCGGCCGCCTCAAGGCCGCGGAGCGAGGCGGTCAACCCGTCGACATCGAGCGCCGACAAGTCGACCTGGCCGCCCCACGTGATGCGCGGTACCCCGGCGCCTTCGGCCGTCACTTCGGCCGGCGTGGCGTCCCACACGTTGAGCGCGTCCGCCGCCGCGGCCGCGACCCGACGGATCGCCGGCGAGCGCCCGCCGACCCACGTCTCGATGCCGTCGGCCCGCAAGGCCCGCACCACGGTTTCGACCGCGGCAAGCCGTTCGGCCGCCGGCGGATACTCGATGCCGTACGCGACGTTCTCCTCGGCACTGAGCCGGTCGCCCGCCCCCACGCCGGCGATCAGCCGGTCCCCGATCTGACGGCGAAGGCTGGCGATCGTGTGGACGAGGACGGCGTCGGGCAGCAGGCCGATCCGGGCGACCAGCGGTCCGATCCGCACTCGCCGGGTCTCCTGGCCGATGGCGGCGAGCAGGGTGAAACACTCGATCGCCGGTCGGTGGGGCTGGCCGATCGGCCACAGGTGGTTGAACACGAAGACCCCGTCGAGGCCCAGCGCCTCGGCCCGAACCGCAGTCGCCACGGCGCCTTCGACGTCGGTGCTGAACTGCGGCAGGGTCGTGCCGACCAACATCGCCTCAGGCTACGTGGGGCCGTGCTCGGGAAAATTTTCGCAAGGAACGCGAGATTTCCGCTCTTGCTCCGTTGTTAGGGGCAGTTGTGTGCCGGTTCTCGGGTTCCCCAGCGCCCGAGAACCGGCACCTTCGCGTTTGGCCTAGCTAACGCTCAGGCGTGGCGGCCAGTAGAGCGGCCCCGATGGCGCCTGCTCGCTCCCCGAGCGTGGCGGCCACGATTTCGACCGGCGGCCGGTGCTCGGCCGCCTCGACCAGGTCCAAGAACGCGGCCCGGACCGGGTCGAGCAGGATGGATCCCGCCTCGACCAGACCGCCGCCGAGCACGAAACACTCCGTGTCGAACGCATTGGCCAGGTTGGCCAGACCCAGCGCCACCCACCAGCCGAAGCGGTCCATGACCGCCTGAGCATCGGGGTCACCCTCGGCCGCGGCCTGGGTGACGTGCTCACCGCGGACCGCCTCGGCGTCGCCGCCGGCCAGGTCGACTACGTGCGGGATCTGCTGGGCGTGAGCCGCCTCCCGAGCCAGGCGTCCGAGGCCACTCCCCGATGCGTAGCGCTCCCAGCAGCCCCGCTGACCGCAGGGACAGGGCAGGCCGCCGACGGCGTCGACGACCATGTGGCCGATCTCCCCCGCGAACCCGTGGGCGCCGCGCACGAGACGGCCGTCGATGACGATCCCGCCGCCGATGCCGGTGCCCAAGGTCACGAGGATCATGTGCTGGCGGCCGCTCCCGGCGCCGAAGCGCTGCTCAGCCCACGCCGCACACGTTGCGTCGTTGTCGATCCGCACGTCGACGCCGAGGCGGCGGGCCAGCTCGGCCTGGAGCGCCAGCTCGGTGACGCCCGGGATGTTGGGCGCGAAGCGCAGGACGCCATCGCGATCGACGATCCCGGGGACGCCGACGCCGACGAGGTCGGACCGGCCGGCCTGCAACTCGCGTGCGACCTCGGCTACGGCGTCGACCAGCGCTGGCCCCGAACGCGATTGGGGCGTCGGCACCCGGTGCTCGGCGGCGACATCACCGGCGTCGTCGAGGACAACGCCGAGACACTTCGTACCGCCCACGTCGACCCCGATGGTCGACATGCGCCGCTACGAGACGCGGATGTGCTGCACCCGCGGCTGTGGCGTCGGTCCGTCCGCGCCCGCTTGCGACGCGGCCTGGGCCATGCCCATGGCGAATGCGGTCAGCGGCGTCGGGTCCTTCACCAACTCCTCGGCGACGTCAAGCACGGCGCGCGCCGCGGCGATCATCTCGAGCGCGGCGTTCTGGAAGTGCTCGAGCGCTTCTTTCGCCTTGTCCTCGGTCGTCATCCGGCTCCCTCTACAAACGAAATCTCTAGGCGGTCGTCCACCATCTTGGCCCGCCCGACCTCGCGCTTGCGAAGTGAGTCCGGCAGCACGATCGCCCGCCGGTGCGGACCCACCCGTACGATCAGCTCCCCGTCGCGGCGGCCGACCTCGAGATCGTCCTTGTCAGCGAACGGCAACTCGAGCGACAGGACGCGCGTCTTACCGCGCGCCTTGATGCGCAGCGGCTCGCCCGAGTGGAACACCTCGTGCGCTTCGCTGTCGCCGTAGAGGAGGTCGCCGAACGTCCGCAGCTTGTCGAGACCGACCAGCTCCTCCGGGGCCAGCTCCGCCTTGATGACCGGGAGCGGCGCGAAGCCTTCCTCGATCGCGCCGAGGTGCTCGGCGTGGGTGGCCTTCCACGTCGCGAACCACGGGTCGCTCACGGCTTCAGGCAGCAACCGGTTCGCGATCACGGCGTCGACGTGATAGCCGAACAGGGCGAGGTACGTCGCGGTTCGGCGCGCCTCGGCGATCACCATGCGCTCGGGATTGACGACCAAACGCACGCTGCTGGTGGCGCCGTCGGTCAACAGCTCGCGCACGCCGTCGAGCCGGTCGTAGAAGCGGCGGATGGCGGCGAAAACGTCGTCGTTGGCGACCGGCAAGCTCGTGACCCGGTTCAGGACCGGGCGGACGACCTTGGCCAGCCGCCGTTCGACCGGGAAGATCCGGTCCATGTACCAAGACAGGATGTCGGGCAACGAGAGGAATCGGATCGTCTCGGCCGTCGGCGCGCAGTCGACGACGATCACGTCGTAGTCACCCGAGCCGGCGAACGACTTGATGTCGGCCAGGCTGAACACCTCGTCGAGCCCGGGGATCACCGAGAGTTCCTCGGCCTCGATCGCGTCGACGCCGACCCAGTCGAGCACCTGCATCACGTAGTGCTGCACATCGGCCCATGTCTCTTCGAGCCGTTCGGTCGCGTCGAGCTGTTGGCCGGCGAGGCGGTCGGCGATCGGCGTGGGCACCGAGCCGAGATACACGTCGAACGCGTCGGCCAGCGAGTGCGCCGGGTCGGTCGACAGAACGAGCGTGCGGAGCCCGCGATCGGCGCAGCGCAGCGCGGTCGCCGCGGCAACGGTTGTCTTGCCGACGCCGCCCTTGCCCGTGAAGAGGAGGATTCTCACAACTACGGCGAAGCGGCCGACGACCTCGCCTCGACCCGCGCTTTCAACTCGCGCAGCGCAGTGCCGATGATCCGCGCCGCGGCGCGTTGTTTGACGAAGCCCGGCAGCGGCACCTTGAGCTCGACGACGAGGTTATAGATGACGTCGGTGCCGCCCGACTCGTTGGCCGTGAACCGGTAGTCGCCGTCGAGCCTCGACGTGATGTCGCCCGCGGCCTGCACCCACGACAAGCGGTTCGGGGCCTCGCTGAAGTCGTAGGCCAATGTGTACGACGTACTGCGACCGAACGCGCCGGCGCGATACGTCACGCGTGTTCCGCGTCCGGCACTGTCGCGCTCGAGGACGATGACCGCCTTGATGTCGTTGGCCCACTCGGCGTAACGACCGAAGTCGGTGACAACCGCCCAGCACTGTTCGACGGGCGCGTCGATATACGTGTGCTCGGTGGCCTGGTCAGTCACGGTGACCTCGGTGCATGACGGGACTCGTGCGCTTGACGACCGTCCAGTAGTAGCCGAGCAGGATGCCGTAGCCAACGAGGATCGGGCACAGCAGCAGCGAGATCAACAGCCATCGCAGCCACGCACTCCGGTCCGCCGCGCCGCCTTCGAAGTCGCCGGGATACCGGTTGATGCAGTCGACGAGCGCGACGATGGCCGGGAACTCCAACCCCACCACGAGCACCACATACTGCATCCCGCGACCGTACCGTCAAACCCGGCGCGGCCTGGGCGCTCGGGGCCCGAACTCGCCCCGCTTGGCCGCCCACAGCCCGGCCAATCCCAGCCCGTACACCGGAGCGAGGATCCCGAAAGCCAGGCTCGTGTAGGGCTTGGCGCCGGCTGTCGCGAAGGCCACGACGACCTCGACGGCGAGGGATCCGAGCAAGTGCCGCTGGACGTCGCCCGGCGCCGAGCCCTGGAGGAAGAAGAGCCCGCCCATCCCGATCTCCTTGTCGCGACTGCGGCCCGCCGCGATCACGAGGGCGGCGAGGAACACGCCGGTGCCAACGACGAACATGGCCATGGCCACGACGAAGGCCGGCACCTTCAAGTCCGCCGTCACGACGTCGCCCACCGCGGTCAACGCGAACAGGCCCGTACCGATCCAGGACGCAGCAATGATGCGGTCGTTCACGCGCCCTCCAGGTCGAGCAAGGCGGCGTCCAACTTCGCGGCCAAGACGTCGTAGTCGAACTCCTCCTCGGCGCGAGCACGCGCCGCAGCACCCATACGCGCGCGAGTGTCGGCGTCGACGAGCAGCTCACGCAGTGCTGCCGCCACCGCGTCGGGCCGCCGCGGCGCGTCTACCACCAGTCCGGTCTCGCCGTGCACCACCGCTTCGTGCGAACCGCCGCTGCGGCCGGCGATCTGCGGGACACCGCACGCGGCCGCCTCGACGAACACGATGCCGAAACCCTCCTGCTCGAGGCCGAACCAGCGATTGCGACACGGCTGCGCGAACACGTCGGCGCAGCTGTAGAAGCCAGGCAGGTCGTCGTGCTCGACGCGACCGACGAGGCGCGCCGGCGAACCCGTCCTCGCGATGCGGCGCTGAAGGCGGTCGCGATCGCGGCCGGCACCGGCCAGGGCGACGACGAGGTTTGGGAACTCGACGCGCAGCTGCGCGGCCGCGTCGATGAGGACATCGAGTCCTTTGCGCGGCACCAACCGGCACACACTGACGACCACCAGCGCGTCCTCGGCGATGTCGAACCGAGCGCGCATGGTCTTGCGCTCGACGTCCGTCGCCGGGCGAAACCGCTCCACATCAACACCCGGCGGCACGATCACCGTGGGCGGCACCTTCCGATGGCGCGCGGCGCGGGCGGCCTCGGCCGCGGGGTAGCCGCCCGCCGCGATCAGCGTGGTCGCGCCGCGCACGGTGGACGCCAGTAGCCGCCGGGTGATCGGTAGCCGACCCGGAACCGTGATCTCGGCGCCGTGCAGCACCACGGCGTACGGCATGCGCAACCGCGGCCCGATCACGCCGACGGGAAGGGCCGGGTCGAGAACGACGGCGGTCGCCCCCACTTCGGCGGCGAGCCGCTCAACCCGATGCCGGAGGCCGCGCGTCGGCCACAGCACCCGACCGGCGCGCTCGACGCGGAACGCCTGGTCGGCGTCGAACGCATCGGTGTCGGCGTAGGAAGTCGTGAGCACCGTCACCCGATCGGGCGGCAGTCGCCGCCACAACTCCCACAACATCGACTGGATCCCGCCGATCTTCGGAGGGAAGTCGTTGGTGACGAAGAGGTGGCTCACGCCGTCGCCGGTCGGGTCACGCCCAGCTTGTCGGCCGCCCACCGGGCGTGGTCGCGCACCAGCGCGTCCTCCGACTCGAGCGCGGCGGCCAGCACGCGACGCAC
>DASRJI010000022.1:0-4925 GCA_035649535.1 Acidimicrobiales bacterium | reverse complement strand
CGGGAGCGGGGCCAACGCCGGTGTGGCGCTCGGCGGTGCGGTGTTCAACCACAACGGTGTCGTCAGTATCAGCGACTCGACGATTGCCGGGAACCCGGGCGGCGGCGTGTACAACCGCCAGCAGGACGGGACGGCGACCCTGACGATCGCCAACTCGATCCTGGCGAACTCGGGCGTTGACTGCACCAACGACGGTGGCACGGTCACCGCGCCCGTTGCCAATCGGAATCTTATCGAGACCAATGCCGCGGCAAGTAAGGCCTGTGGCGTGTCCGCCGTGACCGGCGACCCGCAACTTTCCTCACAGCCGTTCGACTTCGGCGGTCCGACACTCACGATGTCGATCCCGCGCACCAGTCCGGCTTACGACGCGGGGCTGTCGGCTCTCTCGGTGGACCAGCGCGGCGAGCCACGGCCCGGGTCGGGCAGCACGCTCGCCGACATTGGTGCGTTCGAATTGCAGTTGCCGGTCGCCGACGTGAGCGTCACGAAGACGGGCCCGGCGACCGCGGAGCCGGGATCCAACATCACCTACTCCATCACGGTCAGCAACGCCGGGCCGGGTGAGGGCCTGAACACGGTGCTCACCGATGTCCTTCCGACCGGCCTCCTGTTCGTGTCGCTCGTGCCAGGTGTCACGACCGACGCGCCGGACTCATGCAGCGTGCCTTCGCCCTTTACCGCCGGGACCGTGACCTGTACGTGGAACAGCCTGGCCGCCGGCACCTCGGCGGCGTTCGCGCTGACCGCGCAGGCGGGCGCGGGCTTCATCGGGAACGCATCGAACACCGCGACGGTGACAACTGACAGCGTCGATCCAACGACACCCTCCTCGGCGACAGCGCTCACCGTGGTTGGTTGCACCAACTCGATCACCGGCAGTCATGCCGGTTTCGCCGCGGGCAGCGGTACATGGTGCGTCAGCAACGCGAACATCGCAGGCAACATCAGCGCCTCGGGCGGCGCCCGGATCTTCATTGCGAACTCGACCGTGAGCGGCTCGGTCACCGCGAACGGCACCGGCCGCGTCGCGCTGTGTGGATCCACGGTCGGCGGCGGTGTGTCGGTCTCCGGAGCGACGGGGTTCGTGCAGATCGGAGACCCCGAGTTCCTCTGCGCGGGCAACGCGGTCGCATCTTCAGTGCAGCTCACGAACAACACCGCCGGCGTCGAGCTCAGTGGGAACACGAGGATCGGCGGCCACGCGATCGTCACCGGCAACAGCGGCACCGGACCCACGCCGGACGCTCCCGCCCAGGAGATCGAGGCCAACCGGATCCTCGGCAACTTGAGCTGCTCCGGCAACACGCCCGCGGTGACGAACAGCGGTCAGCCGAACATCGTCACCTTCACGCGCAGCGGTCAGTGCGCCACGCTCTAGGGGCGATCGCCAGCCTGCGCGTTCCCGCGAGCGGCCGTCGGGACATAAAAATGGGCTGGTGGACGACCGGGCGCGGGCGCACGAGGCCTTCGGGCTTCGAGAGTGGCAGGTGGCGTACGACGCGTTCGGCGCGTGCGACGCCCTGGATGCCACCGACCTCGACGCACTGGGGGAGTGCGCGCACTGGCTCGGCCGGGCCGACGAGGTAATCGAGGCGTACACCGAGGCGTACAGGCTTCACGTCGAGGCGGCGGCCCCACGACGCGCGGCTCTGTCCGCCTTCATGCTGGCGATCTACATGCGCCTCAAGGGCGAGGGTGTGCAGGCCGATGGCTGGCTGGCTCGTGCCCAACGGCTGCTCGCCGAAGAGGCCGAGGGCGCCGAGCACGGATATCCGCTCTACCTCGAGACGGCCCGCCTGATGGGGAGCGACCTGGAGGCGGCGGTGGCCTCGGCGCACCGCATGCAGGACTTGGGACGCCGCTTCGACGACGACACGTTGGTGGCCCTTGGTGTGTTCTTCGAAGGCCGCGCCCGGATCAAGCAGGCCCGAGTGCGAGACGGGCTGGCTCTCCTCGACGAGGCGATGCTCGCCGCGCTCTCGGACAAGCTCAAACCGATGTGGACCGGCGCCATCTACTGCGGACTGCTGGGCGCCTGCCACGAGCTGGTTGATTTCCGCCGGGCCGAGCAGTGGACAGACGCGACTACCAAGTGGTGCTCGCCACTGCCGGTGGCGTCGCTGTACCCGGGCATCTGCCGCGTGCACCGCGCCGAGATCCTTCACCACCGCGGATCGTGGGACGAGGCGGAGACCGAGGCGCTAGCGGCGGCCCAGGAGATGGTCGACATCGACGTGTTCGTGGTGGCAGACGGCTATTACGAGGTCGGCGACATCAGGCGCCGTCGCGGCGACCTGGCCGGCGCGGAGGATGCTTACACGCGCACCCACGAAATCGGCCGGGACCCACAGCCGGGGCTCGCACTCCTGCGTTTGGCGCAGGGCCGGATCGACGCCGCCGCCGCGTCGATTGCTGCGGCGTTGGCCGGCTTTGGCGGCAGCCGCCTCGAGCGGGCGCCGCTGCTCGCTGCGCAGGTCGACATCGCCCTCGCAGCCGGCGAGCTCAACCTGGCCCACGCATCGGCCGACGAGATCGTCGCAATCGCCGACGACTTCGACAGCCCGGGCCTGCGCGCCATCGGCCAGCGTTGTCGCGGTGCGGTGGCACTGGCCAGCGGCGAGACGGTCACCGCGCTCGCCGCGCTCAGACTGGCGTTCACGCTGTGGCAGGAGTTGGACTCGCCCTACGAAACGGCCCGCATCCGGGTGCTGCTCTCGAAGGCCTATGTCGCCCTGGGCGACGAGGACGCCGCCATCCGGGAGTGCGCGGCCGCCCGCTCGGCGTTCGAGCGCATCGGTGCCGTCGCCGACCTTCAGGCACTGGACGCCGGACCGGAGCCGGCCCCGTGCGGCTTGACGTCTCGCGAAGTGGAGGTGCTGCGCCTCGTCGCCGGAGGCCAGAGCAACCGCGAGATCGCGACCGGGCTTTACATCAGCGAGAAAACCGTGGCCCGCCACGTCTCGAACATCTTCACCAAGCTCGAGGTGTCATCGCGCTCGGCGGCGACTGCCTTCGCCTACGAGAACAAGATGCTCGTACCCTGAAATACCCATACGGGGCGCAGCGCGAATACACATAGCGCCCGATGAGCGGGCGGGGGCGTCCTCCGTATCTTCCGAGGTGATGTCCGTAATCACTCACCAAGGAGACAGCACATGCCCAAGTTCCTGATCGAGCGCGAGCTCCCCGGCGCCTCTTCGCTGACCGCCGCCGAACTCCACTCCATCTCGGCCAAGTCCAACCAAGTCCTCGCCGACATGTCGCCCCGCGCCCAGTGGCTGCAGAGCTACGTCGCGGGCGACAAGATCTACTGCGTGTACGTCGCCGAGGACGAGGCGGCCGTCCGCGAGCACGCCGACTGCGGCGGCTTCCCGGCCAACACGATCAGCCGGGTCTCGGCGGTGATCGATCCGTCGACGGGGGAGTAACGGTCCGCCTGCTGTCGCCGTAGCCTCTCTGGGATGAGCACGTGGGATCGCATTCGTGCAGTGCTGCGTCGTGAGAAGCGAGAGCTGGATGACGTGGTCGGCGACTTCAAGGACCGCGCCAACGCGACGCTGGACCGGAAAGAGCGCGAGATGAATGCCACGCCAGAGGAGAAGTTCGCGATGGAGCAGGAACGGGCGGCGGAGGTCGACGCCGAGCTCGAAGCGGTCCGGCGCCGCATCGAGCGCGGCGGCGGCCGCTAGCGGCTGCGCAGGACTGCTTGGAAGCCTCCGTCGAGATCCGTGGCGCCGCGGAGGCCGAGCAGTTGCAGCGACGCGGCGGCGAGGCTCGACGAGTAACCCTCGTCGCACACGATCACGATTTCGCGGTCCGCGCTGGTCTCTTCGATGCGGTCGGGCGACGTTGGATCGAGCCGCCACTCGAGGACGTTGCGGTCGATGACGAGCGCGCCGGCCAGCTCGCCGTCACGCGCTCGCTGCGCCGCGGGGCGGATGTCGACGATCAACGCACCGCGCGCGATGAGCGTCGGGAGCTCGGACGCTGACGGACGATGGGGCAGCGTCTGTCGGGCGGCCGCCAACATGCCCGAAATCTTCGAGTCGTCCGTCACGCTCTGATCATCTCCTGTCGCGATCGTTCCATCTAGTCGCCGGTGCAGGCGACAATGGCCGGATGCAGACGGACGGCGGCTCGGTCGATTGGAACGAGCGCTATCTCGCCCGCGGTGCCGACGCGGTGAGCTGGTTCCAAGCGGCGCCATCCATGTCGCTCGAGCTGGTGGAGCTGCTCGACGTTCCGACCGATGCGCCTGTTGTCGACGTAGGCGGGGGCGCATCGACGTTGGTGGACGAGCTCCTCCATCGGCGCTACGAGCATGTATCGGTCGTCGACCTGTCGGACGCCGCCTTGCAACTTGCCCGCGATCGCGTGGGCAGCGACGACCGGGCGGCGTGGATGGTGGCCGACATCCTCGACTGGCAGAGCGACAGGCCGTACGGACTGTGGCACGACCGCGCGGTATTCCACTTCCTCGTTCGACGCGGCGACCAGCGGCGCTACGTCGAGTCGATGCGGGCGAATCTGCGGCCTGGCGCGGGCGTGATCATCGGGACCTTCGCGGCCGATGGCCCGACGGAGTGCTCGGGCTTTCCGGTGGCGCGCTATGACGTGGATGCTCTCATCGGCGCGCTCGGCGATGGCCTCCGAGTAGTAGCGAGCCGGCGAGAGGAGCACGTCACGCCTTGGGGCACCATCCAGCCGTTCACGTGGCTAGCGGGGACGTATCTCTAGCGGTTCAGCGCGAACATACGGCGTGGCGACAGGAGGCTTCGACGTTGTCGACCGTCGCTACGAAGGCTTGTACGAGCGGGCCCGAGCAGCGCTCAACGATGATCCGCGGGTCACGAGCGTTGAACTGGCGGGATCGATCGCGGCCGGCACGGCCGACGAGTGGAGCGATCTCGATATCCATGTCG
>DASRJI010000021.1:0-7702 GCA_035649535.1 Acidimicrobiales bacterium | reverse complement strand
GCCGAGGAACGCCATTGTCGGGTCATCCGGCGCGTCGCCGGGCGCGTCGTCGCTCGCCCCGCCGATGGCGTCGGCCAGGCGCTCCAACAGCGGCTTGTACGCCTCGAGGGCGACGGCGGCCCACTCGGCCCGGGTGACCGGTCGGACGCTGACGCTGCGACCGGCGAGCGAGGTCGGCCATCCGGTCGCGTCAGCGACGTGCAGTTCGGCGACGCGCGCCAGCTCCTCGAAGTTGATGCGGACGAGCGGCTCGACGTTGGGTTCGGCGACGCCTTCGGCCGCCGTCCACACGCCGACCTGGCGAGCAATGTCCCAGTTGACCGGTCCCTGCGCCGCGAACAATCCCTGCAAATCACGGAAAAGCGGCATCCCTTCGAAAGGATTCGCGCCTTCGGGTGGACCTCCGCTGCTCATCAGGGCCATCGTAGGGGGGTGCCCACCGTTATTTTGACCGGGGTCTCCGGCCAACTCGGCCAGCGTGTGCTGGCCCGCCTGCAGTCCGACGACAGCGTCGACGAGGTGATCGGCCTCGACCACCGGCCGCCGGTCGCCGGCTCGCCCAAGCTGCGTTTCCATCTCGCCGATCTTGCGGTGGACGACCTAAAGCCGATCTTCGAGGACGGCGACGTTCTCATCCACACCGACTGGACGCTGGGCACGCCGCGGCGCGCCGCGGCGGCCGAGCAGGACGCGGTCGATCGCACGCGCCGCGTGCTCGATGCCGCGGGCGGCGCGGGTGTGCAACGCGTCGTGCACGTCTCATCGGCGACCGTCTACGGCGCGTGGCCCGACAACCCGGTGCCGCTCACCGAGGACGGCACGCTGCGGCCCAACCCCGGTGCCGGGTTCGCCGGCGCGCACTGCGAAGTCGAGCGGTTGCTGAGCGACTGGCGCGCCGAGCATCCGTCGGCCGACGTCGTCGTGCTGCGACCGACGGTAACGCTCGGTACCGGCAGTCCCGATTGGGTGACGCTCGCGCTGGCGCCGGGAGCGCGGCCCGCGCAGTACCTCGCGGTCGACGACTTGGCCGGCGCGATCGTCACGGTGATGCACGCCACCGGTCACGGCGTGTTCAACGTTGCGCCCGACGGTTGGGTGAAGGAAGAAGTAGCCGCCGACTTGGTGGGCGGCCGGCGACTTCCGCTTCCCGACGCGGTTCGGTCGCGACTGTCGCGCCTCGCCTACGGGCTCGGCCTGTCGTGGGCCGTCCCGTCGTACGCGCCGTATCGCGAGCACACGTGGGTTGTCGCCAACGACCGACTCAAGAAGCTCGGGTGGACGGCGACGTCGACGAATGAGGAAGCGGTTGTCGCGTCGCGTGTCGGTTCGTGGTGGGGTCGCCTCAGCGCCAAGCGGCGTCAGGCAGTGATCCTTGGCGGCAGTGTCACCGTCGTCGCCGCGGCCACGACCGGCGTCATCGCCCTCGTGCGCGCCCGCCGCCGTCGCCGCTCGAGCTAGCGCTACGCCTTCCGCGCTACGTCTGCCCTGCAACGTGTCGGTGTGAAGTAGCGCTTTCTGTTGCTCTCGCACCGACACCTCGGCTGACCGTCGAGGCCGTTGGTAATGAACGCGGCCTTCGGTCATCATCTCGGCGACGAGCAAGCAGCGGGCGGACTCGTCGGTTCAGAGTCGGGGAGGTTCAGGGGTGAGGCTTACCGTACGGCAGCGGTCAGGGCGGCGATCGCCAGCGGCCCTGATCGGCGCCCTAGCGCTCGCCCTGGCGGCATGCTCCCTGGCCGGGATCGGGACATCGGCCGCGACCGCAGCGACAGCCCACGCTGTCGTTGGCATGCCGTTCACGGGCAAGTGGGCTTACGACGTCAACGTCGATCCGCCGTACGTCGACTCGTGCCCGGCGGGCCAGAGCACCTGTGCCGGGCTTTCCAGCCATCCATCTGTACATCACACACCCGGCGGCGGCGACTGGGCGACCGATCTCTACGCCGGCTCTGGCACTGACGTGAAGCTGCTCGTCACAAGTCCGGACGGACCCGTGACGTTCTCATTCAATCGATCGAACGACACGTGCTCGAGCGCTGGGCCGAATGTGGCTGGCCATGGGATCACCTTGAACGTGTTCGTTGGCGGTGTCGCAGTCGGGTGGGTCGAGTACGAGCACCTGGACAACATCCCGGCGGCGCCCTACACGAACGGCATGACAATCGGGAAGATCACGAGCGAACCGTTCGCGCAGTCACCGACCTTCTGTTACACCGCGCGTCATGCCCACATCGAACTTCGGAACGTGACGGCTGGTGCGTTCTCGTGCTGGACCGATCACGGCCACCCGGGTACCACGGTGAATCAGGGTGACGACATTGGCACCCTCGGCGCGCCGAACACCGGCCGCCAGCAGGCGTGTGGCACGGCACCCGCGGACCCGCCGGACTCGGATGGCGATGGCGTCACCGATGCCGCCGACCGGTGTCCAATAACCGCGGGCAAGTTCCGGTCCTCCGGTTGCCCGCTCAACATGCTGGGCTCGGCGGACTTCAATGCCGACCACCATTCGGATCTCGCGCTGTATAGCGGCGGCAAGTGGTATGTGTCCTCGGGCGCGAACCCAGACGCCCCGTTGATCGCCGGCTTGCCGATGGCAACCGCGGGCGATGTCCCGATGGTTGCCGACTACAACGGCGATGGCACGACCGACTTCATCACCTACAGCGGAAACCGGTGGTTCGTGAAGTCCGGCAAGGATCCGAACCCGGACCTGGTCGCCGGCGTAACGATGGGAACCGCGGGCGATGTCCCGATGGTTGCCGACTACAACGGCGACGGCACGACCGACTTCATCATCTACAGCGGAAACCGGTGGTTCGTGAAGTCGGGCAAGGATCCGAACCCGGACCTGGTCGCCGGGGTAACGATGGGAACCGCGGGCGATGTCCCGATGGTTGCCGACTACAACGGCGACGGCACGACCGACTTCATCACCTACAGCGGAAACCGGTGGTTCGTGAAGTCGGGCAAGGATCCGAACCCGGATCTCGTCGCCGGGCTGGTGCTCGGCAATCCAGGCGACGTGCCCTTGCTGGGCGACTTTGACGCCGATGGTGTTCCGGACTTCGCGGTCTCGAACGGCTTTTGGGCCGCTCGCTCCGGCGTCGGTCCGAACAACGTCAAGTTGTTCGAGGGCGTGCATCTTGGCGGCGCCGGCGATGAATTCGTTACAGGACTTCCCGCGCCGCGCCTCTATCACCCGCTGCAACCGACACGCATCCTCGACACGCGCCCCGAGGAGCCCCAGGTGCCAGACGACGTCAGTGGTGCGGTCGGCCCGGGCGAGACGCTGCCGTTCAAGGTGCTGGGCAAGGGCGGGATTCCCGACAGCGGCGTCGGCGCGGTGGTTCTCAACGTCACCGTCACCCAGCCGACGTCATTCGGCTACCTCCAGGTCTTCCCGACCGGCCACAAGCCCCCCGGCACCGGCACCTCGAACGTCAACTTCGCGCCCGGCCAGTCGATCCCCAACCTCGTCATCGCGCCGGTCGGCGACGACGGTTCGGTCAGCGTCTTCAACTCTCACGGCAACTCCCACGTGATCTACGACGTCATGGGCTGGCTGCCGGCATGATCGCTGCGGCCACGACCGGCGTCATCGCCCTCGTGCGCGCCCGTCGCCGTCGCCGCTCGAGCTAGCGCTACGTCTTCGGGAGCGTCGCCGGCTTTTCGGTAAGCGTGGCGTTGATGATGCGCGGCTTGGCCGTGCCTCGGTGAACGGTCAGCTTGACGACCTCACCGGGTCGCCGTGATCGCAGCGCGACCACCAGACCCACCATCGACGTAACGGGCTTGCCGTCGACGCTGACGATGATGTCGCTCGCGGTCAGCCCCGCCAGTGCGGCCGGGCTGTTGTCCCACACGCTCTTGACGACGGCACCGCCGGTGAGGTGCATGGCGTCGGCCTTGGTCTTGTCGAGGTCGCCGCCTTTGATGCCGAGCCACACATGCACCGCATGGCCGCTGGCGATCAGCTGCTCGGCCACGTCGCGGGCGATGTCGATGGGCGTAGCGAACCCGAGACCTTCGGCGCCCACGTCGGTGACGGCGATAGCCGTGGTTATGCCGATGACCGCACCGGCGCCGTCGACCAGCGCGCCACCCGACGAGCCGGGTGCGATGGCCGCGTCGGTTTGGATCATGTCGAGCAGGGAGCCACCCGCTCGGTCGACCTGGCGACCGACGGCGCTGATGACGCCACTCGTCACCGTGGGTCCGCCGGCCAATCCGAGCGGCTCGCCGATGGCGACCGCGACCTGGCCGACCTTGAGGTGGGTCGCCGATCCGAGTGGCGCGGCGACCGTCTCGATGCCGTCGATCTTCACGACGGCGATGTCGGTGTCCTCGTCGACGCCGACCAGTTTGGCGGTCCGTTCGCGACCGTCGGCCAACACGACCGAGATGGTTCGCGCACCGGCCACGACGTGTTGGTTGGTGAGGATGTGGCCGTCGGTCTTGAACAGCACGCCGGACCCGCTGGCCTTGGCGCCGTCGGTCTCGACGTCGATCTGGACGATCGACGGCCGTATGTGTTCGGCGATCTGCTCCACGTGCGTCGTGCCGAGCGCGGTGTCGTTGGCGCCGTTGACGGGGAACACGTTGGCCGCGTCGCGCACGACCGTCTTGCGGAATCCGCCGGCGGCGACGATCACGCCCGACGTCAGCATCGACGCGATCAGCCCGGCCAACACCGCCACGGTCCAGAGGCGCGGCTCGGTGCGGGCGCGTCGCGGTGGCGCGATTGCTACTTCAGATGGGTGCCGCCAGAGGCGATCATCGGGCGAAATCCACCCAGCAGTGGGCTCATCGTCACCAAGCCCATCACCCACCTCCATATGTCGAAATATAGAGGTGGCCTTCGGCGTCGAGGCGTCGGGCACGCGCAACCTCCTTTACCATTGGGTCCATGCTGCGGCTGCCGACGGGGGATTCATGGCTAGGCGTTTGCCGCGAACCGCTACCAGTGGTCGACGCACAGGCGTGGGCGACGGTGGCGTCGTGCGGCGCCGTGGTCACCTTCACCGGCACTGTGCGTGACCACGCGCCGGGGCGCGACGGCGTCACCGCGCTCGACTACGAGGCGTACGAAGAAGAAGTCGTCCCCGGACTCCAGGCGATTGCCGACGACGTTCGGCTGAAGTGGCCGACTGTCGGCCGCATCGCCATGCTGCATCGCGTCGGTCACCTCGAGGTCACCGACGTCGCAGTCGTCGCCGTGGTCAGTGCCGCCCATCGAGACGAGGCCTTCGACGCGGTCCGCTACTGCATCGACACGCTGAAGGCGACCGCGCCCATCTGGAAGAAGGAGACCTGGGCCGACGGCGAGGCCTGGGCGGCCACGCCGTGAGCAATCTTCTCTATCTCTTTATGGCGTTCGTGCTGAGCGGGATCGGGTGGCTGATCCTCTGGCTGCGGCACCGCCAGCCCACGTCGGTCGAATACGGCATCGAAGAGTTCAACCGCGAGTTGAAGGCCCTCGCCCCGGAGCACCGCCCGCAGCAGCGCGATCCGTGGAGGGATCGCACTGGCTAGGGACCTCGCCATCGACCTCGGCACCGCGAACACGCTCGTGTACACGCGGGGCATCGGCATCGTCCTCAACGAGCCCACCGTCATCGCTCTGAACAGCCGGAGTCAGGACGTGTTGGCCATGGGTCACGAGGCCTGGCAGATGATCGGCCGCACGCCGGGCTACATCGTCGCCGTGCGACCACTGCGCCAAGGCGCCATCACCGACTTCGAGATCACCCAGCGGATGATCCGCCTGCTCCTGCAACGCACCGGTGTCACCCGCTTCAACCGCCCCCGCGTGCTGATCTGCGTCCCTTCGGCAATTACGGAAGTCGAAAAGCGCGCCGTCGAGGAAGCGGCGCGGCGCGCCGGCGCCGCCGGTGCGTACCTCATCGAACAGCCGATGGCGGCGGCGATCGGCGCCAACCTGCCGATCCACGAACCACTCGGCAACATGGTTGTCGACGTCGGCGGCGGCACGACCGAGACCGCGGTGATCTCACTCGGCGGGATCGTCGCGCTGCAGGCGATTCGCGTCGGCAGCTTCGACATCGACAACGCCATCCAGACCTACGTGCGCCGCGAGTACGGGATCGCCATCGGCGAGCGCACCGCAGAAGAAATCAAGATGGCGATCGGTTCGGCCTATCCGGCCGAAGACGAGATGAAGGCCGAGGTTCGCGGCCGCGATCTCATGTCGGGACTACCCAAGACGGTGATCCTGTCGCCCGAGGAAGTGCGCGACGCGATCGAGGAGCCGGTGGGCGCGATCGTCGACTCCGTCGTGCAGTGTCTCGGTCAAGCGCCGCCCGAGCTGGCCCAGGACCTCATCGTGCAGGGCATCAACCTGGTGGGCGGTGGCGGGCTGTTGCGCGGCCTCGACCGGCGACTGGCGGAAGAGACCGCCATCCCCGTGCATCTGGTGGACGCGCCGCTCGAGTGCGTCGTCCTCGGGGCCGGCAAGTGCCTCGAGTCGTTCGACTCGCTCAAGGTCATGTTCATGGGGTCCAACCGCTAGTCGTCGCGGAGCTGGTCTTCGGCGGCCTGGCGGACTTGCCAATCCCGGTCGTCGAGCGCGCGCTGCAGCGCGGCGTCGACCTCGGGTCCGTCGAACGGCGCCAGGGCGATCACGGCGCGGCGCCGGACCGCGGGCTTGTCGCTCGTCGCAGTGAGGATGGCGGCCAGGCCGGCCGGGTCGCCGATCGCGCCCAATGCGGCGACCGCCGCCTCGCGGCAGAGCGGTTCGTCGTGCGCGGTGGCGGTGGCGGCCAGCGCGGTGACCGCCGCGGCGTCGGCGCTCTCGGCCCGTTCGCCCAACGCCCACGCCGCCGATTCGACGACCATGTCGTCTTCGTCGCGTAGCGCGTCGATGAGGTCGACCGCGAACGCGACCGACAGCTCACACGCGCGGCGCCGAACTATCGGCGCCTCGTCCGTAAGGCCGGCGCGCACGTCGACGTCGGTCAGCGCGTCGAGCCGCGCCAGCGCGCCGAGTGCGGTCGCGCGGACCTCGGGACGGGGGTCGGTCAGCGCGGCGCGAACTGTATCGACGTCACCCAAATGACCGGCGAGGGCGACGTGCCGCCTTCCGCCGTCCTCGGGTACCCTGCTCCTTGGAGTCACCGCGGCGGCGTTGCTGGGAAGATTGGGGCAATTGCCCGGCTCGGCAGGTGCGGTCGGGGCGACTCCCGAACAAACCCGACGCGATGGCCCGAACGTACCGACCCCTCCGACTCACTGTGATCCTCGTGTTCACGATGGCGCTCACCGCGCTGGGGCTCATGCGCGCGAGCAGCACGATCTCGTCGGCGGCGCCGATCCTGCAGACCAGCGACGTGCCCATCATCACGACCACCACGGTTCCGCCCACCACCGTGCCGCCGGTCACCGCGGCCACGTTGCAGTCCGGCGCGATGCGCGTCCCCAAGAACTCGTATGCACCGGAGCCGATCATCCAGATCGGTCAGCTCGAGATCCCGAAGATCGGTCTGGTGACGCCGATCATGCACGGCATCACGCTGCGCAACATCGACCTCGGGCCGAGTCACTGGCCTGGCACCGCGATGCCGGGCGAGGTCGGGAACACGGTGTTCGCCGGCCACCGCGTCACCCACACGCATCCGTTCTTGCACATCGACCAACTCGTTCCCGGCGATCAGCTCATCTTCACGGTGAACGGGATTCGCTC
>DASRJI010000020.1:0-26300 GCA_035649535.1 Acidimicrobiales bacterium | reverse complement strand
GGGCGACCGCGCCGACCAAGGGCGCGATGGAGCGGCGGCTCCAGCAAAAGCACCGCCGGTCCGACACCAAACGCATGCGGCGACCCCCCACGGACGACTGACTGGCCGGTGCGATAGACACGGGGTGTGCGCCGCATCCTCGTGATGATTGCGCTCCTGGGGGTCATGGTCGCCGCCGTTGCGGTTCGACCGGCGGGCGCCCAAGAGGGCGAAGTATTCGATCCAGACCGCATCTTCGAGAACGAGGGCCAGGAGGTCGCGGCCGCCGGCGCGTACGCGTACATGGCCCACGCCGGACCGGTCGGTTCCCTGGGACCGGCGGCCCGCTTGTCGGCGGCCAAGGAAGCGGCCGCCCTCAAGGCCGCGCCGGCCCTGCCGGGCTCATGGCGCGAGGTCGGTCCCAAGCCGTACAACAACGACGATCCGAAGTACCCGTCGTCGCTCGGTCCGTTCGGCCACGTGAGCGGGCAAGTAATCTCGCTCGCCGTCGACCCGACCAACGCCGCGGTGGTCTACGCCGGCGGCGCGTCCGGCGGCGTCTGGAAGACCGTCGACGCCGGCGCGCACTGGAAGCCGGTCGCCGACGACCTGGCCAGTCTCGCCATCGGCGCGCTGGTGATCGACCCCGCGCACCCGGGCACCGTCTTCGCCGGGACGGGCGACGCCAACACCAACTTCGACGCGTACAGCGGCGCGGGCGTCTTCCGGTCGCGCGACGGCGGCGCGACGTGGGTGCGCGTCGAGAAGAACCTGCAAACCGCGTCAGCCGTGTTCCACATCGAGGTGGCCGGCGGGCGCGTGTTCGTCGCCACCAACAAGGGCCTGTATCGCTCGATCGACGGCGGCGACTCGTACCAGAACATTCCGTTGCCCACCAACGCAGCGGGCACCGCGCCGGCGGTCGGCGACTTCGCCAACTTCGTCACCGACGTGCGGGTCAAGCCGGGAGCGCCGGACGAAGTCACCGCCGCGATCGGCTGGCGCTACGGCAAAGCGCAGTCGCCCGGCAACGGCCTGTACCGGTCGGTGACTGGAGGCAATCCGGGTTCGTTCGCGCGCATGGTCACGACCGGCCTCGGTCTCGCCAACGACGGGGGCGACCCCGTCGGTCGGATCTCGCTCGCCTACGCGTCGGGCCCCAACCAGAACCACAACATCATGTGGGCGATCGTGCAGGACGCCGGCAAGCTTCACGGCGACACACTGATCGCCCAGCAACTCGGCGCGTCGTACACGGTGCTCAACGGCGTATTCCAGTCGGCCAACGACGGCGCTTCATGGACCCTCAAGGCCACGCCGGAACTGCTGATCGCCGCGCCCGGAACCGCGATGACCGTGCGAGCCGTCACGCTCTACGCGCCGGGTGTGCAGGCTTGGTACAACCAGTGGATCGCCGTCGACCCCAACAACGTCGACACGGTGTTGTTCGGGCTCGAGGAGATCTACCGTTCGGTGCTCAACGCCAACGGCCCCGGCCCGGCGGTGTGGGAGACGATCGGCCGCTACTCGGACCCGTGTCCGGAGCTGCCGACGCTGACGCTGCCGCCGTGCCCGCCGCTGCTCGGGTTGTTCCTCGCTGGTGACCTCCCGAGCAACCCGACGACGCACCCCGACCAGCATGCGGCGGCCTTGGTAACGACACCGAACGGCACGCGCGCGTACGTGGGCAACGACGGCGGTGTGTGGCGGCAGGACGCGCGTGGCGGCGCCTTCAACAACAACAACTGGACCCAGCTCAACTCCACGCTCGGCACCCTGCAGCCGTACCGCGCCGTGATGAGCGGCGACGGCACGATCTACTTCGGGCTCCAGGACAATGGTGTCGGCAAGACGACCGGCCCGACGACGGGCAGCGCAGTGCTCGGCGGTGACGGCATGAACGTCGCCGTTCACCCGAAGAACTCGGCACTGGCCTACAGCGAAGGACCCGACGGCACGTTGAGCCGCACGGTCGACGGCGGCGTCTCGTGGGGCGACATCGCGCCGGCGCTCGCGCAGCCGCAGTTCGTCACGCCGTTCGACATGGACCCGGTGAACCCGAACCATTTCGTGATCGCAGCGCGGCAGATCCAGATGACGACGCAGCTCGAAACCGTTGCCGGCGACGGCTGGACCCTCGTGTTCGATCTCGGCGCCAACGCCGACGGCTTCGACAACTCGGCGACCGCCACCGCCTTGTACGGCGCGGCGAGCTACGTCGGCTTCTGCGGCGTCTGCGATCCCATCACCGAGGCGGGCACCGACGTCACCAAGTTCCGCAACGGCATCGCGACCAACGTCACCGCGAACTGCCAACCCACCAACGGTGGCGGCGAGTGCTGGCGCAAGGCGGCGGCGCACGGTCTCCCGAACCGCTTCATCAACGACCTGGCGATCGACCCGAAGGATCCGAACACCGTGTACGCGGTGTTGGGCGGCTACGGGCGCAAGTGGTACCCGCCGCCGGCCAACAGCCCGAACGTCGGGGTTGGCCACGCCTTCGTGTCGCACGATCGCGGTCAGTCGTTCACCGACGTCTCCGGAAACCTGCCGGACACGCCGGCCACGTCGGTTGTCCTGCGGGGCGATTCGGTAATCGTCGGCACCGACGACGGCGTGTTCGCGGCTCAGCGGTCCGGCACCGGCCTGGGCGCGTTCTCGCGACTCGGCGCCGGGCTGCCGCACGTCGCCATCTGGGATGTGCAACTCGATCCGAGTGCGTCACACCTCGTCGCCGCGACGCACGGCCGTGGGATCTGGGTCTACGACTTCGCCGCCGCCGCGGCGGTCGCCATCCCGACCGCGACCATTCCCGCAACCGGGCGGCCTACGCCGGACGGGGCGCTGCCGCTGCTGCTCATGGCCGTCGCGCTGCGGTTGCTCAGCCGAGCAACGAGCGCGTCGCGTCCACGTCGCGCGCGATCTGTTCCGTAAGCGCCTCGATCGAGTCGAACTTCTGCTCGCCGCGCAACCGGGCGATGAAGCGGACCTTGGCGTGCTCCCCATACAGGTCGCCGTCGAAGTCGATGAGGTACGCCTCGAGCAGGGAGGCCTCGGCGTTCGCGTAGAACGTGGGCCGCCGCCCGAGCGACAGCGCCGCGGGGTGGGTGCTCCCGTCCGGCCGCTCGTACCACCCAGCGTAGATGCCGTCGGCCGGCAACTGGACCTCAGCGGGTACCGCGACGTTGGCGGTCGGGAAGCCGAGGTGGCGGCCTCGCTGATCCCCCTGCACGACGGTCCCCCGCACCTCGTGGGGGCGGCCGAGCAGCTCAGCGGCGCCGGTGACGTCACCCAGGCCCAGCCGGCGTCGGATTTCGGTGGACGACACGGCGGCGCCGTTGTCCTCGACCAGCTTGATGCCAAGGACATCGAACCCGAGCTGGCCGCCCATGTCGGCGAGCAAGGCGACGTTGCCGCGACGGCCCTTGCCGAAGTGGAAGTCGTGACCCACGACGACGGCGCGCGCCCGGAGACAGTCGACGAGGACCTCGCGCACGAAGTCCTCGGCCGACTCGGCCGCCCGCGCCTCATCGAAGTGCACGACGAGCGAGTAGTCGATGCCGGTGCCGGCCAGCAGCTCGAGCTTCTGATCGAGATCGGTCAACAGCTTGGGCGCCGAATCGGGACGCACCACCATCGCCGGGTGGCGATCGAAGGTAACGACGGCCGACGCGCACTCGCGCTCAGCGGCCATCCGCCGCACGTCGGCGATCAAGGCGCGGTGGCCGAGGTGCACGCCGTCGTAGGCGCCGATCGTGACAACGGTGCCCGAAAGTGCCGGGCACGCAGCCGCGTCGGTGATCACCTCCATGAGACGAGGCTACGCGCTGCGCTAAATGCACTCCCGACTGCGATGGGGCTGGGGACCCCATCGCACGCGGCGGGTCGTCCCCGGAGCGAAGCGAAGGGGCGGGGGCCCGCCGCCATGAACAGGGCCTATTGGGCCGCGGGGCGTAACACGACGGAGGCGGCGGCACCCTCGTAGACGGCGAGCAGGTCGCCGGCGGCGTCGAGCACGCGCCAGGGACCTTCGAAGCGCGGCGTGAGCGTGCGTCCGTGGCTCACCGCGATCACCTCGTCGTCGTCGATCACCGCTGACGGGTAGTCGCGCAACGCGGACGCTGGTGCGATCGCCGACTCGGCGACCACAGCCTCGAGCGGCGTGGCGTCGGCCAGCGTGAACGACCCGATGGCGGTGCGCCGCAAGTTGCGTAGATGAGCACCGCCACCGAGGGCGGTGCCGACGTCGGCCGCGAGCGTCCGCACGTACGTCCCCGACGAGCAGTCGACCTCGGCGGTGTACACACCGGCCTCGGCGGCAGGTCGTACGTCGAACCGCGTCACGGTGACAGGGCGCGGCGCCCGCTCGACCTCCTCGCCGGCGCGGGCCACCTCGTGGAGGCGGCGGCCGCCGACCTTTACCGCCGAGACCATCGGCGGGATCTGCTCGATATCGCCAACGAGAGTGGCGGCGGCGCGCTCGACATCGGCCGCGGTGATCCGACTCATGTCGAATGTGGCGACGACGTCGCCCGCCGCGTCAAGGGTCGACGTCGCGGTCCCGAGGACGATCTCACCCACGTAGGACTTGGGGAGCACGGTCAGGTAACGCAGGACGCGAGTCAGCCGGCCCAGACCGACCAGCAGCACGCCGGTGGCGTCAGGATCGAGCGTGCCCGAGTGACCGACCCGCTTGAGGCCGAAGATCTTGCGACACCGGGCGACCACGTCGTGGCTCGTCCACCCCGGCGGCTTGTCGATGACGACGAGCCCGTCGGTCACGTCGTGTCGGAGACACGCCGTGTAACACCGCGGACCGCGGCCTTGATGTCTTCGAGGACGCTCTCGACCGTCCCTCCGGTGGTGAAGCCGGCGGCGTACCGGTGCCCCCCACCGCCAAAGCCGGTGGCGACAGCGGCGACGTCCACGCGCGAGATCGAGCGCAGCGAGACGCGGATGCCTTCCGGCGTCTCCTTGAGGATGCACGCGACCTCGGCTTCGGCGGCGCGGCGGACGAGGTCGATCATGCCTTCGGTCTCCTCCATCTCGACGCCGAATGTCTCGAGGTCGTCGCTGGTGATCCACGTGGCGACAAAGGCGAGATCGGTGTCGAGCGCCGCTCGGTTGAGGCACGCCGCCATCAGTTGGAGATAGGCGAAGCGGTGCTCCTCGAACAGTTGCCGAGTCATGTCGGCGATCGGCAAGTCGAAGGTCGAAAGCTCCTCCGCGAGCCGGAAGACTTCCGGTGTGGTGTTGGAGTACTGGAACCGGCCGGTGTCGGTGACGAGCCCGGTGTAGATGCAGAGCGCGGCGTCGCGGTTCAGCGGCCAGCCGAGGAGATGCGCGAGTTGGCGAACCACGACCGCGGTCGCCGCCGCGTCAGTGTCGACCAGGTTGATCGTCCCGTAGCAGTCGTTGCTCAGGTGATGGTCGAGGACGATCAACTCACCGGCGGCCCGCGCCGCGGGCGCCAGGCTGCCGAGGCGGTCGACCGACCCGCAGTCGAACGTGATCATGAGCTCGGGCGCATCGGGGAAGTCGGCCGGTTTGGTGAGCGTGTCGAGGCCCGGCAGGAAGAGGTAGTGCGGAGCGACGATGAACGGCTCGGGGAACGACGCGATCGACGTGACGCCATGCGCGCGGCACAGATGGTGCAGGGCCAGCATCGAACCGAGCGCATCGCCATCGGGCCCGACGTGGCACGCCAGCGCGACCGATTCGGCGTCGCCAATGGCGGCTACGGCGCGGTCGAGGTCGTCAGTCTGGATCATGGGGTTGGATTGCGCGCAGGATCGATTCGACCTGCTCGCCACTGGATATCGCGGGATCGGCCACGAAGGAAAGTTGGGGCGTGCGCTTCAGGCGCACCTGGTGGCCGATCGCGGCCTGCAACCGGACGCGTTGCTCGTCGAGGGCCTCCTGAACGCCCTCCTGCCGCGACGCATAGAACACGCGGGCGTGCCGCAGGTCGGCGTCGGCTTCGATCGACGTCACGGTCACGAGGAGCAGCCGCTCGTCCTCGTCGGACACGCGTTCCAGCGCATCGGCCACGACCTCGCGCAGGACCTGGTTCACGCGCGCCGTCCGCGGATAGCGACGGTCAGGCATCAAGGTCCACCCAGCTGCGGACGGACGAGAGCACCTCGACCTCGGCGTGCGACCACACAAAGCGCTCCACCTCGTCGAGCACCTCCCCGACATGACCTGCGGAGGCGGCGATTGCCGCCACACCTAAGTCTGCCCGCTGCCACGTGTCTTGGTGTGCTACATCGGCCGCCGCTACCCCGAAGCGGCGCTTGGCCCCCTCCACGATGGGCTTGACCGCCGCCCGCCGCTCCTTCAACGAATGCGACTGCGGGATGTGCAACTCGATGCGAAGAACCCCTACATGCATGTGTCGGTGTCAAAGCAACGGAAAGCGCAACCTGACACCGACACGTCGTTCTACGTACGGGGGATCTCGCGCTCTTCGAAGGTTTCGATGACGTCGCCCTCGCGGAGGTCCTGATAGTCGGAGAGACCGATGCCGCACTCGAATCCGGCCTGGACTTCGCGGGCGTCGTCTTTGAACCGCTTGAGCGACGTGATGGCGCCCTTCCAGATGATCGTGCCTTCGCGGAGGAACCGGACCTTCGAGCCGCGTGTGATGGTCCCGTTGAGAACCATGCAGCCGGCGACCTTGCCCACCCTCGGGACGCTGTAGACGACACGGACCTCGGCGTCGCCGGTGACGACTTCCTCGTACTCGGGGGCGAGCATGCCGACCATGGCCGCTTCGATGTCCTCGAGCACTTGGTAGATGATTTCGTAGGTACGGATCTCGACGTCAGCCGTGGCCGCCAACTCGCGGCCCTTCCGGTCGGGACGCACGTTGAACCCGATGATCGTGGCGTTGGACGTCGCGGCGAGCTGCACGTCGTTCTCGCTGATGCCGCCGACCGCGCTGTGCACGAAGTTGAGCTTCACTTCGTCGCGCTCGAGCTTCTTCAACGACTGGGTGAGCGCCTCGAGCGAGCCCTGCACGTCGGTCTTGAGAATCAGGTTCAGCGTGGCGGTCTCGCCCCGCTGGATCTGCTCGAAGATGTCCTCCAACTTGGCGCCGCTGCTGAGCACCGAGGAGCTGGGCGTAAGCCCGGCATGACGGAAGCGCTGTTCGCGCGTCTCGCCGATGGTGCGAGCGGTCTTGTCGGCGTCGGTGACGCGGAATTCGTCGCCGGCAACCGGGACATCGGTGAAGCCGAGGACCTGTACCGGTGTCGACGGGAGCGCTTCCTTGATGTTGTCGCCCTTGTCGTCAACCAGGGCGCGCACCCGGCCCCACGCGGCACCGGCCACGATCGGATCGCCGACGCGCAACGTGCCGTTCTCGACGATGACGGTGGCCATCGGCCCGCGGCCGACGTCGAGGTTCGCCTCGAGCACGGTGCCCCGCGCCTTGCCCTCGGGATTGGCGCGCAGCTCTTCGACTTCGGCCACGAGCAGCAGCTGCTCGAGGAGGTCGTCGACGCCGGTGCCTTGGAGTGCTGACACCTCGACGGTGATGGTCTCGCCCTGCCACGCCTCGGGGGTGAGCCCGTGCTCGACGAGCTGTTGAAGCACGCGGGTCGGGTTGGCGTCCTCGCGGTCGATCTTGTTGACGGCGACGACGATCGGGACGTCCGCGGCCTTGGCGTGGTTGATCGCCTCGATGGTCTGGGGCATCACGCCGTCGTCGGCGGCCACGACCAGGACGACGATGTCGGTGACCTGCGCGCCACGAGCGCGCATGGCCGTGAACGCCTCGTGGCCCGGTGTGTCGATGAAGGTGATCAGTCGCCCGTCGCGCTCGGCTTGGTACGCGCCGATGTGCTGGGTGATGCCGCCGGCTTCGCCGGAGACCACGTTGGCCTCACGGATCTTGTCGAGGAGCAGCGTCTTGCCGTGGTCGACGTGGCCCATGACGGTGATCACGGGCGGACGCGGCCGCAAGAGGCTCTCGTCCTCTTCCTCGTCGTCCTCGAAGTACTTGGCCTGGAGCTCGGCTTCCTTCTCCTGGCCGGGCTCGACGAAGCGGATGCTCGCACCGATCTCGGCGGCGAACAGTTCGATGGCGTCGTCGGACAGCGACATGGTCGCGGTGACCATCTCGCCTTGCTGGAGCAGGAAGCGCACGACGTCGGCCGCCGACCGGTTCAGCTTGGGGCCGACATCTTGGGCGGTCGAGCCGCGCTCGATGATGACCTCGCCGTCGGGAACCGACGCGGTCGACGGGACGTAGTGCGTTAGCGCCGTAGGTTCGAGTTCGTCCTCGGTACGGCGACGACGGCGTCGGCGTTGGGGCGGGCGGCCGCGACCACCCGGTCCACCACCGCGTCCGAACGCGCCACCGGGGCCGCCGCCGCCGGGACCGCCGGGGCGTCCGCCAAAGTTGCCACCCGGGCCGCCGGTTCTCGGCGCGCCATAGGTCGCGGACGGGGGGCCGCCGCGGCCGGCGAAGCCACCAGTACGCGGGGCACCACCTGAGCTGGGAGGCCCACCTGGCCGGCCGCCAGGACGGGCGACGCCACCAGACGGACGCGGGACGCCGCCGCTGCCACCGGGCCGACCGCCCATACCGGGCGGCGGCGGGATCGGCTTGCCACTGGCCGAGCGCGGCGGACCGCTCGGCGGCGGCGGAATGGGCTTGCCACTTGCACTCAGGGGCGGCGCGGCCGTCTCGGCCTCCGCGGCGGGCGGCGCAGCAGGCGGCGCGGGCGGCGGCGCAGTCGAAGCAGCAACAGGGGTCGGGGCCGGTGCCGGTTGCGGCGGCGCGGGCCGGGGCCGCGGCTCGCGTACGGGCGGCGGCTCGCGGTGAGGCTCGAACGTGATTGGGTCGGGCTGCTCACTCGCCGGGCGGCTCGTGATCAGCCGCGGATCGCGCGTGCTGGGCACCGGCGGGGCGGGCGCCACGTCGGGTGCCGGAATCGGTTCGGCGGCCGAAGCAGGCGCCGGCGCGTCAGTGGCGGGCTCGCCCGCAGGATCGACCGGCGCCGTGGCGGCGGCCGCTGCCTTCTTGGTTGCCTTCTTTACCGGGGCGGGCTCTTCAGGCTGGACGTCGCGCCGAAGTCCTTCGGCGTCGGCCTTCCGACGAACGCGGTCGGCCTGCGCGTCCTCGATGCTCGATGAGTGGCTCTTGACGCCAATCCCGAGCGCTTCGCACAGGTCGAGCGCCTCTTTGTTCGTCAGTCCGAGCTCGCGTGCGAGCTCGTAGACCCGGATTTTCTTGGGCAACTGCTAGGTCAATCCCTTCGTGTCTTGCTTGGGTGCAACTCTCTATCCTCGCACACGCCTGCGAATTCCTTCGAAAGTTGATCAACGGCGAGGGCGCTGACCGGAACCCGCAGCGACCGGCTGAACGCGTCCCGCTGTTGTGCCTGAGTGAGGCACGGCGCCGAGCCCTTGCAGAGCCAGGCACCCCGCCCGGGAAGCGTGCGTCCCGTGCGCAATGACCCGTCGGCCAGGCGAACGACGCGCACCAGCTCGTCGGGTGACGCCACGCGGCGGCACCCGACGCAGGTCCGATTTATGCCGGGCTCTCCTCGGTGACAGCAGCGGGCTCGGCCGGCTCGGCTTCGGCTGCAGGCTCGGGCTCGGCGGCTACCTCAGCGTCGGCGGCATCTTCGGCGTGCACTGAGGCTTCCGGCGGTGCTGTCACCTCGGCTCCTGCTCCGGCTTCGCCTTCGCCGTCACCGGCGCCCGGCTCCGGCTCGTCGCCATGCGCCCACGTCTCCGCGGTGACTGCTTCGCCACCCTCGGCCGGCACCCACACCATCTCGCCGGACTCGTCGGTGACCCACTCGCCTTCGGCCCACTCTTCGCCGCTGTAGCCGGCCTCTTCCTCGGCCAGCTGGGTTTCGCTCTTGATGTCGATCCCCCAACCGGTGAGCCGGGCCGCCAGGCGGGCGTTCTGGCCTTCCTTGCCGATGGCCAGCGACAGCTGGAAGTCGTGCACGACGACCGTGGCCTTGCCGGTCTCCTCGTCGAGCCGGACTTCCTTCACGCGGGCCGGCTGCAACGCCCGCATCACGAAGTCGGACGGCTCCTCCGAGAACTCGACGATGTCGACCTTCTCACCGCGCAGCTCGTTGGTGACCATGCGGACGCGCGCGCCGCGGGCGCCCACGCAGGCGCCGACCGGATCGACGTTCGGGTCGTTCGACCAGACGGCGATCTTGGTGCGGTGACCCGGCTCCCGGGCCGCCGCCTTGATCTCGACGACGCCGCTGCCGATCTCGGGAACCTCGAGCTCGAACAGCCGCTTGATCAGGCCGGGGTGCGTGCGGCTGACCACGATCTGCGGGCCCTTGGTGGTCTTGCGGACCTCGACGATGTACGCCTTGAGGCGGGCACCGTGCTCGTAGCGCTCGTACGGAACCTGCTCGGCCTGCGGCAGGAGCGCCTCGACCTTGCCCAGGTCGAGCAGCGTGTAGCGGTTGTCGCTCTGCTGGATGATCCCGGTGACGATGTCGCCCTCGCGGCCGGCGTACTCCTCGTACTTCTGGTCCCGCTCGACTTCGCGGATCCGCTGGAGGATGACCTGCTTGGCGGTTTGGGCGGCGATGCGGCCGAAGTCGTCGGGTGTGTCATCCCACTCCCGGGTGACGTTGCCGTCCTCGTCCAGCTCCTGGGCGTACACGCGGATGTCGCCCGAGTCGGGATCGATGGTGACGACGGCTTCTTCGGCCGCCTTGGGCATGCGCTTGTAGGCGGCAACCAGTGCGTTCGCGAGCGCGTCGAGCAGCACCTCAGGGGCGATGCCCTTGTCGGTAGCGATCTGCTGGAGCGCCTCCATGAAGGCGAAGGTGTCTTTCATGAGGCGGCCTTCTTTTGCTTGGATTTTGAGCCCGGCTTGGGTTGTCCGCCCCACTGAAAAACGGTGCGGGCTCTATCGATGTGGTCGTACGTGATCCGGCGCGACGCGACGACGATGCCCTCGTCGTCAGCGCTGTCGAGGACGCCCTGCACGCGGCGCTCGCCCTCGGTCTCGCCCGTGGTGCGGACGGTGATCTCGGTGCCTATCGCCTTGCGAAAGTGGTCCGGCGTGCGGAGCGGCCGCTCGAGGCCAGGTGTACTCACCTCGAGCGTGTACCGGTCGGGAATCGGGTCCTGCTCGTCGAGCAGCCGCGAGAGGCGCTGGCTGAGCTTGCCCAGGCGCTCGGCGTCGACGCCCTCAGCGGCATCAACGGTCACGCGCAGCAGCCCGGGCTTCACTTCGCAGTCGAAAAGTTCGAGTCCCTCGGTGGCGAGAACGGGCTCAACGAGCGCGCGCACTTTCTCGGCTTGGCCCATCTCACACCTCCTCCACGTCAAGGACCGAACAAAAAACGTGGGCCAAGCCCACGTTCGAACAACCCCCGGTCGAACCGGAACTGCCTACTGCGACGGAGGATTATAGCGCCGAGGCCGCCGATTCGACGCCGACTTCGGACCTTTCTCCGGTGGCCCGGTCCTTTCGTTCGACCACGCCGCGCGCCAGCCCCCGCGGGCCGACTACCAGCTGCACGGGTACGCCGAGCAGGTCGGCGTCGGCGAATTTGACGCCTGGGGAGGCGTCGCGGTCGTCATAGAGGACGGCGGTGCCGGCCTGGCTGAGCTGCGCATACAGCGCGTCACCCTCGGTATCGGCGCCCTTGAGCGCGATCAGGTGGACGGCGTACGGGGCGACCGACGGCGGCCAGATGAGCCCGGCGTCGTCGTGGTGCGCTTCGGCGATCACCGCGATCAGGCGGCTGAGCCCGACCCCGTAGCACCCCATCCACAGCGGCTGCTCCTCCCCCGCCTCGTTGCGGAACGAGCCCGCGGGAAGCAGCGACGAGTACCGGTCGCCCAGCTGGAACGCGTGGGCGACCTCGACTGATCGCACCAGGTCAAGCGCCTCGCCGCACTCGGGACACGGGTCGCCCGGCTTGTAGGCGCTGAGCGGCGCCCACTCGTCGACGGTGAACGAGGCGTCGCTCACCGTCGCGTGATGATCGACCTTGTTGGCGCCCGTGACCCAGACCTGGTTGAAGTTGACGGACCAATCCGCGACGACCCGCACGCCGTGTTCTTGCAGGCCCATCGGCCCGATGTAGCCCTTCGCAAGTGATGGATGGTTGGCGAAGTCGTCATCGGTGAACGCCCGCCAGCCCGGACGTGGCAACACCTCGCGATCGCCTCGCACGACGGCGACCAGCGGGCCGTCGTCGTCGAGGAACGCGATGCACTTGAGCATTCCCGACGCGGTCAGGCCGCTGTCGGCGAAGAACTCGACGACCGCGTCGATCCCCGGCCGTCCCGGCGTGTGGTGCTCCTCGATCGCGGGCGACAGCGCGGTCAATGTCTGCGGCACGGCCCGCCGACCCAACTCGATGTTGGCCGCGAACCCGCACGCCGCGCACCGGACGAAGTGGTCCTCGCCGATCGCGCTCGGCACCATGAACTCGTGGTTGACCGCGCCGCCGAACGCGCCCGACGACGCTTCGACCGGCTCGAACTCGAGATCGCAGCGGTCGAGGATCCGGCGATACGCGGCAACCACCCTGTCGTACGTCGCCGTCATGGCGTCGGCGTCGGCGTCGAAGCTGTACGCGTCCTTCATCAGGAACTCGCGGCCCCGAAGCAGCCCGAATCGCGGCCGGGCCTCGTCGCGGAACTTGACCGCCATTTGGTAGACGAGCCTCGGGAGGTCGCGGTAACTCTCGATCTCCGATGCGGCGGCGGCGGTCACCACTTCCTCGTGCGTCGGGCCGAGCACGAAGTGGCCGCCGCGGCCTTCGACGTGGAAGGCGCCGTACGCCTCGTCGAGGAGCGGCGCCCGTCCGGACTGCTCCCACATCTCGATCGGCTGCAACACCGGGAGCAGGAGTTCCTGGCCGCCGATGGCGTCCAGCTCGGCGCGCACCAGCGCCTCGATGTTGCGGAGGACGCGCAGCCCGAGGGGAAGCAAGGCGTAGACCCCGGCGGCGACGCGGCGCACGTAGCCCGCCCGGACCAGGAGCTGGTGGCTGATCGCGTCGGCGTCGGCCGGCGCGTCACGTCTCGTTCGCGCGAGCAGCGCCGACATACGCATCGGCGCTGCAGGTTACGGCTGGGTCAGGCGGCTCGTTGCGGAGATATCGAGTCGCTCCGACCGTCGGCGTCGCGAGCTCGCATCATCCAGCGGCCGACGACAAGAGCCGCGGGGATCGAACCAGCGACCCACACCACGACCAATGACATCACCGTGCCTGTCATAAACCGCCCCCCTTGTACCCAGCGCGCTCATCTTCTATGCACGAAAAACACAAATCAACGAGCCGTGGGTCACGTCGTCTGGTTTGGGCAGGTCAGTACGCCCGAGCGACGACCGCGGTAAGGCCGTCGGTCTGGCCCGGGGCGGGCAAATCGTCGCCGCTTCGGAGGCAACGGACGGTGATGCCTTGGGCGGCGAGTCGCTGTTCACCGTCGTCGCCCAGTGCTGCCCACGGGACCAGGACGAAGCCGTCCTGGGCGGCGGCGACCGCTTCGTCAGCCGAGCTGGCCGTTGCCGTGCGGGCATCGCGACGCTCCCGCGCCGTCTCGAGGAGGCTCGCCTGGGCCTGGGTGAGCGCGGCCGCCGCCGCCTCCTTCGCGGCACCAATGGCGATGGTGGTCTTGTCGCCGTTGTCGCGTCGGACGAGCACGACATTGCCGGCCGCGATGTCGCGCGGGCCGACCTCAACGCGCACCGGCGCCCCCTTCAGCTCCCAGTCGACGGCCCGGCGACCGAACGATGTGTCGACGCGGTCATCGAGCTCGACCCGGATGCCCGCGGTGCGCAGCTCGTCGGCCAAGGCGGTCGCCGCCTCGGCCGCGCCGTCCTCGGGCTTCACGAGCAGGACCACCACCTGGACAGGAGCGACGCGCGGCGGCAGGCGGAGCCCGGCGTCATCGCCGTGGCCCATGATCAGCGCGCCAATCAGGCGGGTCGAGACTCCCCACGACGTCTGCCACACCGGCACCTGCTCGCCGCCGTCGTTGAGGTACTGCGTGCCGAACACCTTGGCGAAGTTCTGGCCCAGCTCGTGGCTCGTGCCCATCTGCAGCGCCTTGCCGTCGCCCATCATCCCCTCGCACGTCCACGACTCGTTGGCGCCGGCGAAGCGCTCACGCGCCGTCTTGCGCCCGGTCAGGACGGGGATGGCGAGGATGTCGACCATGACTTCCTCGTAGACCTCGCGGAGAATCCGCAGCGCGTAGGCGCGGGCATCGGTCTCGGTCGCGTGGCAGGTGTGGCCTTCCTGCCACAGGAACTCCGTCGTGCGGAGGAACAAGCGCGGGCGCAGCTCCCAGCGGACGACGTTGGCCCACTGGTTGATGAGCAACGGCAGGTCCCGGTAACTCTGAACCCACTTGGCGAAGTAACTGTTGATGATCGTCTCACTGGTCGGCCGCACGACGACCGGCTCCTCGAGTTGCTTGCCGCCGCCATGGGTGACGACGGCGAGCTCGGGGCTGAAGCCTTCGACGTGCTCGGCCTCGCGCTTGATATAGCTCTCGGGGATGAACAGCGGGAAGTAGGCGTTCTTGGCGCCACTCGCCTTGATCCGTTCGTCGAGCTCGGCTTGTACCCGCTCCCAGATCGCGTACGCATACGGCCGGATGACCATGGTGCCGCGCACGGGTCCGTTGTCAGCCAGCTCGGCCTTGGCGACGACGTCTTGGTACCACTTCGGAAAGTCCTCGGCCTGTGGCGTCAGGACCGGCTGCTTGGCCATCGGTGGAATCTAGGCCCGAACGATTAGAACCCCGTCCGGCAGTACGGCGCCGGGTGGACGGCGAACATGGCGTCGGCCCGAGCGAGGGCGCCCTTCGCGTTCTCCTCGATGCGACCGACGCGGGCGAGGGCGCCGAAGGAGTGACCGCCGAGGTAGACCGCGCCGAGGTCGGCGACTGTCAGCGTGATGTCGGCCTTCTTCTTGGTGGGCGCGCACGAGGCATCGCCCGGGCTCGCGCTCAATGCGAACCGACCATTGGCCGACCCGATGAAGTCGTCGACTACCTCGAGTACGACCGAGCCATCCGTCGCGTACCGCCTCGCCGCGAGGGCGGCGGGGACGTCGATGATGCGCGTCCACAGGAAGTCGCCGCTCACCGTCGTGCGCAGCCGCCGCGGGTCAGCGAGCAACCAGCGCAGCGGCTCGTCCACCGGCCGGCCCCACGCGGTGACCGCGCCGGCTAGGTCGATGTCGAGCGCGTACTGCCACATGGCCGCGTAGACGGTCGGGTTGTCAGCGACGAGATCCTGCACGCGGATCTCGTTGTTCGGGAGGCCGTGCTGCCACTCGCCCTTCACGCGATACGTGAAGTACCCGTCGGCCTTCCCCTTGGCCGACTCGTGCACGACGCAGAACAGCGCGCTGGCACCCTGGCGCTCGTGCTCCCGATCCTTGAAATAGATGTCCCACCACGCCGCGCTGCGGTCGATGTCGCCCGGGTTGCGTTTGCGGCTGGCGTCAAACAACCCTGGGAAGACCTTCTTCGCGCCGTCCTTGTCGAGTTGACGGAAGCGGCCTGAGTCGTCGACCGGTCGGGCGAAGTCGCCGTGGCGGGGATTTAGCTCGAGCGCGAGGTGCGACGTCGAGAGCCCGTACCCGAAACGTCCGTAGATCACGCTCTCGGACGCGAGCAGGATCGCGAGCGGTTCGCCGCGGTCAGCGACGTCGGTGAGCTGGCGCTTCATCAGGGAGGTGAGGATCTTGCGGCGTTTGTGCGTCGTGCGCACCGCGACCGCGGTCACGCCCGCCGCTGCGACCTGCTGCGCGCCGGGAACCGTGAGCTCGAACGAGTGGGCCGCCGCGGTACCGACGGCCACGTCGCCGTCGAACGCGGCCAGCGTCCGGTCCATCTCGGTGGTCGCTTTCCAGTCGGCGATCGTCTCTTCCGAAGGCTGGAACCCGAACGCGGTGCCGAAGACCCCCGGCATCTGTCCGAATTCGTCGTCCTCGAGTACGCGGATCTCGTACGAAGCCATGCGGCCCGGTTTACCGCAGGAGCTACTCGAAGCGCTTGTGGATTAGGTCGACGCGTTGTGCCGAGGCATTGGCGTCGGTCCCCTGCTCGTCAAGCAGTGCCCGGCGGTCGGCCTCGGCTTCGGCCTCGGCGCCGGCGTCGGCCGCCGCGAGCCGCGCCTCGACGCCTTCGGCCACGAGCCGTTCGGCTTCGTCGACGAGGGCGGCGACCATCTCGTCCTCCGGTACGACCCGCACGACCTTGCCCTTGACGAACAAGTGGCCGCGCTTACGGCCGGCGGCGATGCCGAGGTCGGCTTCGCGGGCTTCGCCGGGACCGTTGACGACGCAGCCCATCACCGCAACCTGGATCGGCAGGTTGCGCCCTTGCAGCGCGTCCATCGCCTCCTTGGCGACCTTGATCACGTCGATCTCGGCCCGGCCGCAGCTCGGACAGGCGATGAGGTCGATGTCCTTGCGCTCGCGCAGCCCCATCGCCTCGAGCAGCTGGCGGCCGGCGCGTGCTTCTTCGACCGGGTCGGCCGTCAACGAATAGCGGATCGTGTCGCCGATGCCTTCGGCGAGCAGCGTGGCCAGTCCCGCCGTTCCCTTGATGAGGCCGGCCGGCGGCGGACCGGCCTCGGTGACGCCGAGATGCAGGGGGTGGTCGGTGACGTCGGCCAGCATCCGGTAGGCCTCGATCATCAGCGGGACGTTGGACGCCTTCACCGAGATCTTCACGTCGTCGAAGCCGACCTCGTCGAAGTAGGCCAGCTCGAGTTGCGCCGACTCGACCATCGCTTCGGGCGTCGCCCCGCCGTACTTCTCGTAGAGCTTGGGGTCGAGCGAACCGGCGTTGACGCCGATGCGGATCGGCACGCCGCGGTCACGCGCCTCTTGCGCCACCACCTTGATGTGCTCGGGTTTGCGGATGTTGCCGGGGTTGAGCCGCAGGCACTGCACGCCGGCGTCGAGGGCGGCGAGGGCCATGAGGTACTGGTGGTGGATGTCGGCCACGATCGGCACCGGCGACCGCGGCACGATCTGGGCCAGGCCTTCGGCCGCCTCCGCCTCGTTGCACGTGCAGCGCACGATGTCGGCACCAGCCGCGGCGAGACCGTAGATCTGGCTGAGCGTTCCCTCGACGTCGGCCGTCTTGGTGATCGTCATCGACTGCACGGTGATCGGCGCGCCGCCGCCGACTGGCACCGAGCCGACCATGATCTGGCGCGTCGTCCGCCGCTCGGCCGCCTTGCCGGAGAAAGCCATCAGAGGTTGAGCGGGTGGCGGATGTCGAGATACAGCGACGTGATCGTGACGAACAGCAGCAGCATCACGACCATGTAGGTGACCGGCATCAATTTGGCGATGTCGACGCGGTACGGCCGGCCTCGTCGCGAGCGAATGCGTTCGTAGGTGGCCACCGCGGCGTGACCGCCGTCGAACGGCAGCAACGGGAGCATGTTCAGCATGCCGACGAAGATGTTGATCGACACGAGGAGATAGAGCGTGACGCGGAGCCCCGAGTCGGCCGCCTGCGACGCCACCCGCACCAACCCGACGGGCGAGATGAGCCGCGGTTGATCAGCCGGATCACCCTTCGGTGCTTTGCCGGACAGCTGGTCGCCGTAACTGCGAATGCCGTGGAACGACACCAGGTCGGCGATGCCCTGCGCGCTCAGCGACGTCAAGCGTCCCAACTCACGGCCGGCGCGAACACCCGCGACCAGTGGATTGCCCCGCTCGACGTAGTACGGCTGGTTGACGGCGACACCGACGAAGCCGACGTGTTCCTTAGCGGGTGCCTTGCCGTTGATCCGCACCGTGCTGGCGTCGACCGGCGTGACGGTGAGCTGGATGCGCTGATCGTCGCGCTCGACGTCGAAGACGATGGGCTGGGCGGGATGCTTACGGATGTACGCGGTGAGCCCGTGGCTGTCGATGCGGTGACGATCGACGCTGAGCACTTTGTCGCCAGGGCGAAGACCGGCCAGTTCGGCCGGACTCTCACCGGCGCTGTCGAAGCGACTGATCTCGCGCACCTGCGCGCCTTCGTTCTGAATGTGGAACACGCCGACGATCGAGTGCAGAACGAACAGCAGCAAGAAGGCGATGATGAAGTGCATCACCGAGCCGGCGACGATCGTGCTCAGCCGCTTCGGGTAGGACGCGGCACGGTACGTGCGGGGCTCCTCGTCGGGCGCCACGTCCTCGAGGTTGGTCATGCCGACGATCCGCACGTAGCCACCGAGCAGGATGAACGCCTTCACGCCGTACTCGGTCTCACCGCGGCGGAACGACCACAAGCGCGGGCCGAACCCGAGGAAGAACTCGGTGACCTTCATGCCGGCGCGCTTGGCCATGATGAAATGGCCGAACTCGTGCAGCATGATCATCGCCATCACCGCGAGGATCACGAGGACGGTTTTCGTCGTGTGCGTGGCGACCGACGCGAGGAAACCGGCAACGACGATGAGCACCAGCCGCTGCAACGCCTCGCGCTGCTCGCTGGGTGTGGGCGGCGGCTTGGGCTTGGTGTCGCCCTCGAGGCGCTGGACCAGTTGGGTCACGCCGCCCGCCGATCGACGGCCAGTGTGGCCCGGGCGCGGGCGTCGGAATCGGCGGCGAGCACGTCGTCGACCGTACTTGGGTCGACGACGGTACTGGCATCGAGCGTCTCGTCGATGACGTCGGCGATGGACAGCCACGCGATCCGGCCGCCCAGGAACGCCTCGACGGCGATCTCGTTCGCCGCGTTGAACCACGCCGGCGCCGTCCCGCCCGTGCGGCCGGCGGCGTAGGCCAAGGCGAGGCCCTTGAACACCTTTTCGTCGGGTCGTTCGAAGTCGAGGCGCGACAGCGCGTCCCAGTCGAGCGCGCCGAAGGGGGCGCCAAGCCGCTCCGGGTAGTTCAGGGCGTACCCGATCGGAAGCCGCATGTCGGGCTGCGATAGCTGGGCGATGGTGGCGCCGTCGACGAACTCGACCATCGAGTGGATGATCGACTGCGGGTGCACGACGACGTCGACCACGTCGACCGGCACGTCGAACAGCTCGTGCGCCTCGATCACCTCGAGGCCCTTGTTGACGAGGGTTGAGCTGTCGATCGTGACCTTCGGCCCCATGCGCCAGGTGGGATGGGCCAACGCATCATCGACGGTGACCTGCTCGAGCTCGTCGCGCGTGCGACCGCGAAATGGGCCACCACTGGCGGTCAGGAGGAGCCGGCGGAGCGAGGCCGCGCCACCGGTACCCGACGCGTGGAGGCACTGATGGATCGCCGAGTGTTCCGAGTCGACCGGCACCAACTCGGCGCCCGGCGTGACTCGCGCCCGCTGCACGACGGGACCGGCGGCAATCAGCGACTCCTTGTTCGCCAGCGCCAACCGGCGACCGGCACCTAGGGCGGCCAGCGTGACGGGCAAACCGGCGAAACCGACGACCGCGTTCATCACGACGTCGGCGCGCGTCGCCAGCTCGGCCAGCCCGTCGGCACCCTCGAGCACCTCGAGTGAAGGGCGGCGCTCGCGGAGCACGGCGGCGGCGGCGGGGTCGGCGACGACGACAGCTTCAGGTCGTACCGCGTCGATCTGCGCATCGAGTTCGTCGAGCCGCTGCCCGGACGCGCCCAAGGCGACGACACGGAAGCGGTCGCCCGCCGCGGCGATTACATCGAGCGTCTGCCTGCCGATGGAGCCGGTGCTCCCCAGCAGGCTGACGGTGACCTCGGTCACCGTGTCGCCCGGATCGGCTCCGTCTGCGCCTCCGCCTCCCTCAAGAGAAGAGCAGTCGCGCCAGGTAGTAGGTGGCGGGCAGCGCGAACAGCAGGCCGTCGAAACGGTCGAGGATGCCGCCGTGGCCGGGCAGCAACGTGCCCATGTCCTTGAGGCCAAGATCGCGCTTGATCATCGACTGGCACAGATCGCCGAGCGGGGCGACCACGCCGACGACCAGGCCGAGCAGCGCCGCCTTGCCCGCATCCCAGTGGGCGACGGGCCCGAAGTGCATCTTGACGATGATCCCGATGATGAGCGTCGAGGCGAACACTGACGCGATGACGCCGCCGATCAGGCCCTCCACCGTCTTGTTCGGGCTGATCTCCGGTGCCAAGGCGCGGCCGCCCATCTGACTGCCGATCACGTAGCCGCCGACGTCGCTGGCGACGGTGGCCAACACGCACGGAAGGATCAGTGAGATGCCGGTGCTACCGGGCAGCGCCAGCATCAGCGCGGCGTAGGACCCGAGGAAACCGACCCAGAGGAAGCCGAGCATCGTGGCGCCGACGTTGGCCGTTGGTCGCGCCGCGACCACACCGGTGAGGTACCAGAGGAACGAGAAGACGGTCATCAGCGCGAGGACCATCGGGATGGCGGTCTCGCCCTTCGAGTACGTCGCGACCATGATCGACGCGGTGCCGGCCAGGCCGAGCAGCGTGGCCGGGTGATACCCGGCGCGCCGCAACACGTCGTAGATCTCGGCGGCCGCGGCCACGACGACCGCCAGGGCCAAGACAAATGTGGGCAGGCGGCCGAGCCGGAAGCACACCAGGGCCACCACCGCGAAGGCGCCACCGGTGGCGATCGCCGTCTGGTTGTCGCGTCCGCCCCCGCCCGGAACGATGGGCCGGGCCCGGCGGGGCCCGGCTGGCGTGGGCGGTTCGGGCGGCGTCAACGGCCCGCTGCGCCGGCCGGTGCGGATCGTCTCGCGTCGGGGCTCGACCTCAACGCCGCCGCTGGGGTCGTCGTCGAACGTGAACAAATCGGAGTGTTCGGTGCGGCTCTCGTCGAGGGCGCCGCGGCGCGTGTCCTCGTCGGCGAGGATCGATGCGTCCTCGAAATCGCCCTCGTCCCAGTCCGACGCCTGGTCGCGCCACCGCGGGCTGCGCGTGAGCGACGACCACGCGCTGAACTCGTCGTCTTCGTCGCCGGTGGGCGGGGCGGCGTCGGCGAAGATGCGCGGCACCTCACCGGTGGGCGGCTCGGTCCAGTGCAGGTCGGCCGACGGCGGCGGGGTGACCGGCGGCCGCTGGAAGTCGTCAGCCTCTTGGTCCTCGGGGAGCGGGAACCGGTGTGCCGGGCGCGGCCCTTCTGGTGTGGCCGGGCGATCGCCGAACCGGGGCGCGTCCTCCGGCCGGCGCGGTACCGCGTGGCCGCTCTCTAGCGCTTGCTGGGCCTCCTCGGCGCCGATGATGCGGACGCCCTCCCCCGCTGACCGCGGCCCGCGCTCTTCGCGTTCCTCTTCGCGATCGTCATCCATCCCGGCCTCCTATACCTCGAGCAATTCGGCCTCTTTGTGCTGGAGCATTCGATCGATTTCGGCCACGTAGTCGTGTGTGGCCTTCTCGAGTTCCTTCTCGGCCCGCTCCAGGTCGTCGCCGCCGATGTCGCCGTCGTGCTCAAGGCCTTCAAGATCCTTGCGCGCGGCGCGGCGGAGATTGCGGACGGCTACCCGGCCGTCCTCGGCCTTGTGGTGCACCATCTTGACCATCTCTTTCCGACGCTCCTCGGTGAGGGCGGGAAAGTTCAGCCGGATGACGGCACCGTCGTTGCTCGGGTTGACGCCGAGGTCCGAGTTCTGGATCGCCTTCTCGATGGCCTTGAGCGAGCCCTTGTCGTAGGGCGAGATCGTCAGCAGGCGTGGCTCAGGGCCGACGCTGATGCCGGCGAGCTGTATCAGCGCCGTCTCGGCGCCGTAGTAGTCGACCTTCAGGTGCTCGACGAAGGCGGGCGACGCCCGGCCGGTGCGCACCGTGCCGAAGTCAGCCTGCGTGTGGCCGACGGCCTTGGCCATCTTTTCCTTGGCGTCGTCGAGGACCGCTCCCACGAGCGTGTCGTCACTCATTACCGGATAAGCGTACCGAGGGACTCCCCCAGAAGGGCGCGACGGATGTTCCCCGGCGTCATCACGTCGAACACGAGGATCGGCAGCGCGTTGTCCTTGCAGAGGGTCACTGCGGTCATGTCCATCACGCGGAGGTCCTGCTTGACGACGTCCATGTAGGACAGCTCGTCGAACCGCGTGGCCGTCGGATCGAGCTTGGGATCGGCCGAGTACACGCCGTCGACGCCGGAGTGCGTGCCCTTGAGGAACACCTCGGCCTCGATTTCGGCGGCCCGAAGCGCGGCGGTGGTGTCGGTCGTGAAGAACGGGTTGCCCGTGCCACCCGCGAATATGACCACGCGGCCGGTCTCGAGGTGGCGGATGGCCCGCCGCCGGATGTACGGCTCGGCGACCTGAGCCATCGTGATCGCGGTCTGCACGCGGGTCGGCTGGCCGTGGCGCTCGATCGCGTCCTGAAGCGCGAGTGCGTTGATGACCGTCGCGAGCATTCCCATGTAGTCGGCCGTCGCCCGGTCCATGCCGGCACCCGCGCCGATCAGGCCGCGCCAGATGTTGCCGCCGCCGACGACGATGCCGAGCTGCACATCGAGCTGCGCGCGCGCTTCAGCGATCTCACCGGCGATGCGTTCGACGACGACGCCGTCGATGGTCTCGTCGCTGGCCGTACTGGCCAACGCCTCGCCGGAGAGCTTCAGTACAACGCGGCTCCAGCGAGGTTTGTCTGGCAACTACGCGCCGATCTCGATCTGCGCGAAGCGAACGACCTTCGCGTCGCCGATGGCCTTCTCGACGGATTGCTTCTCGTCGTGGATGTAGGGCTGATCGTTGAGGGCACCGGCCGGCGTGCGCTTGAACCACCCGTTGAGCTTGCCCTCGACGATCTTGGGCCAGGCCTGTTCAGGCTTCCCCTCGTTCTTGGTCTCGGCGAGGATCGCCTCGCGCTCGGCCTCGATGTCCTCGGCCGAGAACTCGTCGCGGTTCAGCACGCTGGGCCGGCCAAAGCTGATGTGCAGCGCGACCATGTGGGCCAGCGCGGCGTCGCCGCCCGCCACCTCGACGAGCACACCGTTGCGCGAGGGCGGACCGCTCGGCATGTGCAGGTAGGCATCGAGGGCGTTGCCGGCCGCCGCCTCGAAGCGCACCACGCGGCCGACCTCGATGTTCTCCTTGATCGTGATCTTGAGATCGTCGAGCGCATCGGTCATCTCGTCAACCGCCGCCTCGCCCTTTTCGAGGACGCGCTGGGCCAGCCCGTCGGCGAAGGCGATCACTTGCGGCGACTTGGCGGTGAAGTCGGTCTCGGTCTTGACCTCGACGAGCACGCCGACGGTGTCGCTGCTGGCCGCGGCGACCAGGCCGTCGGCGTTGTCGCGGTCGGCCCGCTCGGCGGCCTTGCCGAGCCCGCGCTCGCGAAGCAGCGCGGTGGCCTTGTCGAAGTCGCCATCGGCATCGGTGAGGGCGCGCTTGGCGTCCATCATCCCGGCGCCAGTGGCGTCACGTAAGCGCTTGACGTCTTGCGCGCTGAACTCAGGCACTCGGTGACTCCTCGGTGCTGGTCGGCGCCGCCTCGGCGACAGGCGCCGCCGCGGCCGCGGGGGCGGCCTCGTCGGTGGTGGGTGCGGCCGCGTCTGCCTCGGGTGCGCGGGTTGACGCCAAGCGGGCTTCGCGTTCCTGCTGCTGGAGCGCCGCGGCACGGCGGGCGTCGGCCTGCTCCTTGTCGATGCGGGCCTGCTCCTCGGCGCTGCGCTCGGCCGGCGCGACAATCGCCGGTCCCGCGCTGCTACTGACACCGCGACGCGACGCAATGAAACGACCTTCGTCGACGGCGTCGGCGATCACGCGGCACATGAGGTTGCCGGCGCGGATCGCGTCGTCGTTGCCCGGGATGACGTACTGGATGAGGTCGGGATCGCAGTTGGTGTCGACGACGGCGACGATCGGCAAGCCGAGCTTGTTCGCCTCGGTAACGGCGATGTGCTCCTTCTTCGTGTCGATCACGAAGATGGCGTCGGGCAGCTTCGACATGGTGCGGATGCCGCCCAGGTTGCGCTCGAGCTTCTCGAGCTCGCGGCTCAGGATGAGCGCTTCCTTCTTGGGCATGGCCTCGAAGTCGCCGGCCGAGCGCATCCGCTCGTACTCCTGCATCTTCTTGACCCGCCCGCTGATCGTGCTGAAGTTCGTGAGCATGCCGCCGAGCCAGCGCTCGTTGATGTAGGGCATGCCCGACTTGAGCGCGTACTGCGCGACCGGGTCCTGGGTCTGCTTCTTGGTGCCGACGAAGAGGATGCTTCCCCCGTCGGCCACCAGATCGCGAACGAACGAATAAGCGGTGTCGATCCGCTGGAGCGTCTGGTTGAGATCGATGATGTAGATCCCATTGCGCTCGCCGAAGATGAACCTGCGCATCTTGGGGTTCCAGCGGCGGGTCTGATGCCCGAAGTGGACACCGGCCTCGAGCAACTGCTTCATCGTGACGACAGCCACGTTGACTCCTCTTCCATCGGTTGGTCGGTCCCGTACGCAAGCGCCACCTGCGGTGACGACCGTGGGTACGCACGGGGTGTTGGTTCAGCCCAGCGCCAATCGCCGGGACGGATGGAAGATTGTAGTCGGCCTCAGCCGGGGTTGATTCGTGCGTATTCGAGGCCGTTCGTGGCCGCCTCACGGGTCGCGAACACGACCCCATCGGCCGGGCCGGACGTCACGCCGCTGATGCGTCCGGGCGGATCGAGCGTTCGGTGGCCGCGGCGGGCGGCGACGAAGAGGCGACCGTCGTCGAGCGGCAGCACGACGGCGGCGCCCGCCCACGCCGGTCCGCCCCGGACAACCGCGCCCGCGCCACTCGCTGACCACCTGCGCCGGCCGCGCCGGTCGACGACCGTCACGTGGCCCAGTCGGTCGGCCAGCGCGATGCCGGCCGGGCCAAATGCGGGCGGCGCTTCGGGCGACCCCGCCCCGGCGGTCGCGATCGACCACCGTTCTCGGCCCGAGCGCAGGTCGAACGCGTGGGCGCGTCGGTCGCCTCCGACAACCACGGCCAGGCCGCGACGAGCGGCGGGCGCGCTCGTGCCGTCACCGGCAAACGAATGACGCCACAAGACGACCCCGGTGGCGACATCGGCCGCAACTACGCCGGTGTCCCACGCGGCCACGACGACACCGGCGGCCGCGGCCGGCGGGCCGAGCGCGGGCCCCGGCAGCGGGAGTGTCCAGTGGTCGATATCGACCAACCGACCGTCCCACGTCGTGACGATCGTGTGCCCGCGGTGAACGACCGGTGCCGACGCCCGGTCCCCCACCGATCGTTCCCAAAGCAGGTGACCGTCGGCCCGGGCCACGGCGGCAACGCCGTCGTCGGTGGCGGCGACGATGCGGTCGGGTTCGATCGCCGGCGCGACGTCCCGCAGGCCGATCAGCGTCGTCTGCCACGCCAGCGCGCCGTGGCGAACCAGGACGAGGACGCTGTGGCCGTAGGTGGCAACGACGTCGTCACCATCGCCGCTCGGTGCGCCGACGTAGGCCGGTCGCGGTGCCGCCCATCGCCAGGTTGCCGAGAGCGATGGCGCGTGCGCGGGCGCGCACGCCGTCGCCATGAGTGCGAGCGCGACGACTGCCCCGCGACGCGTTGTCATGGCGCGCCTTCCGCGCCGCCGACGGCGGCAACGGTGGCCGCCCGCTCGGCCCGATCAATAGCGCGACCCGTGAGCGCGTCGGCCGCGGCGTCGGCCAGGGTCTCGCACGAGGGTGGCCGGCCAGCGAGGGCCAGCGCGATCTCGCGCTGGGCGGCCGTCGATCCGGGCAGCCGGGCGTGCTGATCGCGGAGCGTTGGAACCGAGACGATCACGTTCCGCGCGCCGGCGAGGTGGGACCGCGGCGACGGCACAACGAGGTCGCCCCGCGCCGCGATCGACACCGCCCGCACGTTCTTGGGCAGCGGACGCCGGTTCAGCTCGCGGACGAAGTCCGACGTCTCCGACAGCTGGTGGATCGACCGCGCGCGCGGGTCGATGCCGCGCTGGCGGCCAATCCGCCCGACAACCTGCTCAATGAGGGGCCCGCGGCGCGTGTGCCGCAATAGCGAGGCGGCGGTGGCGAGGTCCGTGCCGTGGTGCGGCGTACCGAGCGTGATCAGCGTGCCGAGCCGCGGCGAGCGCGGGTCGAACGGATCGAGTTCATCGCCCAGTGCGGCTCGAGCGACGAGACCGCCCTGCGAGTGCGCGATGACGTCGACCGGGACGCCGGGATGTTCGTACTGGAGCCGCTCGAGTAGTTCGCGCAGGCGGCGGCCCGACTGACGGATGTCGACGAGCGTGTCCGCCGGGCGATACGGGTTCTCGGCCGCGGTGCCGCCCCGATACGAGAACTGCATGACGTCACTCGGCGCGTAGCCGAGACGGGCCGTGTCGACGTCGAGCACTGACGCCGAACCAGTGGCCGAGCCGAGCCCGCCGATCATGACCGCGAGGTGTCGCTCGGGCGGCGGCGGTGGTGGTGGTTCGGACGCCGGCGTGCA
>DASRJI010000019.1:0-8722 GCA_035649535.1 Acidimicrobiales bacterium | reverse complement strand
GGCCGCGCCGGCGCCGGGCGCGGCGGCTACGACCGCGCTGACGCCGAGTGTGAGGCCGACGATGAGCTTGCGCATCACGGCAGCGGCCGAAGGGTGACCGGCGGTAGCTCCGGCGGCGTGATCGCCACACCCGCAATACCGAGGTCGATCCTGACCGGCGCGTCCATCGATTGCGCCTTTGCCTCATCAGCCGTCATGAGGCCGCTGGCCTTCGGCGGCGTGACGGGCTTGGCGGGCGGGGCCACCGACGACACGCCAGCGGTCGAGGTATGGGCCGGGTCGATCGACACCGGCGACAGGGCGGGGAACTGGACCTCCGGCACGTCGGCCGTGTGCGCCTTCACCGGCGCGTGACCGACGTTGTCGTGGGCGACCACTGTGCCTACGACGACGGCAACCGAGACGGCGCCGGCGGCGACCATCGGCGCGGCGTGCTGTGCCAGGTCACCGAAGCGCTGCCGGACGTCGACCATGCGGCGCAGCAGGTACGCGACCACCGGCAGGCTGGCGAAACGGCCATCGCCGGCGATGGCGTTGAACTCGCGACGCAGGGCGCGGCGGGCGCGGAACAGCAGGGCCTCTACCGTGCCGACGCCGACATTGAGGTGCGTCGCGATGCGGTCGTAGGACCAGCCCTCTTGCTCGCGAAGGTGGAGCACCTCGCGGTGGCGGTCGGACATCTTGGCCAGCGCTCGGGTCAGGATCTCCCGGTCGACCTCGGCGATGACGTCCTCTTGGCCACCTTCGACGACGCCCAGCTCGATGACAGCCGCCGGCGTGGTGCGGCCGCGGCGACGGTGCGTGTCGACGCACAGCCGGGAGGCGATGACGCTGAGCCAGGGGTAGAAGCGGCGCTCGCCGGTCAGGCGGGGCATCGCGCTGTACGCGCGAACGAAGGCTTCCTGCGCGAGTTCTTCGGCCTCATGCGCGTCGCCCACCCGCTTGAGGCAATAGCGATAAATCCGCTGGAAATACCGCTTGTAGAGGTCTTCGAAGGCGCGGCCGTCTCCCGACTGGAACATCTCCACGAGAACTCTGTCTCGCCCGAGATTTACATCGTCGGCTCTTAACGCCATTCCACCCCTAGCGTGCCGGGTCCGCCCGTGTGCGGAAGGATAGCGAATCGCCTCGGACCGCGTCGGCTCGACACCACTCTGCGTGGAAACGTTCAACTACCCGTTGCCCCCTGACCGCATTGCGCAGGTCCCGGTCGAGCCGCGGTCGGCCGCCCGTCTGCTGGTCTCCACCGACCCGGGCGGGTCAGTGGAGCATCGCCGGGTCGCCGACCTCCCCGATCTGCTGCGGGCCGGCGACCTGCTCGTCCTCAACGAGACCCGCGTCCTACCTGCCCGTTTGCGTCTGCAAAAGTCGAGCGGTGGCCAGGTCGAGGTGCTGGTCCTACGCGTGGACGCCGAGGGATGCGGCGTGGCGCTGGTCCGCCCGGGTCGCCGGGTCGCGGCGGGCACGGTGCTGTTCGACGGCCCGGTCCCGGTCGCCGAAGTCGGTGAGGCAGGGCCGGACGGTGAGCGGGCCGTGCGCCTCCTGGCGCCGCTCGAGGCCCACGGGGAGGTGCCCCTCCCGCCGTACATCGAGGAACCGCTCGCCGACCCAGAGCGCTACCAAACGGTCTACGCCGCCCGCCCGGGATCGGTGGCCGCCCCGACGGCCGGCCTGCACCTGACGTACGACGTCCTCGACCGCCTGACCACCGCGGGGGTGCGGGTGGCGACGATCGACCTCACCGTTGGCCTGGCCACGTTCCAACCGATCACCGCCGATCGCGTCGAGGACCATCGCATGCACCTTGAGCACTACGCGGTGCCCGACGCGACGATGGCCGCCATCGCGTCGGCCGACCGCGTCGTGGCTGTCGGCACAACGACCGTGCGCGCATTGGAGTCGGCGGCGCGCGGCGCGCGCGCTGGGACCACCGACCTCTTCATCCGGGCGCCGTTCGACTTCAAGGTCGTCGACCTTCTCCTGACCAACTTCCACATGCCGCGCTCATCACTTCTCGTGCTGTTGCACGCGTTCTACGGCGACGGCTGGCGCGAGCTGTACGACGGCGCCCTGCGCGACGGCTATCGCTTCTTGTCGTTCGGTGACGCCATGTTGGTCAGCAAGCAATGACGCTGTCGGTCGCCATCGACAACCGCGACGGTGACGCGCGGGCGACAACGGTCACAACGTCGCGCGGTTCGTTCTCGACCCCGTGTTTCATGCCGGTAGGGACGCGCGGCGCGGTCAAGACGTTGAGCGCCGATGACCTCGACGGGTTGGGCGTCGAGGTCGTCCTGGCCAACACGTACCACTTGATGCTGCGCCCGGGGGTTGACGTCGTCGCCGCGCTCGGCGGTATCCATCGCTTTTCCGCGTGGAACGGGCACGTGCTCACCGACTCGGGCGGTTTCCAGGTCTTCTCGCTGTCTCCGACGGTCGACGACGACGGCGTGACGTTCAAGTCGACGTACGACGGCTCGGCGCACCGGCTCACGCCCGAAGGTGCGGTCGCCGCGCAAGTCGCCATCGGTGCCGACATCCAGATGGTGCTCGACGTATGCCCGCCCTTGCCGGCGCCCGACGCGGTGATCCGCCGGGCGGTGGACCGCACTGCGGCGTGGGCGGCGCGCGCCAAGGCGGAGCACGCGCGCGTCGCGTCCGCCACGCAGTCCCTGTTCGGCATCGTGCAGGGCGGCGTCGATCCCGCATTGCGCGTCGAGAGCGCACAGCGAACGGTCGCCGTCGACTTCGAGGGGTACGGCATCGGCGGGTTGTCGGTGGGGGAGAGCCGGGCCGAGATGCTCGACGCGCTGGCGGCGACCGTCGCTGAGCTGCCCGCGGACCGGCCGCGCTATCTCATGGGCGTCGGGGACCCGATCGGCCTGGTGGAGGCCGTTGCCCTCGGCGTGGACATGTTCGACTGCGTGCTGCCGACCCGTTTGGCGCGCCACGGGTCGGCCCTGACGAACGCCGGTCGCTTGTCGGTCAAGACCGTGGCCGCGGCGGTCGACGATGGGCCGATCGACCCGGACTGCGGCTGCCCGACGTGCGCTCGCTACTCGCGTGCCTACCTCCGCCACCTGCTCCAAGTCGGCGAGCCAACCGCGGCCCGCCTCCTCACGATCCACAACCTGACCTGGCTACTCGGCACGATGGCGCGGATCAGGCACGCCATCGCTGCCGGGGCGCTGGCCGAAATTCGGGCGGAATTGCGCGCCGCGTGGGGCGATGCCGGCCCGGCGGACGGCTAGCCTCTCCGGTCGGCCATGGGCTTCATATTTCCGCTGGTTCTCGTCGCTGCCGTGTACTTCCTGATGCTGCGTCCACAGCAGCAGCGCGTCGCGCGCCAGCGCTCGCTGATCGCGAGCATCGAGCCGGGCGATGAGATCGTCACGGCCGGGGGCATGCTCGGGCACGTCCAACGCATCGACGACGAGCGGGTGTGGGTCGAGGTGGCGCCGGGCGTCGAAATCACGCTGTTGCGGGGCGCCATCGCGCAGCGGGTGCTCCCGCCGCCGGGCGACGAGGATCCGGAAGACGATCTCACGGTGGACGGCGACGAACGTGGTGACGAAGGGTTCAACGGGCTTTAGGGGATGCGTCGGTCACAACTGATCTCGCTGTGCCTGATCCTGGCGATCGCTTTCGGCGCGTTCCTCGGAACCGCCGGCCGCCGGAAGACGCCCGCGCTCGGGCTTGACCTCAAGGGCGGCGTGCTCGTCGTCCTCAAGCCGACGAAGCCGGTGAGCGACGCCATTCTCAACCAGTCGATCGAGATCATCCGCAGCCGGGTCGACGCCCTCGGCGTGGCCGAGCCGGACATCAGCCGGTTGGGTCGCAACATCGTGGTGCAACTGCCAGGCGTAAAGAACAAGGAACGGGCGCTCGAGATCGTCGGCCAGACCGCCGAGTTGCGCTTCCGCCCGGTGCTCTCGCTCCTACCGCCGTTCGACGCCAATCCCGAGCCGCCCAAGACGACCACGACCACGAGCGCCGCACCCACGACCACCGCACCGGGCCCGACGACGAGCACGACGACTCCCGCGCAGATCCCGACCAGTACCAAGGACGAGGACAAGCCGGAGAACCCGGTGGTGCTCCCCGAGATCGTGAAGGGTCGCGTCGTTCAGCGCTATGCCCTCGGGCCGTCCGAGCTGACCGGACGCGTCGTGCGGACGGCGTCGGCGCGGGCGCCACAGACCGGTGGTGGCTGGACTGTCGAGGTCGAGTTCACCAGCGACGGCGGCAAGAAGTTCGACGACCTGGCCAAGGCGTACTACCAGCAGTCGGTCGCCATCGTCCTCGACGGCGTCGTGAAGTCGGCACCGAAGATCAACGAGCAGGAGTTCCACGGCAAGGCCACGATCAGCGGCGGGTCGAGCGGCTTCAGCGAGCGCGAGGCCAAGGACCTTTCGCTCGTGCTCCGGTTTGGTGCCCTTCCCGTGCAGCTCGAACGCCAGACCGTGCAGGAAGTGTCAGCGACGCTGGGCAAGGACTCACTGCGGGCCGGCCTTATCGCCGGCGCCATCGGCCTGGGACTCGTGCTCCTCTACATGGTCCTCTACTACCGCGCCCTCGGGATCGTCGTGCTGTTCGGTCTCACCGTGTCGGCGATGCTCATGTACTCGATCATCACGTGGCTCAGCGAGACGAGCGGGCTCACACTCAGCCTGGCCGGCGCCACGGGCATCATCGTGTCCGTCGGCATCACCGTTGACAGTTACATCGTGTACTTCGAACGATTGAAAGACGAGATCCGTTCCGGCAAGACACTGCGATCGTCGGTCGACCGCGGCTTCCAACGCGCCTGGCGCACGATCCTCGCCGCCGACATCTCGTCACTCATCGGCGCCGCCCTTCTCTACTGGCTGACGGTCGGTCCGGTCCGCGGCTTCGCGTTCTTCCTCGGCCTCTCGACGGTCATCGACCTCGTGACCGCGTACTTCTTCAAGCGCCCGGTCGTCGCGTTCCTCGGCCGCAGTCGCTTCTTCACCGAGGCGCGCTGGTTCGGCGTCGCCCGAGGCCTGGCCTCGACACCGACGGGGGCGTCATGACCGACACGATCTCGGGCGAGAAGCGCAGCCTCTGGTATCGGCTGTACCACGGCGAGACGTCGTACGACTTCATGGGCCAGAAGCGCCGTTGGTTCATGATCTCGGGCGTTGTCGTCCTGATCGGCATGGTCTCGCTCGTCGGCCGCGGCCTCAACTTCGGGATCGACTTCAAGGGCGGCACCGCCTGGGAGGTCAAGTCGCGCTCGTTGTCGGTCACCAAGGCGCGATCCGCGATGAGCGCCGTCGGCCTCCGCGAAGCGCAGATCCAGCGCATCGGCGGTGACCTGATCCGCGTGCGCGCCGACATCGGCGGCCCGGCAGCCCAGCGCCAGGAAGAAGTGGCCAAGGTCAGGACCAAGTTGGCCGACGTCGCCAACGTGAGCGAGTCGCAGGTCAACATCAACGATGTCGGCCCGTCATGGGGCAAGGAGATCTCGGGCAAGGCGCGGCGCGCCCTGATCTTCTTCTTCCTGGCGATCTTCGCCTACATCAGCTTCCGCTTCGAGTGGAAGATGGCGGCCGCCGCGCTCGGGGCGGTGGTGCACGACATTGCGATCACCGTCGGCATCTACACCGTGTCGGGTTTCGAGGTGACCCCGGCCACGATCATCGCCTTCCTGACGATCCTTGGTTATTCGCTGTACGACACCATCGTCGTGTTCGACAAGATCGAGGAGAACACGCGTGGCTTGGCCGCGTCCGGTCGCCTGACGTACGAGGACACCGTCAACCTCTCGATGAACCAGGTGCTGATGCGGTCGCTCAACACCTCGCTGGTCGCAATCCTCCCGATTCTCTCGATCCTCGTGGTTGGTGCATATGTCCTCGGCGCGACCACGCTCGAGGACTTCGGGCTCGCGCTGCTGATCGGCCTCGTCACCGGCGCGTACTCGTCGATCTTCATCGCATCACCGCTGCTCGCCATCCTCAAGGAGCGCGAGCCGCGGTACGCCGCCATCCGGCAGCGGCTGGCGACGCGCGCCGGCGGGCCGCCGCTTACGCCGGCCGCCGCGGCCGCCATGTCGGGACCGCGCGCCAGTTCGGGCGATGGCGCGGCTGCGGACTGGAGCCAGCAGACGCCGTCGGTGACGCCGCGTGCGACCGGCAGCGGGGCGCGACGTCCGCCCCCGAGGGGTCGCAAGCGAGGTAGACGGCGCTAGTAACCTTGATCTATGGGAGCCGACGCGGGATGGCTGAAGGAGTACATCCGCGACATCCCTGACTTCCCGAAGCCCGGTGTGGGCTTCAAGGACATCACCCCGCTGCTGGCCGATGCCGGCGCACTGGCCTTCACGATCGACGCCCTCGCCGACCATTTCGTCGGGCAGCACGTCGACAAGGTCCTCGGCATCGAGGCCCGTGGCTTCATCCCCGCCGCGCCCGTGGCCTATCGGCTCGGCGCCGGCTTCATCCCGGTCCGCAAGGCCGGCAAGCTGCCGCACGACATTGAGCGCGAGGAGTACGCGCTGGAGTACGGGACCGACCTGCTCGAGGTGCACCGTGACGCGATCACGCCGGGCGAACGGGTCGCCGTCGTCGACGACGTCATCGCTACCGGCGGGACCGCGGCGGCCACCGTTGCCCTGGCCGAGCGGCTGGGCGCGTCGGTCGTCGGCCTCGGCTTCATCGTCGAGCTTGCGTTTCTGCAGGGACGGGACAAGCTCGCAGGCCAGGACGTTCTCTCGTTGATCACGTATAGCTAGAAGGGACAAGGATGCCGACCGTCGACCGCGTGCTGCCGTGGCGACGGCAGATCGCGGCCGACGCCGAGATCGACCCGGTCCTCGACCTCTACCGGAGCCGCCATCCGAAGGGTGACCTCACCCTCATCCGACGGGCCTACGGCCTGGCCGCCGACGCCCACCGCGAGCAGACCCGCCGGTCGGGCGAGGCGTACATCAGTCATCCCGTCGCGGTGGCCGCCATCGTGGCCGGTCTCGGCCTCGACGACGTCACCATCGCGGCCGCCCTGCTGCACGACTCGGTGGAGGACACCGGCGTCGGGCTCGAGCAGCTGGCCAGTGCGTTCGGCGAGGAGGTGGCGTCGATTGTCGACGGCGTCACCAAACTCGACCGCCTCCACTTCGATTCCAAGGAGGCGCAGCAGGCCGCCACGATGCGCAAAATGCTCGTGGCCATGGCCAAGGACTGGCGGGTCCTGATCATCAAGCTGGCCGACCGGCTCCACAACATGCGGACGATCGCCGCCATGCCGGCGTGGAAGCAGAAGCGCACTGCGCAGGAGACGCTCGACATCTACGCGCCGCTCGCGCACCGCCTCGGGATCCAGGAAGTGCGGTGGCAGCTCGAGGATCTCTGCTTCGCCGTGCTCCACCCGAAGGTGTACGCCGAGATCGAGCAGATGGTCGCCGTGCGATCGCCCGAGCGCGACATCTATCTCGCCCAGGTGCTCGAGTCGGTGCGGGAACGGCTCGCTGCGCTGCGCATCCCGGCCGAGGTCACCGGCCGGCCGAAGCACCTCTACTCCATCTACGAAAAGATGGTCGTGAAGGGCAAGGAGTTCGACGAGATCTTCGACCTCGTCGGCATTCGCGTGCTGGTGGACAAGAACGCCGACTGCTACGCCGCCCTCGGATGCATCCACGCCACGTGGACGCCCATTCAAGGCCGGTTCAAGGACTACATCGCCACGCCGAAGTTCAACCTGTACCAGTCGCTCCACACCACGGTCGTCGGCCCGCAGGGCAAGCCGCTGGAAGTGCAGATCCGCTCGCGCGACATGCACCGGCGGGCCGAGTACGGCATCGCCGCGCACTGGGGTTACAAGGAGAAGGCGTCGCCGGCCGACATCGCCTGGTTGCAGCGTCTCGTCGACTGGCAGAAGGACACCAACGACCCGGCCGAGTTCCTCGAGACGCTCAAGCTCGATCTCGAGCAGGACGAGGTGTTCGTGTTCACACCGAAGGGTGACGTCGTCACGTTGCCCGCCGGCGCGACACCAGTCGACTTCGCCTATTCGATCCACACCGAGGTCGGGCACCGTTGCATCGGTGCGCGCATCAACGGGCGCTTGGCCCCCCTCGACTCCAAGCTCACGTCGGGCGACACCGTCGAGGTATTCACGTCGAAGGCGCCCCAGGCCGGTCCCAAGCGCGACTGGCTCAAGATCGTTGCCTCGCCCCGCGCTCGCAACAAGATCCGGCAGTGGTTCAGCCGCGAGCGCCGCGAGGACGCGATCGACAACGGCCGCGACGAGCTGATGAAGACGCTGCGCCGCGAAGGCCTCGCCGTGCAGAAGCTGGCGTCGTCGCCGCTGTTGCTGAAGCTGGCCGAGTCGATGAACTACACCGACCTCGACGCGTTGCACGCGGCGATCGGCGACGGTCACGTCTCGGCCAGGTCGGTTGCTCAGCGGTTGGCCCGCGAGCTGCGCGGTGGCGACCACGAAGAGCAGCTGCCGGCGACAGCACGCGGCACGCGGCGGCGGCCGAGCCGGCGCCAGTCCGTCGGTGTCTATGTCGAGGGCCTCGACGACGTGATGATCCGGCTGTCACGGTGCTGCACGCCGGTGCCGGGCGACGAGATCATCGGCTTCGTCACGCGCGGCCGCGGCGTGTCGGTCCACCGGGCCGACTGCGCCAATGCGATGTCGCTCACCAGCGGTGGTGACGCGGCGCGCGTCATCGAGGTCGAGTGGGACCGCGACC
>DASRJI010000018.1:0-29657 GCA_035649535.1 Acidimicrobiales bacterium | reverse complement strand
CAGCAACGTCACGTCGCGCAGCGTCGTCTGCCGTACATATGCGCCCAGCACGTCGGGCGCGGCGCGTATGCGGTCGACGTCGATCCCGTCGGCGACGGTGACGTGCGGGACGTAGGGCCACGTGAGCTCGCGCTCGAGCGGCGGCTGGAACGCGCGGTCGCGCAGCCGGACCACGGCGTCCACGTCCCCGCCTACCGCCAGGTAGGCCACCGGATTGTCGGGCAGGAACGTCATAACGGGGCCCAGCTCGACCACGATGGGCGGGCCGCCCTGCGCAGCCGCCCGCAACACGCGCTCGGCGGCCTCGACGTCGCGGACGTTGACCGGCGGGATCAGCGTCAGGTGCGGCGGGATGCGACCGAGGTCCGGTTCGCCGAGGGCGCGCCGCAGGCCGTCGATCTCCGCGGTGACGACGGCGTCGAACAGCATGGCGACGCCCAAGCGCTTACGCGGCGTCAGCCACCTCGAGGCGGACGTGGGCGCGGCGGAGGGCCGCTTCGCATTCGGCGTCCTGCGCGGCGCGCAGCTGTTCCTCGGCCTTGGCCTTGGCCTCACGCGCCCGGTTGATGTCGATCTGACTCGCCAGTTCGGCGACGTCGGAGAGGATGATCACGCGGTTGTCGCGAACCTCGACGAAGCCGCCATGGACCGCGGCCCGCTCGTCGGGCTGGCCCTGCCGGATGATGCGGACCTCGCCGATGTCCAGGGCGCCGAGGAACGGCGCGTGGTGATCGAGGAACGCGATGTCGCCACCTTCGGCGCGACAGATCACCATCTCGGCTTCGCCCGAGAACAAGATCCGCTCCGGGCTGACGAGTTCGACTTGCACGCCGCTTCCTACGCCTCGCTCAATGACTTGGCCTTGGCCATCAGGTCATCGACACCGCCGACGGCGACGAACGCCTGCTCGGGGACGTCGTCGAATTCACCGTCGACCAGCTTCTCGAAGGCCTCGACCGTCTCCTCGGCCGGGACGTTCGTGCCCGGAATGCCGGTGAACGGCTCGCCCGCGTACATGGGCTGGCCGAGGAACTTCTCGACCTTGCGGGCACGCGACACGAGGACCTTGTCTTCCTCGGTGAGTTCGTCGATGCCGAGGATGGCGATGATGTCCTGCAGTTCCTTGTACCGCTGCAGTACCTGGATGACGCGCCGGGCGACGCCGTAGTGCCGCTCCCCCACGACGCCGGGCTGGAGGATGTTCGACGTAGACGCCAGCGGGTCCACGGCCGGGAAGATGCCCTTGGCGAACACGCCGCGGTCGAGGTTCGTCGTGGCGTCGAAGTGGGTGAACGCGGTGAACGGTGCCGGGTCGGTGTAGTCGTCCGCGGGGACGTACACCGCTTGCAGCGACGTGATCGAGCGACCGCGCACCGACGTGATGCGCTCCTGCAACTCACCCATCTCGTCGGCCAGCGTCGGCTGGTACCCAACAGCCGAAGGCATGCGGCCGAGCAGCGTCGACACTTCCGAACCGGCCTGCGTGAACCGGAAGATGTTGTCGATGAACAGCAACACGTCCTGGTTCTGCACGTCCCGGAAGTACTCAGCCATGGTGAGCGCGGCCAGCGCGACGCGCAGGCGCACGCCGGGCGGCTCGTCCATCTGGCCGTAGACGAGCGCCGTGTTGGCGAGCACGCCGGACTCCGCCATTTCCAGCCAGAGGTCGTTGCCCTCACGAGTGCGCTCGCCGACGCCGGCGAACACCGACACGCCGCCGTGCTGCTTGGCGACGCGAATGATCATCTCCTGGATCATCACGGTCTTGCCCACGCCGGCCCCGCCGAAGAGGCCGATCTTGCCGCCCTGGCGGTAGGGCTCGAGAAGGTCGACGACCTTGAGGCCGGTCTCGAACATCTTGGTCTCGGGGTCGAGATCTTCGAAACGCGGCGCGGACCGGTGGATCTCCCAGCGCTCGTCGAGACCCTCGATCGGCTCGCCCCGCGTGTCGAGCGGCTCGCCGATGACGTTGAACACGTGGCCCAGCGTCTTGGCGCCGACCGGCACGGTGATGCCCCGGCCCAGGTTCTTGACCGGCGCGCCGCGACGGAGGCCGTCGGTCGGCTTCATGCAGATCGCCCGTACGCGGCTGTCGCCGATGTGCTGGGCGACCTCGGCGACGATCACGGTGGTGTCGCCCTCGACGGTCGTCTCGAACTGCAACGCGCCCTGCAACTCGGGCAGCGCGTCGGGCGGGAACTCGACGTCGACGACGGGGCCGACGATCGCGACGATGCGGCCGTCCTTCAGCGCGGTCTCGGGTGTCTCGGTAACTGTCATTGCTGGCCTCTCTGAGTAGCGATGAACGTTGACGACGTGGCGGGGTTGGGGTCCCCGCCACACACAGCGGGTAGTCCCGTAGCGAAGCGGAGGGCGTAGGCCGCCGTCATGGGAGCAGGTCTGCTGCGAATGTGCGGTCGACGAGAAGGTCGGTACCGCCGGATGCCGCTTGGGCGAGTGCTTCGGCCCCGCCGACGATCTCGAGGATCTCGGTGGTGATGGATTCCTGGCGGGCGCTGTTCATCTTGCGTTGCAGCACCGTGATGAGTTCCTCGGCGTTGTCGGTGGCCGACTTCATGGCCCGCTGCCGCGCCGCGTGTTCCGACGCCGACGCGTCGAGCAACGCCGCGAAGAGCCGAGCCTCGGCGTAGCGCGGCAACAGCTTGTCGAGAATCGCGTCGGGCTCCGGCTCGTACTCGTAGTCGGCTTCGGGCCCACCCTCAGCCGCCGCGTCGGTGATCGCCGCCGCTTCGATCGGTACGAAACGACGCACCTGCACGCGCTGGGTCCCGAGCGACAGGAACTGCGTGTAGGCCAGTTCGACGAGGTCGACGTCGCCTTCCTCGAACCGACGCATGACCTCCTCGGCAACCTGACGGGCGTCCTCGTAACGCGGCTGGTCGGTCATGCCGGTGAACACCGCGTCGATGCGATACCCGCGAAAGCGGAAGTAGTCGGCCGCCTTCTTGCCGACCAGCATCAGCGAGTAATCGCGGCCCTGAGCCTGGTGCTCCTTGAGCGACCGCTCGGCGGCCCGGATCACGGCCGAGTTGTAACCGCCGGCCAGTCCGCGGTCGGCGGCGATGACCACGAAGCCGACCTTGTTCACCGCTTCGCGCTCGGACAGCAGCGGGTGACTGCTCCCGGCGCCGGCCTTGGCCAGGTTGCGGATGACTTCGGTTATCTGCTCGCTGTACGGACGGGCGGCGGCCACGCGCTGCTGGGCCTTCACGATGCGTGAGGCCGAGATCAACTCCATGGCGCGCGTGATCTTCTTCGTGGACTCGACGCTCTTGATGCGCCGACGAAGAATGCGCTCCTTGCCGCCCGCCATGGTTAGCCGTTCGCCTCGGCGGCGGGCGCCGAGCCGGCGAACCCGTCCTTGAACTGCGACACGGCCGACGTGAGCTGCTCCTCGTCGAAGCTGCCGCCGCGGATGCCGTCGAGCAGGTCGGCGTTGCGAGTACGCACCGACTCGAGGAGTTCGGTCTCGAACCGGCGCACGTCTTCGACCGCGACGTCGTCGAGGTAGCCACCGGTGCCGGCGAAGATCGAGACGACCTGCTCCTGGACCGGCAGCGGGCTGCCGTTGGCCTGCTTGAGCAGCTCGACGAGACGGCGACCACGGTCGATGAGGTTCTGTGACGCCTTGTCCAGCTCGGCGCCGAAGCTGGCGAACGCTTCGAGCTCGCGGAAGTTGGCCAGGTCGAGCTTGAGTCCACCGGCCACCGACTTCATCGCCTTGATCTGCGCATTACCGCCGACCCGACTGACGCTGGTGCCGACGTTCATGGCCGGACGAACGCCGGCGTTGAACAGGTCGAGGTCGAGGAAGATCTGACCGTCGGTGATGGAGATGACGTTGGTCGGGATGTAGGCCGAGATGTCACCGGCCTTGGTCTCGATGATCGGGAGCGCGGTGAGCGACCCGGCGCCGAGGGCGTCGGACAGCTTGGCCGCCCGCTCGAGCAAGCGGCTGTGGAGGTAGAAGACGTCGCCCGGATAGGCCTCGCGGCCCGGCGGGCGGCGCAGCAGCAACGACATGGCGCGGTAGGCCTCGGCCTGCTTCGACAGGTCGTCGTAGACGATGAGCGCGTGCTCGCCGTTCTCCATCCAGTGCTGGCCCATCGCGCAGCCGGAGTACGGCGCCAGGTACTTGTACGGCGCCGGGTCGTCGGCGGGGGAATTGACGATGACCGTGTACTCCAGGGCGCCGGCTGCCTCGAGGGTGGCGACCAACTCGGCAACCGTCGACGCCTTCTGGCCGGCGGCGACGTAGATGCACTTAACGCCGAGGCCCTTCTGGTTGATGATCGTGTCCATGGCCACGGCGGTCTTGCCTGTCTTGCGGTCGCCGATGATCAGCTCGCGTTGACCGCGACCGATGGGCGTCATGGCGTCGATGACCTTGATGCCGGTCTGCAACGGCTCCTTCACCGGCTGACGGTCGACCACGCCCGGGGCTTGGATCTCGACACGACGCGGGATGCCGCCTTGGATCGGGCCCTTGCCGTCGAGCGGCCGGCCCAGCGGGTCGACGACGCGACCGAGGAGGCCGTCGCCGACAGGAATCTCGAGGATGCGGCCCGTGGCCTTGACCGGTTGGCCCTCCTGCACGTGATGCGTGTCGCCGAGGACGACGGCGCCGATCGACTCCTCGTCCAGGTTCAGGGCGATGCCGAGCACGCCGCCTTCGAACTCGAGCAGCTCGTTGACACCCGCGTGCGGCAGCCCAGAGACGCGGGCGATGCCGTCGCCGACCTCGACGACCCGACCGACCTCGGCCTCGACGAGATCAGGGGTGTACCCCTCCATGCGCGTCCGCAGGGCGGAGGCGATGTCCGAGGAGTCGAGCGTGAACGTGGCGGCCTCACTCATAGCGCTTCCTTGAGTTGCTCGAGACGGCGGCGAACGCTGCCGTCGATGACGGTGTCACCCACTTGGGCCACGACCCCGCCGAGAATCGACGGGTCGACGACCACTTTGAGGGACACCTTCTTTCCGGTGTGCTTGCTCAACGCGGCGGCGAGACGCTCACGCTGGTCATCGTCGAGCGGGTACGCGGTGCGCACCTCGCCCACTTCCTCGGCGCGCGACTCCGCCGCCTTCTCGACGAGACGGTCGATGATCTTGGGGAGATCGCGTGCCCGGCCAGAGCCGACGACGAAGCTCACCAATGAGGTGGTCGTCGCCGAGGCGCGACCGCCGAGCAGATCCTCGACGATGCCCTGACGGCGATCGACGGGGACATATTCGTCAGTGAGCGCATTGCGCAACGCATCGTTCGTCTCGATGGTGCGGGCAACCGAGAACAGCTCGTCCTCGACCCGGCCCAGCGAGCCCTCGGCGCGGGCGACCTCGAAGAGGGCGTCGGCGTAGGCGTTGATGCGGTCGTCACTCATTGCACGCCTCCGGCATGACGCATCACGTGCGCTCGAGCTCTGCGATGTAGCCGTCGACGAGGGCGCGGTTGGTCTCCCGATCGAGCTGCTTGCCGACAACCTTCTCGGCCAGGTCGATCGTGAGGTCACGCACCTGCGACTGGAGGTCGGCCATGGCGCGTTGCTGCGCGGCGGCGATGTCCTCCTGCGTGCGCTGGCGCATCTCCTGGGCCTCCTGCTCGGCCCGGCTCACGAGGTCGCGCCGCAGCTGATCGGCCGTCTGGCGAGCCTCTTCGATGATGCGGTTGGCCTCACTACGGGCGTCGGCCAGCTGGCGCTGGTACTCGTCGAGAATGCCGGTGGCCTCGTTCTTGGCCCGCTCGGCCTCGTCGAGGCTGTCGCGGATGCGGTTGGAGCGATCCTCCATGCCCTTCTTGATCGCCGGGTAGCCGAACTTGGCCAAGGCGAAAAAGACGATGACGAAACCGAGACCGCCCCAGATGATCTCGTTCGTCGCCGGGAGGATGAGGCTCGGCGCCTTCTGGCAGTCGTCGATCGACCCACCGCCCTCGAGCTTGTGGATGCACTCCTCTTGCGCTTCGCCGGCCGGCTTGGCCGACGCGGCGCGCATGGGGAGAACAACGAAGCCGAGCGCGACGAACAGCGCGGCAAGTACGGCGCGTGTACGCATGACTGTTCCTCCTAACCGGAGATGATGAAGGCGAGAACGAACCCGAAGAGGGCGAGCGCTTCGGTGAACGCGATGCCCAGGAACATGGTCGTCCGGACTTGGCCCGCGGCTTCGGGCTGCCGGGCCATCGCCGTGATGGCGTTACCCACGACGATGCCGATACCGATTCCAGGGCCGATGGCCGCGCCGCCGTAGACGATGCCGCGGCCGACGGCGGTGAGGCCCTTCAGCAGCTCACCGGAGTCTTGCGCAGCGAGGAAATGCAGCGGCGCCAGCAGGTGCAACAGCACTGTTCTTTCTCCTTAATGGTCGGGATGCATGGCCCGGCCGATGTAGACGGCCGAGAGAATCGTGAAGATGTAGGCCTGCAGGAACGCGACGAGCAGCTCGAACCCGGTCAGGGCGACGAGCAATGCGAACGGCAGGACGAAGCCGATCTTGGTGGCCTCCCACAGTGCAGTGGTCAGCACTGCGAACGTCACCAGAATGAGGTGACCTGCGAGCAGGTTGGCGAAGAGTCGGAGGGAGAGCGAGAAGGGCTGGATCAGGAACACCGTGAAGAACTCGATCGGTGTCAGCAGGAGGTACATCACCTTCGGAACGCCCGGCATGAACATGACGTTGCGGAGGTACTGGATCGGGCCCTGCTTCACGACGGCGACGACGTTGTAGATGAAGTACGTCACCAACGCCATGAAGACCGGAACGCCGTAGCGGGCGAGCGGGGGCATCTGCACGAACGGCAGGAGCCCGATCATGTTGCAGGTGAGGATGAAGCTGAACAACGTGAGCAGGTACGGCGCGTAGAGCAGGCCGTCCGGGCCGATCGTCTCCATGATGATGCCGTCTTCGACGAAGCCGACGGCCATCTCGCCCAGGTTCTGGGCGCCGGTCGGGACGAGCGCCTTCTTGCTGCCGGCCACCGTGTAGAAGACGATGACGGCGACGGCCGCGATCATCATCTCGAGGACGACCTTGTTGATCGCCAGTGCGCCGGAGCCCCAGATGGGACCCCACTCGACGAGGTGGCTGACGGGCGGGAAGTCGAGCGCGAGCACGTTCACTGTCCCTTCGGCTTGAGCGCGGGGAACGCGAGGGATACGGACAAGAATCGGGCCTCCCACATCAGGAGCCCGAGGTGGGTCCCGACGACCGTGAGGCCAAGCGGGAGGCGGCTGACCCAGCCGGCGTCGTTGACGAGGGCGATCGCCACGGCGACGAGCGTCATGCGAAAGAGGAACCCGCCGAGAACCGCGGCCATGGTGGCGTTGGGCGACATCTTCGCGGCGCGGGTGAGGATCGTCGCCGAGAGGGCGAAGTTGAGCAGCACCAGGCCCAGGGCGTAGGCGGCCGACAGCGCGCCGCGACCGCCCCAGATCGCACCGGCGACGATCACGATCACCGGCGCCGCGTAGGCCGCGCGCCGCGCCATGTCGGTGACGATCTCCTTCTCGACCGGAGGCACGGGGTTCACCGCGAGCGTGTCCACGGCTTGCCTTCCTCGACGGCCTTCATCTTGGCGACGTAGGCGTAGTACGTGCGGAGCGCCGAACCGATCAGCCCGTAGAGACCGAGGACGATGGTGAGCACCGGCGTCCAGCCGAGCCAGTGGTCGAGGACGAACCCGAGGAACCCGAAGATGAGCGGCGCACCGACCATCTCGACGGCTTGACCCATGGCATTGCCAAACCCTTGGTTCAGGTCTCGGCGAGCTGTGAGTTCCTCCACCCCAACTCCTCTTTTTGATTCAGCGAACCTTGTGAAACAATTCTCAATGTACGCCACCGACTCGGGTTTTTCAAGGCCAAAATCGCGGCCGTGGGACTCTAACCGGGGAGGTCTAAAGGCGCGTCCTCCGGGGTGGGCCGCGGCGTGTTTCCGGTGGTCCCCCGGATGCCCGGATGGAACAGCGTGTACAGCGCCAGGCCCAGGGCGGCGACCCCGAACGGGATGAGCTGGTTGCCCCGATTGGCGACCGCCGGGTACAGCACGAAGCCCGACAGGATCGCCGTCCAGCCCCAGAGGATGAGGACGGAGCGCCGGTGGCCGTGGCCGAGGCGCATCAGGCGGTAGTGGAGGTGCGACTCGGTGTCGCGCCGGTCGATGCCCGTCCGCCGAATCGCCCGACGGGTGGTGGCGACCGCGGTGTCGATGATCGGCACGCCGAGGATGAAGAACGGAATGAACAGCGGGGCGTAGAAGAAGTACGTCTGGCCGCTGAACGGGTCGTTGATGCGACCACCGACGACCAGGGTGCTGGTGGCCATCAACAGCCCGAGGAACAGCGCGCCGGCATCGCCCATCATGATTCGCGCCGGGTGGAAGTTGTGCGGCAAGAAGCCGACGCAGATCCCGCAGGCGATGATCGCGATCAGCGGCCCCACGTTGTCGGCGGTGAGCAGACCGGCGTCGGTGAGCTGCGCGCTGTAGATCGTGAACGCCAGAGCGCCGATCGCGATCACACCGGCGGCCAGGCCGTCGAGACCGTCGATGAAGTTGACGGCGTTGGCGATGGCGGCCACCCACAACACCGTGGCGAGTGGCGCCAGGTCGCGTGACAGCACGAAGAGGTCGCCGAAGGGAATGCGCAGGTAGAACATCGATACGCCGAGGAAATAGAGCACCGTCCCGGCCAGCACCTGGCCGGCGAACTTGGCCGGCGGCGACACTTCGACGACATCGTCGAGCGCGCCGACGGCGAAGATCACGACGGCGGCCAGCATCACGCCTAAGGGCTCGGACGAGCCGTGGAACACCGGGGCGAAGTGCTTCGTGCGCGACGCGATCAACATGGCGACGAAGAACGCCACGAACATCGCGGCGCCGCCAAGGGTCGGCAGCGGTGACGTGTGCACCCGGCCGGGATCGGGTGGAACGACGGCGCCGATGCGCACTGCGATGGCGCGAACGGGGAACGCCAGCAGCCACGTCGTGAGCGCCGCCGCCCCGAAGACCGCCAGGTACGCAAGCACGGGGCGACCCTAGAACGTGAGTGAGCAAGGAGGAGCGTCGTGCGCGGCGGGGTTGGGGCCCCGCCGCATGGAGGCGAGTGGTCCCCGGAGCGGAGCGAAGGGGCCGGGGCCCGCCTCTAGGAAGAGGGGTAGGGCGTGAACTTGGAACAGAGCGTGGCGACCTCGGCGCGGACGGCGGCGAGTTCGGTGTCGTCGTCGCGGCCGCGCAGGGCGCGTCCGATGAGGGCTGCGATCTCGGCCATCTCCGGCTCGCGCATGCCTTGGGTGGTCACCGATGGCGTGCCGAGCCGAAGGCCGCTGGTCGCGAACGCCGTCCGCGGGTCGTCGGGGATCGTGTTCTTGTTGAGTGTGATCCCGGCTTGGTCGAAGGCGGCCTGCACGACCTTGCCGGTGAGTTCCTTGTCGTAGGCGAGAAGGTCGGCGAGCATCAGGTGGTTGTCGGTGCCGCCGCTCAGCAAGCGCAGGCCCTCGCTGACGAGTCCCTCCGCCAACGCCGACGCGTTGGTCACGACCTGACGGGCGTAGTCGCTGAACTCCGGCTGCGTGGCCTCGGCGAAGGCAACCGCTTTCGCTGCGATGACGTGCATCAGTGGGCCCCCCTGAAGGCCCGGGAACACAGCACTGTCGATCGCCTTGGCGTAGTCGGCCTTGCACAGGATCGCGCCGCCGCGCGGACCGCGGAGCGTCTTGTGCGTGGTGAACGTGACGATGTCGGCATACGGAACGGGGTTCGGATGAGCGCCGCCGGCGATGAGCCCGGCGATGTGGGCGGCGTCGAAGATGAACAGTGCGCCGACGTCGTCGCAGATGGCACGGAAGGCCTCGGGTTCGATGATCCGCGGGTACGCGGTGGCGCCGGCGATGATCGCTTTGGGTCGGTGCTCCATGGCCAGGTCGCGGATCTCGTCGTAGTCGATCCGCTCGTCGCTCTTGGTGACGCCGTAAGCGACGAACTTGTACGTCTTGCCGCTGAGGTTGACCGGCGAGCCGTGGGTGAGATGGCCGCCGGCATCGAGCTTCATGCCGATCACGGTGTCGCCCGGCTTCAGGACCGCCTGGTACACGGCGACGTTGGCGTTGGCGCCGGAGTGAGGCTGCACATTGGCGTGGTCCGCCCCGAACAACGACTTGGCCCGGTCGATCGCCAGATCCTCGGCGTCGTCGACGACGTAGTTGCCGCCGTAATACCGCTTGCCCGGGTAGCCCTCGCTGTACTTGTTGGTGAGGACCGACCCGGTCGCCTCCATCACCGCACGCGAGGTGAAGTTCTCCGACGGGATGAGCTGGAGCGTCGTGTTCTGCCGCTCGAGCTCGCGGTCGATGATCGCGAACAGTTCGTCGTCTCGTTTCAAGCGTCTGCCTCCAAATCTGCGATCTGCTGCACGCGGCGGGCGTGGCGGCCGCCCTCGAACTCGGTGCCGAGCCATAGGGCGACAATCTCGTCGGCCAGGCCGGTAGCCACGATACGGCCACCCAACGCGAGGACGTTGGCGTCGTTGTGCTGGCGCGACAACCGCGCGGTGTACAGGTCGTTGCACAGCGCAGCCCGCACGCCATTGACCTTGTTGGCGCTGATCTGCTCACCCTGACCGCTGCCGCCGAGGACAATGCCTCGTTCGGCCCGGCCCTCGGCGACGGCCCGGCCCACGCCCGCGCAGATCGGCGGGTAGTCGACGGCCTCTTCGCTGTCAGTGCCGTGGTCGTCGACCTCATGACCCAGGTCGGCGAGCGTCTTCAACAGATGCTGTTTCAGCGCGAACCCGGCGTGGTCACTCCCGATGGCGATCCTCATCGCGGCGGCTGCTCCCCCCATACGAGCGCTACGAAGCGCGTGATCAGTTCGTCGATCTCGGTGGCCGCGTCCTCGAACGCCCGGCGCGATCGGCCCATCGGATCAGGAACGTCGTCGGTATCGGACGTCCCGACGAGCATGGCGGGTGTGCGGCCGGCGTGGAGCTTGGCGATCCATTCGTCCAGGGGCTGTCCGGCGGCGCGGGGACCGATGTCCTCACCACGCCGCACGATTTCGCGAAGGGTGAACGAGCGCGGCCACGCATCGGGCGCGTTGACCACGATCTCGCGTAAGTGCTCCCGCGCCATGGCGACGATGACGTCGGCGGCGTCCAGCATCTCGGCGGTCACCTGGCGGCTGCGGTGGTCCTCGAGGTCGACGCCCCATCCGGCCATCACGCTCACGCCGTCCTCGGGAACGGCGCGGCCCGACTCCAGCAACCCGGCCGAACCGACGCGCACGTCGACATAGCCGGTGGTGGCCAGCTTCCTACGCAGGAATGCCTCGGCCATCGGCGAACGGCACATGTTGCCGGTGCACAAAAGAAGGACGTCGATGGAGCGAGTGTATGTTCCCGCCCCGTGCCCCTAGACCCACGTTTACCGGTGATCGTCGGCGTCGGCCAGCTCACCCGTCGCCCCGAGTCAGCGGCCGACGCGACCGAGCCGCTGGCGATGATGGCCGAGGTCACCGAGGCGGCGGCCGACGACAGCGGTGCCGGCGCCGGGTTGCTGAAACGCATCGAGTCGGCCCGAGTGATCGACACGCTGGCATGGCGCTACCCCAACCCGGGTGCGCTTCTCGCCCAACGCCTCGGCATGCCGCTCCGTGACAGCGTCAAGATGGCCGCCGGCGGCAACTCGCCGCAGATGGCGGTGAACGACACTGCACTGGCGATCCAGCGCGGTGAGCTCGACGCCGCGGTCGTCGTCGGCGCCGAGGCCGTGTATTCGCGATTCATGGCCCGTAAGGAGGGCGTCGCCCAGGACTGGACGCAGGAGTCGACGCCGATCGACGGTCCCGAGCCGCGCAAGATCGGTATCGACCGGCCGGGAACGTCGGAGGCCGAGATGGCCCGGTCGATGGTCATGCCGACGCAGATCTACCCGATCTTCGAGAACGCTCTGCGGGCGCGCGCCGGACGGTCAATCGAGGAGCACCAGCTGGTGATCTCCGAGTTGTGGGCGCGGTTCTCCGAGGTCGCGTCGGGCAACCCGTACGCGTGGTCACCGCAGCGACGCACCGCCGAGGAGATCCGGACCGTCGGGCCCGATAACCGCATGATCGGCTTTCCGTATCCGAAGCTGATGAACGCCAACATCCAGACCGACCAGGCCGCCGCCGTCATCGTGTGTTCGGTCGCCGCCGCCGAGGCCGCCGGCGTGCCGCGCGATCGGTGGGTGTTCATTCACGCCGGCGCCGACGGTCACGACCACTGGTTCGTGTCCGAGCGCGACAACCTCTACTCCTCCCCCGCCATCCGCGCGTGCAGCCGCGCTGTTTACGAGTTGGCCGACGTCGGTGGCGACGACCTCGCCCACGTCGATCTCTACTCGTGCTTCCCGTGCGCGGTCGAGGTAGGAGCCGACGAGTTCGGCTTGGGACTCGACCGTGAGCTGACCGTCACCGGTGGCCTCACGTTCGCGGGCGGGCCCGGCAACAACTACGTCACCCACTCGATCGCGGCGATGACTGGGGTGCTGCGCGACGACGCCGGATCAGTCGGGCTGTGTACGGCGAACGGCTGGTACCTCACGAAGCACGCCGCGGGTGTGTACTCGACCGAGCCTCCGGCGTCGGGCGAGTTCCGCCACCGCGACGTGCAGGCCGAGGTCGACGCCACGCCGGCGCGTGCGTCCGTCGCCGACTTCGACGGACCGGGAACCGTCGAGAGCTACACGGTCATGCACGAGCGCGACGGGTCACCGGCCATGGCGATCGTCGCCTGCCTCACGCCCGACGGCCGCCGTACCTGGGCCAACTCCAACGACAACGACCTCCTCAGCGCGATGACTCGCGAGGAGTTCGTCGGCCGCCCATGCTCACTCAGCACGGGCGGCGTCATACGCGTTAGCTAACCGTTCTTTGATTCTTTGCCGGCGTGGAAAGTCGTCAACGAATCAAGGAATCGGTTGATGCCGGTGTTGTTCTCGAGACCCATCTTCCGGGCGACTCTCAGGAACTTGGGAGCTGAATCGCTCCTTGCCGAATCACGCGCATTCGGTCGCCATCGCAGTCGACCACGGTCGATGGCGCGCCTTCGCACACGCCGCCATCGATCACGACGATCACGCCCGGCAAGGCGGCAACGTCGGATGCGACGGTCAGCGGCGCTTCGCCATGGCGGTTCGCGCTGGTGCTGGCCAGCGGACCCACCTTGCGTGCCAGTTGGCGCGGGACATCGTGCGCAGGGACGCGAAGCCCGATGCCACCGACGACAATGGTCAACTTTCCCGGCCAGTAGGCCGCCGCCAGCTTTCCAGCGAGCGGCGTGAACTCTGTCAGCGTCCGCGCCTGGCCGACATCAGCAACCAGGATCGGCAGCTCGAGCGATCGCGGACGACCTTTCACCTCGAAGAGGCGGCCGCTGAACTCGGGCAGCGTGACCAAGCCGTAGACGGTGTCGGTCGGGATGCCGACCACCTCGCCCCGACGCAACGCGTCAACCGCGCGCGACAAGGACACGGTCACGGCCGGTCAGATCCCTTCGAACCTCGCAGCGCGCGAACGCGGTGCACATGGCGAGAACCTCGTCGCGTTGGTGCGGTGCGATCTCCAGCACCAGTGCACCGCCGGGCGCGAGCCACTCGGGCGCGTGACGCACGATGTGTGCGATCGACTCGAGACCGGTGGGCCCGGCGATCAACGCACCACGTGGTTCCCAATCGATGACCTCGCTGGGCAGCTCCTCGTGCTCGGCCACGTACGGCGGGTTGCTCACGATCACCTCGACCGCGCCACGGACGTCGTCGGGCACCGCGGAGAACCACTCGCCCTCGTGTATCTCGACTCGCAACGCCGGCTGCCCCAGCCCGGCGACGTTGGCCCGGGCGACATCGAGTGCGTCGGGCGAAGCGTCGGTTGCGATGATGCGCGCCGCGTTGGTTTCGGCCGCGACCGCGCACGCGATCGCGCCACTGCCGGTGCCGAGATCGACCACAACGTTTTGTGGGTCTAGGTCGATAACGGCGCCGGCAACGACTTCGGTTTCGGGCCGCGGGATCAGCACCCGGCGGTCGACGTAGAGCTCCAACGTGCGGAAACCCCACCGAGCGACGACGTATTGCAGCGGCTCCCCACCCTCACGTCGAGCGATCAGCTCGTTGAGCTCGCGCTCGTTGCGGGCCCGTTCGCGAATCCACCGCAGCTCATGAGCCGGGAGGCTCACTCGCCAGAAAGCTGCCGCGTGCGCTCGTCGGTGCGGAGCGCGTCGCTGATCTCCTCGAGCTGACCCATGAGCACGCGGTCGAGGCTGTGAACCGTCAGCCCGATGCGATGGTCGGTGACCCGGTTCTCCTTGTAGTTGTACGTGCGGATCTTCTCGCCGCGACCGCCGCTGCCGACCTGGCTGCGGCGCTGCTCCGAAGCCTCGGCCGCGTGCTTGTCCTGTTCGGCCTTCAGCAAGCGGGCGCGCAAGACCTGCATGGCCTTCTCCCGGTTCTGGCGCTGGCTCTTCTCGTCCTGCATCGACACGACGGTTCCGGTGGGTTTGTGGGTGATGCGCACCGCCGAGTCGGTGGTGTTCACCGACTGACCGCCCGGACCGCTCGAGCGGTAGACGTCGACCTGGAGATCGTTCTCGTCGATCTGGATGTCGACCTCCTCCGCTTCGGGAAGAACGGTGACCGTCGCCGCCGAGGTGTGGATGCGCCCCTGCGACTCGGTGGCCGGCACGCGCTGCACGCGGTGCGGCCCGCCCTCGTGCTTCATGCGGGTCCATACGCCGTCGCCCTTGACCATGAAGGTGATCTCGTTGAACCCGCCCATGTCCGACGGATCGCTGCCGAGCACCTCGAGCTTCCAGCCCTGGCGGTCGGCGAATCGCGAGTACATCTCGTACAGGTCCTTGGCGAAGAGATTCGCTTCTTCGCCGCCTTCGGCGCCGCGGATCTCGACGATGACGTTCTTGTCGTCGTTGGGATCCCGCGGCAGCAGGAGGACCTTCAGCTCCTCGTCGAGCTCGGCGATGCGGCGTTCGGCCGCGTCGATCTCGGCCTGAACGACGTCGCGATCGTCACCCGAGGTGTCGGCGAGCATCTCCTTGGCCGTGGCTAGGTCGTCACTGATGTCGCGGTACTCGCGATACGCGACGACAAGAGACTCGAGTTCCTTGACGCGGCGGCCCGCGGCGCGCAGCTCGTGCTGATCCCGCACAACGGCGGGATCCATCATCCGCGCCTGCGCGGCCTCGTACTCCTCCTCGAGGCCGGCCAGACGTTCGAGCAGGCTTAGGCCTTCTTCTTGCGGGCGCCGTACCGACGCTCGAAGCGCTCAACCCGGCCGCCGGTGTCGACCAGCTTCTGCTTGCCGGTGAAGAACGGGTGGCACTCGTTGCAGAGCTCGGCGTGGAGATCGGCCTTCGTCGAGCGGGTCGTGAACGTGTTGCCACACGAGCACTTGACTGTGGCTTCGACGTAGTCGGGGTGGATTCCGGCCTTCATTGCGATCTCCTCAAACCGTGGGGACGGGCGCCTTGGCCACTTCGGCCAGGAACTCGTCGTTGCTCTTGGTGCTCTTGATGCGGTCCATCAACATTTCCAGGCCCCGTGCCGAGGAGCCGTCCTCCGACAGGCCGTTGAGGACCCGGCGGAGCAAGTACACCAGCTTTAGCTGCGAACGATCGAAGAGCAATTCCTCGTGCCTCGTCGAGCTAGCGTTGACGTCGATGGCCGGGTAGATCCGGCGCTCGGCCAGCTTCCGATCGAGCCGCAGCTCCATGTTGCCGGTGCCCTTGAACTCCTCGAAGATGACCTCGTCCATACGTGAACCCGTCTCCACCAACGCGGTGGCGAGGATGGTCAACGATCCACCTTCCTCAACATTCCGGGCCGCACCAAAGAATTTCTTGGGGGGGTAGAGCGCACCGGAGTCCACGCCGCCGGACATGATGCGGCCGGTGGCCGGGGCGGCCAGGTTGTAGGCCCGGGCCAGGCGGGTGATGCCGTCGAGCACGATCACGACGTCCCTGCCCATTTCGACCAGGCGCTTGGCCCGCTCGATCGCGATCTCAGCCAGCTGGGTGTGCTCGTCGGACGGGCGGTCGAACGTCGACGCGATGACCTCGCCCTGCACCGAACGGCGCATGTCGGTGACCTCTTCGGGCCGCTCGTCGACGAGCAGCACGATGAGGTGCACTTCGGGGTTGTTGGCCTCGATCGAGTGGGCGATCTGCTTGAGCACCGTGGTCTTGCCGGCCTTCGGGGGCGACACGATGAGGCCGCGCTGGCCCTTCCCGATCGGGGAGATGAGGTCGACGATCCGGGCGACCATATTGGCCGAGTCCCCCGGCATCTCGAGCCGCAGGCGCGAGTCCGGGAAGAGCGGGGTGAGGTCCTCGAACCGCGGCCGCTGCCGCGCTTCGTCGGGCGTCATGCCGCTGACCTTGTCGACGCGGAGCATGGCCGGGTACTTCTCGTTCGCCGCGGCGGGGCGACTGGCGCCCTCGATCGCGTCGCCCTTTCGCAGCGCGAAGCGACGTACCTGGCTGATCGAGACGTAGACGTCGCGAGTACTGGGGCGGTAGCCGTCGACGCGGAGGAAGCCGTAGCCCTGGTCGGTGAGATCGAGCATGCCGACGACCGGGATGGGGTCGCCCTGGTACTGCTGCTCCTGACCGTGGCCCGCGAGGTCGCGCTCGCCGCGCTCGACGCCACCACCGCCACCGCCACCGCCGCCACCTGGGCGATCGCGATCGCGGCCGCGCCGGCGGCGGCTGCGCCGGTTCGCCGGGTCGCCGCCCTGGCCGCCACCGCCGTCGTACCGCGGACGGTCCTGCGGCTGCGCGGGCGCGCCCGCCGCCGCGGGTGCCGGTGCGTCGGCCGGCACCGTGGGCGCGGTGGACGTCGCTGAACTGCCGTTGCCGGTGTCGGCCGCCGCCTGCGGCTCGGCCTTCACCTCGGCCTCGACCGGCGGCGCCGCCGGCTTGGCCTCGGCCTTCGGCTCGGTCTTGGCACCGTCGCCGTTGCTGGTTCCCACGCCGGTGGCGTCGAGGATCCGATCGACTAAGTCGGCCTTTTTGGTGCGGGTATTGGCCTTGACGCCCATCGCGGTGGCGATGGCGTGGAGCTCGTCGCGCTCCTTGCGCTCCAGGACGGAGCGTTCGAGCTGCTGCGGCTCACTCATTGAGCGGTACCTCTCTTGCTTGGTTGGACAGTGTCCGGGATGGGGACGGCCTTGATGGCCTGGTTCACGACGAGGTCGATCACCTGGGAGAGCGTGGCGTCGAGGTTGTACGACGGGACGACGTCAACGTCGTGCTCGAGCGCCAGTGATTTTACGTACTTTTGGATCTTGCGGATGTTCTCGAAGTGATCGAGGTAGCGCTCGGTCGGCCGGTTACGCACCTCGTGGGCCCGCAAAGCGAAGTGGCTGCGGTGCAATTCCTCGTCGTCGACGCTCACGACGACAGGCACGAGGACCGCCTCGCCGGCGAACCGGGCCTGGTCCACGAAGGCGGGCACAACATGCGCCCCCTCGACGATGAGGTCGGTCCCCTCGTCGATAGCGCGGCTGATCAGCGCCTGAATGCCCACGGCCACCGCCGAGGCCTGCTCACGGAAGCCGATGATCACCGGGTCGGCGCCGGCGGGGATCGGCTTGCGTACGAGCCGGGCGGCGTCGAACGACGACGTGTGCAACGCCGGCATCAGCTCTTCGGTGAACATCGACCGCATCACCTCGCGGATCGCGTCCGTCGGGATGACCCGCGTGATGCCGAGGCGAGCCGCCAGCATCGTCGCGATCGTCGACTTGCCGACACCGGTGGCGCCGCCGATCAGGATGACCAGCGGGATCGGCAGCCGGGCGACCATCTGCCACTTGGCGTAGGACGCTGCGTAGCGCTCGCCTACCTCGTTGGCCAGGACTTGCAGGACCACGCCCTGGAGTTCGGCGCTGCTGATCGTCGCCCGGTCGACGGCGTGCAGCCGCTCCTCGATGACCTCGGCGACGTGAAACGCCCGCGCCGGCGCCAGCCCGGTCGCCATGATGCGCGACGCCATCAGTCCCTTTGAGTAGGGCAGCTGATACTCGTCACCCGTGATGACGATGTGACGCTGCGTTGTCTGCAGATTCATTGATGTAGACGGTGTCGCTCAGTTGCTGTCTGGACCGTGTTCCGGACCAGGTCGTCGAAGCTTCCGTCGCCTCCTGCTGTCACTACTTCGTTTCGGTAAAACACCACTTCGATTCCCCGCTCGAGGGCGGTCCTCGCCGCGAGGTCGATCGCCGATGCTTTGAGCTCGACGACCAGGACCTCGGCCCGCTCCATTCGACCCAGGTCCGCCACGAGTGCTCGGCGGTTCCCTAGGTGATTGGAGTAGCCGACGACCTCGGCGCCGTGCTCCCGCTCCATGTGGGCCGCCATGAGTTGCGTGGCGGTACCCCCTGCAGTGGTTGCGAAAAAGATTGGACGTCCGGAAACGGGCGTTAGGGGAACCGGGCGGAACACCGTGCGAACAACGGCTTTCGCGGGATGAACCCCTGCGGCCAGCTCGCGGACTTTTTCCTCAAATCCGATTGCCGAATCGGCGAGCGGTTGTTCGACCATCGTAACCACGATGAGGTCGGCCAGCAACACGCGGTAGAGGCCGAGATACCCCGTGACCAGCTCGAAGTCGGTGTCGGCACTGACGACGTAGATGGTGGCGTCGGCATGAACCGGGGGTATCGCGGTCCCGCTGCCCTCCAGCAGAATCGCATGTTCGGCGACGCGGTTGGCCAGGGCAACGCCGGCCGCGAACGTGTCGTCGGCCGGCGTGCCGACCAGTCCCCCGCCGCACCGACGCGTGCCGACCGTGATGACACCAGCGGCGAGCGCGTCTTCGAGATGGTCACTGGCCGCGTGCCGCCCGCGTTCGGCGAGGGCGACGAGGCCGGCGGCGCTCAGGTCGGTAGCCGCCGGGTCGACGAGCTCGGGCTCCGGCGGTCCGCCGCGACCCATCGTGACGATCACCGGCGGCGCGCCCTCGGCCTTCAGCAGACGCGCCAATTGCGTCGTCACCGCGGTCTTGCCGGTGCGCTTGCCCGAGCCGATCACCGCGACGGTCGGCCGGGCCGCCACGACGGGTCGCGGCGGCGGGTCGATCCGGAAGTCGCTCCCGATATATGGGAGTCCGCGCGCCAGGACGATGGCGGCCATCCGCAGGCGTTGACGGGCGTCGAGCACGGGCTCGTCGGCCAGGTCGTGCACTTCCTCGGGACGGAAACGTTCAAGGGCGGCGACCAACGCGGCGGTCGGCGTCGAGCCGGTCTCGACGGGAACGCCGAAGTCGGCGTCGCCGGAAAGCTTCTCGCCGCCGCCGAGCAGGGCAGCGCCGACCACGCCGGGGCGTTGCTCGATCGCCGCCCTCACGACCGGCGGGTAGTGCTCGCCGTCGATGAGCACGAGAACACGGGTCACAGCCCGATTCTTCCCGGTCGCCTTCCGTCTGCGCCTCGGGCTCCCTTCAATATTCGCCACGCATGCGGGCGCAGTGTCTGCCAGCATCACGACATGCCCGGAGACGCCGTGCTGGAAGCGCGCGGCCTGCGCAAGGTCTTTCGCAAGACGGTGGCGGTCGCCGGCGTCGACATCACGGTCGCGCCCGGTGAACGGGTCGCGCTCCTCGGTGCGAACGGTGCGGGCAAGACGACGACGCTGTTGATGCTGCTCGGCGCGATCACTCCCGACGAGGGGACGATCGATGTCCTCGGCCACCGGTTGCCCCACGGGCGCAGTGCGGCGATGAACGGCGTGGGGTTCTCCGCCGGGTACCTGCCGCTCCCCGACCGGCTGCGTGTTCTCGAGGTGCTGCGCGTGTTCGCCGACCTCTATGGCGTGCGCGACGCCGAAGCGGCGGCGCGTGGCGGCCTCGAGCGGTTCGGCATCAGTCACCTCGCCGATCAGATGGCGAGCGAGTTGTCTTCCGGGCAGCGGACGCTGGTCGGGCTGGTGAAGGCGACGATGCACGCGCCCCGCTTGCTCGTGCTCGACGAGCCGACCGCATCACTCGACCCCGACGTCGCCGCTCGGGCCCGGCGCGGGCTCGACGAGCTGTGGCAGGAGCAGAAGACCGCGGTGCTCGTCACGAGTCACAACATGAGCGAGGTCGAGCGAATCTGCGAGCGGGTCGTCTTCATCTCGCGCGGCAAGGTCGTGGCCAACGGCGCCGCCGACGCGGTTGCCGCCCAGTTCGGCCGCAACTCACTCGAAGAGGTCTTCATGCAACTGGCATCAGAGGAAGACCTGTGAGAAGGCGGCGGGGTTGGGGTCCCCGCCGCACGCGGCGGGTGGTCCCTGGAGGCCGAAGGCCGGAAGGGCCGGGGCCCGCCGCCAGAAGACAGGAGGACTTGTAAATGCCGACGGTCCTCGACGGCGGGGTCAACCGGCAGCACATCGGCGCGATCGTGCGGCGGCACTACTACGTGCAGAAGCGCGGGTGGCACCGTTGGTTCGACATCCTCGTGTGGCCGACGGTCGACACGGTGATCTGGGGTTCGATCGGCCAGTTCGTCAGCCAGCAGGGCGGCGCCAGCCGATCGGGCCTGCCCTACATGCTCACCGGCATCCTCATGATGCACGTGCTGTATCAGGCCAACATCTCGGTCTCGACCGGCTTCATGGAAGAGACGTGGTCGCGCAACCTGCTCAACATGATGGTGACGCCGATCACCGAGCTGGACTTCATGGCCGGCGTGGTGTTGTTCGGTCTGGCCAAGCTGGCGGTGGGACTGTCGACCGTCGCGCTCGCCGCGCTCGTCCTGTACTCGTTCAATGTGTTGTCCATCGGTTGGGCGATCGTGCCGATCGTCGGCGTGCTGATGTTCGTGGGGTGGTGCATCGCGCTGTTCGTCATGGGGTTCGTGCTGCGCTTCGGCAACGGCGCCGAGATCCTGGCGTGGGGCGTTCTCTTCGTCGTGGTCGCGCTGTCGGGCGTCTTCTATCCGGTCGACGCGCTACCGGCCGCGCTGCGACCGATCAGCGAGTTGCTCCCCTCGACGCACGCGTTGATCGCAGCGCGCACCGTGCTGGACGGCGACCCGCTGCCGTGGTCAGAGTTGGCCAAGTCCGCGATCGCACTGGCAGTGCTTATCCCGCTGTCGATGGCCTACTTGAACTGGATGCTGCGTACGTTCCGCTCGCGCGGCTACGTGACCCGGTACTCCTAAAGCCCGAGTTCGGCGCGCACGGCGGCGTAGTCGGCGTCGACGACCGACGGCACGTCGATCTGGCCGATCACGACGTCAGGGTCCTTGAGGCCGTGGCCGGTCAGGACGCAGACGACCGTCGACCCGCGCGGGACGCCGACGTCGAGCAGGCCGGCCACTGACGCGGCCGAGGCCGGTTCGCAAAACACGGACTCCTCGTTGGCGAGGTACCGGTACGCCTCGAGGATCTGCTCGTCGGTCACCGCGTGGATGCCGCCGCCCGACTCGGTGGCCGCCGCGGTGGCGCCGTACCACGACGCCGGGTTCCCGATTCGGATCGCGGTGGCCACCGTCTCGGGATTCTCGATCGGCTCGCCCTTCACGATCGGCGCGGCGCCGGCCGCCTGGAACCCGAGCATCGCCGGCAGTGTCTTTGTCTTCCCGGCGTCCTGGTACTCGCGATAGCCCTTCCAGTACGCGGTGATGTTGCCGGCGTTCCCGACCGGGATGCAGTGGAAGTCGGGCGCGGTGCCCAGCACGTCGACGACCTCGAACGCGCCGGTCTTTTGACCTTCGATGCGATACGGGTTGATCGAGTTCACGACCGTGACCGGGGCCCGGTCGCCCAGCTCGCGGACGATGTTGAGACAGTCGTCGAAGTTGCCCCGGACTTGGAGCACCCGCGCGCCGTGGATCAGCGCTTGGGCGAGCTTGCCGAGGGCGATGTGGCCCTGCGGGATCAGCACCGCGCACGGGAGTCCGGCGCGGGCGGCGTAGGCGGCGGCCGACGCCGATGTATTCCCGGTCGAACCGCAGACGACGGCCTTGGCGCCCTCCTCGACCGCTTTGGAGATCGCCATCGTCATGCCGCGGTCCTTGAAGGATCCGGTCGGGTTCATGCCCTCGAGCTTGAGGAACACCGTCGCCCCGACCCGCTCTGAGAGTCGCGGCGCCGGGAGTAGTGGCGTGCCGCCTTCGAGCAGGGTGATGACCGGCGTGTCCGCGCTGACGGGGAGAAAGGAGCGGTACTCCTCGATGACCCCCCGGAACGCGACCCGTTCGCTCACTCGGGGCCGATTACTCGCATCAGGCTGCCGACGCGCTCGACGACCGGCAGGGTGCGGAGGTCGCGCAGCGTCGACTGCATGTCGCGCTCGAGCGAGGAGTGGAAGACAATGCCCAACCGGGCCCGATCGCCGAGGGGCACCTGGTCGAGCGACCGGATCGAAACGCGATGACGGCCGGTGACACCAGCAACCTGCTCGAGCACGCCGGGCGCGTCGGCGACGTCCATCGTGAAGAAGTACTGCGAGTGCAGGTCGTCCATCGGGCGCAGGGCGGCTTCGGTGAGCGTGGGCGAGCGTCCGGCGCCGCCCGCTTTGAGGTTGTGCGCGGCGTCGAGCAGGTCGCCGAGGAGGGCGCTGGCCGTCGGGCGACCGCCGGCGCCGCGGCCGTAGAGCATCAGCTCGCCGACGGCGTCGCCCTCGATGAAGACAGCGTTGAACGCGTCGCGCACTGATGCGAGCGCGTGGGTGAACGGCACCATCGTGGGGTGCACACGCGCCGCGACCAGGCCGTCGACCTTCTCGACGATCGCGAGGAGCTTGATGACGTACCCGAGTTTGGTGGCGAAGAGAATGTCGGTCTCGGTGATACCGCTGATGCCCTCGCGGTAGACGTCGTCGGCGACGACCCGCACGCCGAACGCGATGCTGGCAATGATCGCCGCCTTTGACGCGGCGTCGAACCCTTCGACATCGGCGGTGGGATCGGGCTCGGCGTATCCGAGAGCCTGCGCCTCGGCCAGGGCGTCGTCGTAGGACACGCCGGCGTCGGTCATGCGGGTGAGGATGTAGTTGGTGGTGCCGTTGACGATGCCCATCACGCGCGTGATGGGCTCGCCGGCCAGCGACTCGCGCAGCGGCCGGATCAGCGGGATGCCGCCGGCGACGGCGGCTTCGAAGAGAAGGTCGCGCCCGGCGGCGTGGGCGACCTCGAACAGCTCGGCGCCCGCGGTGGCCACGACTTCCTTGTTGCCGGTGATGACCGGCTTACCGGCCTTGAGCGCGTCGAGGATCAGGCTGCGCGCCGGCTCGATGCCACCGATGATCTCGACCACGACGTCGATGTCCGGGTCGTTCACGACCGAGAACGGGTCGGCGGTGAAGCGGTCGGCGGGTAGGTCGAGCCCGCGGTCCTTGCCGACGTCCCGCACGGCGATACGCGTCACTTCGAGCCGCAGGCCGGTGCGCTCGGCGATGGCCGGCGCGTCGGTAGTGAGGATCTGCACGAGCGCGCCGCCGACGTTGCCACAGCCGAGAACACCCACTCGGACCACGTCGCTCATTTCAGACGGCCGTCCTTCGGTCGGCCGAAATGAGCAAGCTCACTGTGCTCATTGGTTCGCTCGGCTTCGCTCGCTCACGTGCCAACGCTACTGGTCGAGGCGGAGCAGATCGTCCAGGGTTTCGCGCCGAACGACGGCGCGCGCGTTGCCGTCGGCCACGAACACGACGGGCGGCCGCGGCACCTTGTTGTAGTTCGACGCCATCGAGTGTCCGTAGGCGCCGGTCACCGGTGTCGCCAGGACGTCGCCCACGGCCACGTCGCCGGGAAGGCTGGCGTCGCGCACGAGCAAGTCGCCCGACTCGCAGTGCTTGCCGACGAGCGTCGCCGCCAGGGGCCGGTCGGCCGTCGTTGCCCGAGGGAGGAAGGTCTCGTAGCCACTGCCGTAGAGGACGGGTCGCGGGTTATCGCTCATGCCCCCGTCGACGGACACGTACGTGCGGATGCCGGGCAAAGGCTTGATCGTGCCGACCGTGTAGAGCGTGATGCCCGCCGTCGCCGCGATCGAGCGGCCGGGCTCGGCGGTGAGCCGCACCGCGGGATCGATGCCGGCTGCAACGCACCCGTCGCGGACCGTCGCCGCCCACTCGGTGATCGTGGGCGCCGTCTCCCCCTCGACGTAGGCAACACCAAGGCCGCCACCCACGTTGAGTTCCTCGATCGTGAGCGCCTCGACGAAGCCGGCGAGCGCCTCGATCTCCTTCTCGAAGCTGTGCAACAGGAAGATCTGGCTTCCGATGTGCGCGTGAACGCCGACGAGGTCGACGTTGAGCGCGGCCAGACGGTCGACTGCCTCGGCCGCCGCGCCACTTGCGATGCTGAAACCGAACTTCGAGTCCTCCTGGCCTGTCATCACGTATTCGTGCGTGTGCGCCTCGACGCCGGGCGTGACGCGAAGCAGCACCGGGCCGGTCGCGTCGAGCTTGGCCAGACGGTCGATCTCGTCGAAGCTGTCGACGACTACGCGGCCGACGCCGACCTCGAGGGCGCGGGCCAACTCGGCCTCGGACTTGTTGTTTCCGTGCACGACGATCCGCTCAGGCGGGATACCGGCGCTGAGGGCGACGTGCAGCTCGCCGCCGGTCGCCACGTCGATGCCCATGCCCTCTTCGTTGATGAGCGCGGCCATCGCCGTGCAGAGGAACGCCTTGGACGCGTAGTGGACTCCGCCGGGCCAAGCGGACACTGCCTCGCGACACCGGGCGCGTAGGTCGGCCTCGTCGTAGACGAACACGGGGGTGCCGACGTCGGCCGCCAGATCGAGCAGGTCGACGCCGCCGATGCTCAGGCGTCCGGCCCCATCGACGCGCGCCGTTGCCGGCAGCAACGACAACGGAAGCGGACCGCTCATGTCAGGACGGTAGCGTTTGCACTCGACATGGCCGATCTCCTTTCCGTTCTCGCGCCGCGCTTCGAGGCCGCCATCAGCGCCGCGTTCGGGATCGAGGCCGACCCGGTGCTCCGCGCCTCGACCCAAGGGGGCGTCGATGTGCAAGCCAACGCGGCGATGGCGCTCGGCAAGCAGCTCGGGCGGCCACCCCGCGAGATCGCCAACGAGGTCGTCGCCGCCCTCGACGTGGCCGACATCGCGAGCAACGTCGAGGTGGCCGGCGCCGGCTTCATCAACGTCACGCTCAAGGACGAGTTCATCGCGTCGATCGCCACCGATGCATTGACGATCGCCGGCACGGATCCGCAGACCGTCGTGATCGACTACTCGCAGCCCAACGTCGCGAAAGAAATGCACGTCGGTCACTTGCGCTCGACGATCATCGGCGACGCCATCGCCCGGGTGCTCGGGTATCTCGGACATCGCGTCATCCGTCAGAACCACATCGGCGACTGGGGCACCAACTTCGGGATGCTGATCGAGCACATGCTCGACGTGGGTGAAACGGAAGCAGCCCATGAGCTGTCTCTCGGTGACCTCGAGCGCTTCTACCGTGAGGCCAACGCCAAGTTCGGCGCCGATGAGGCGTTCAAGGAACGCGCCCGATCGCGCGTGGTCGCCTTGCAATCGGGTGACGCCGAGACCATTCGGCTGTGGCACCTACTGATCGACGAGTCCGAGCGCTACTTCACCCAGGTGTACGAGCGCTTGAACGTGTTGCTGACGCCCGACGACGTCGTCGGCGAGAGCTTCTACAATCCGATGCTCGACGACGTCGCCGCCGAGCTCGAGACGAAGGGCCTCGCCGTCATCGACGACGGCGCGCTCTGCGTGTTCCCGCCCGGCTTCGTCGGCCGCGACGGCAAGGCCTTCCCGTTGATGGTCCGCAAGAGCGACGGCGGCTACGGGTACGACGCCACCGATCTCGCCGCGCTCCGCTACCGCGTCCGCGATCTCCACGGAGACCGCCTTGTGTACGTGGTCGACGCGCGCCAGTCGCAACACTTCGCGCTCCTGTTCGCCGCCGGTGAGATGGCCGGCTGGCTCGACGGCGCGCACCGCGCCGAGCACGTCCCGTTCGGCTCGGTGCTCGGCGCCGACGGGAAGCCGCTCAAGACACGCGCTGGCAACAACGTGAAGCTCATCGAGCTGCTCGACGAGGCGGTGGCGCGTGCTGAAGGCGTCGTCGCCGAGAAGAACCCCGACCTCCCAGCGGCGGCGCGCGCTGAAGTCGCTCGCATGGTGGGGATCGGCGCCGTGAAGTACGCCGACCTCTCGAACGACCGCGTGAAGGACTACGTCTTCGATTTCGAACGGATGCTGGCCTTCGAAGGCAACACCGCGCCGTACCTCCAGTACGCCCACGCCCGCATCCGCTCGATCTTCCGCCGGGCCGAGGTCACCGCCGCGTCGGGCTCGATCACGATCGGGACGCCGGAGGAGCGCTCGCTGGCCGTGGCCCTCGCCGGCTTCGAACCCGCGGTCGTTGCGACAGCCGAGAGCCTGCAGCCGCACCGGCTAGCGACGTATCTGTTCGATCTGGCCCAGACCTTCACGGCGTTCTACGAGGCGTGCCCGATCCTGCGCGCCGAGGACGACGCGACCTGCCAGTCACGGCTCGCCCTCGCCGACCTCACCGCCCGCACACTGGCGACCGGACTCGACCTGCTCGGCATCGAGGTGCCCGACCAGATGTAACGGTTCTTTGATCCTTTGCCGGCGTGAGAAGTCGCCAAGGAATCAAAGAATGGGTCAGCGAGCGAGGAGGGCGCCGACGCGGTCGAGGAGTTCGAGGGGGTCGAACGGCTTGGTGACGTAGTCGTTGACGCCGAGATCGAGGCCGGCCTGGACGTCCGATGCCTGCGCCTTGGCCGACAGCATGATGATCGGTATGCCCTGGGTGAGCTCGTCGGCGCGCATCGCGGCGGCGACGTCGAGCCCATTCATCTTGGGCATCATCACGTCGAGTAACACCAGGTCAGGGCGCTCTTCTCGAGCCAACGAAAGGCCTTCTTCACCGTCGCCGGCGATCACGACGTCGTAGCCCTCCATCTCGAAGTTGACCTGCAACAACTTCTGAATGACGGGGTCGTCGTCCACCACCAACACGGTCGGCACCGCATCCATCGTACGTACAATGGCGGCCCCGCCCTCGTAGCTCAGCGGATAGAGCGTCGGCCTCCGGAGCCGGATGCGCAGGTTCGAGTCCTGCCGAGGGCGCACCGATGTACCAGAACGAAGACATCAAGGGCGCGTCACTGCCGGATAAGACGCTGTGTCTTACCTTCGATGACGGGCCGGGCGGCACCGATGGCGCCGGCGCGGGACCCCGCACGCTCGAGGTCGCCCAGTACTTGCACAGCCAGGACATCCAGGCGACGTTCTTCGTGGTCGGCAAGTACGCGGCCGAGCTGCCCGAGGTTCTGCCCAAGCTGGCGGCCCTCGGTCACCTGATCGGCAACCACACGTACGACCACCCGCATCTCTCGCAGTACCTGTCGAACGGGGGCGACGTCGTCGCCGAGGTGGCGCGGGCCGACGGTGTGATCAAGAAGTGGACCGGATCACCAGTCACCTATTTCCGCGCTCCGTACGGCGACGTCGGATTTGCACCGGGCACCGCGAACCCGCACCCGGTCACCGACGCCCTCAACGCCAACCTGTCGCTGTCGCTGAGTCACGTCGGCCCGGTGCTGTGGGACTACGACGCCGCCGACTGGCAAACGTGGCAGGAGCACGGGGCCGCCCAGACGGCCGCCGACAACTACGCCGATGCGATTGGCGACGACGGTCGCGGGATCGTGCTGATGCACGACTGCACGTCGGACATGGAGCTCGCTCGGCGGGGCAACCGCGACCTCGAGATGCTCCGTCTCCTCGTCCCGCGCCTCAAGCAGAAGGGCTACGAGTTCGTACGTCTCGACGACGTGCCCGACATCGCCGCGCTGGCCCAAGTCGAGATCACGGTCGCGCTCAAGGCCGCCAACGGGCTGTACGTGTCGCCGCAGGATGGCGGCGGTGGCGATGTTCTGGTGAACGGGCCGGACGTAGGACAGTGGGAGCCGCTGGTTGTCGAGGACGTAGGTGTGGGGAAGGTCGCGCTGCGCACGGTCACCGGGCATTACCTCTCCGCCGAGGGTGGCGGTGGCGGCAACATCGTCGCCACCGCGGACACCCCGGGCGATTTCGAGGCCTTCGATCTGATCAGCATGGGGCCGTACCAGGTCGCCTTCCGCTCGTTCAAAGGCGACTTCCCGTCTCCGGACAATGCGACCAGCGCGTTGGTCGCGACCGCGCACCATCAGGACATGAACCCGGACACCGTGTTCATGTTCGAGTACATCACGACGTAGACGACGCGAGCGCCGTCCTGATTTCGAGATGGCGTAGCAAGAAAGCGCGCTCATCGAGACGTCGTCGTCGCAGCCAGCCGGTGACTTCGGCGTTGCACTTGCTCGTGTTGCACGAGCGACAGGCGGGCACGATGTTCTCGAGCGTGTAGCGCCCACCACGCGAGAGCGCGAGCACGCAGTCGCGTTGCAGCGGCTTGTCGGTCTCACCGCAATACGCACAGCCACCCCATGCGCTCTTGAGAGCGGTCCATTGCTCGTCGGTGAGATCGTGCTCGACTCGCTTCATGCGACGCGTGCGTCGCCGCGCTGCCCTCGCCTTCCGACTGGTAGGCGGTCGTGCCACTAGTACCGCGATCGAGCGAACCGCCAGCGGTAGACGAGATAACCAATGCCGGCGAGCGCGACGGCGGCCGAGATGATCACGGCGATCTTGAAGCCGTCGTTGTCCTTGTCGGCCGTCTCGATTGCGAACTGACCGAAGGTGGTCGACGTCGCCAGCTCGGACGAGGTCGTCGTGTCCAGCGATGAGGTCGTTGATGCGATTGTGCTCGAGGTGCTGGTGGACGTCGTCGCGCGCGTGGTCGTTACCCGGCGCGCCGTCGTTGTCGTGCGCCGCGTGGTGGTCGTCGTAGGCGCTGACGTGGTTGTGGTTGCGACGGTCGCCGCCGTCGTGGTCGTCGGCGCCGCCTCGACAATCAGCACGCCGTGAATATCGTCGCCCGACGAGGTCGAATGGTAGGGGTAGGTGCCGACGGACGGTGTCTCGATACCGATGCAGTCGGAGTCCTCGCCCGGGTCGATGGCCTCGGTGTCGAAGATACCCGGCGAGTCCGATGTCGCAGTGTGCTGCTTCGTCCCGTCGTTGCACCAGAAGATGTCGTCGTCCGCCTGGATGGTGACAGGGCTCGGGTCATACGCGGAGTCGGTGATTGAGACGTCAACCTCATCCGCGGCGCTCGCGGGCGAGTGGCTCACGACGAACGCGGCTCCGAGTAAGAGCGCGGCAGCAACGGCACCTCGGACCCAGCGCATGCGAACGAGGGTACCGACGGTCGTTACTGGGTTCGCGGATAGCGCCAGCGGTAGGCGAGGTAGCCGAGCCCGACAAGGGTGACGGCCCCGACCAACGGCGCAGCGAGCGGCGGACCGCTACTTGGCGTGTCTTTCGTGGCGATCGCCAACTGACGTTGGGTGCTGCTCGTGACCGCTTCGGTGCCCGTGGTCGGTTCATCGCTTGACACCGTTGACGTCGATGGGCGCGTTGTTGCAACGCGGTTGGTGGTCGTCGTGCGCTTGGTGCTTGTGGCCGTCGTCGTGTTGGCGGTCGCCGCTGGTCGCGTCGCGGCCGTCGTCGCCGCGCCGCCGACGTTCACGGTGCCGCGCAT
>DASRJI010000017.1:0-11432 GCA_035649535.1 Acidimicrobiales bacterium | reverse complement strand
CGGACCTATCTACCTGGTGGCCGGTGGCTCGGTGACCCGCCTGCGCTATGGCTCGCCGGGCGATTCGGGCGCAACGTATGAGACTGACACCGCTGGAAGCGTGGTGGTGTCCCACCTGGCCGGTCCTGGTGGCTTGCTCGCCGATTACACGCCGGGGGCAACGACGTACATGTTCGCCGATCCCCACGGCAGCGTCGTCGGCCAAACCGACGCAGCCGGCACTGTCACGAACCGATTCACCTACGACGAGTACGGCAACGGCGCCGCGCCCGCCGACGGCTACGGCTGGCTTGGCACCAACCGCAAGAAGACCGATCCCGGTGCCGGCGTGCTCGTGATGGGTGCGCGGGGCTACGACCCCGGCACCGGGCGCTTCCTCCAGCGCGACCCCGTGGAGGGCGGCAGCGCGAACGACTACGACTACGTCTCGGGCGACCCCGTCAACCAATTCGATCTCCAGGGCACCATTTGCTGGCGATGTGCCGGCCGCCACCTCAAGAGCGCTGCGAAGAAGGTGGGGCGAGGCCTCGCGAGCTGTGCACGCGATCCCGATGGCTGTGTCACCAACGCGAAGATCGCGATCTCGCCGCTGATCGCTGCGGGCGCGACCGTCGCCGTCGGTGCGGGCCTGGTCGCGGCCTGCGCGACGATCCTTGGCTGCGTGGTCGCCTTGCCTGTCCTCGGTGGCGGTGTAGTCGCGGGCAGCTACGCCACCTATCGCCTCGCCAAGAAGGTGTGGTTCGGCAAGGACCGTCACAAGGCTTACCGGCGGCACGAGTGACCAGGGGCGAATTGTCAAAATTCACCGGCTTCGAGTTGGCCTCGACCTTGGTGAGCGGCGCAGTGTGCTTGGGCGCTGGCATCGTCTCGCAGCATGACAACACCGCCGCGGTCGTCGGCCTGGCCGTGGTGGCGTCGTTGTGGCCGCTAGCGGTCGTGGCGCCAGCGCGATGGCAGAGCCGCATCGACGAGCGCCACTACATGCGCGCCGCTGGACGTCTGATCGCGGGTCCGCCGCTACTGGCGATTGCAGCGGCGTTCGCTACGTCCCAGAGCGACGACTACCCGTTCACCGCGTTTGTTCTGGGCGTCGGTGGGCTGTTGTTCCTCGTGACCGGCTTGTCGCGGGATCGCAAGCTGTTCTCGCGCCGCGGCCTCTATCAAGTTGTCGCGGCAGGACTTGGTGCGGTCGTCGGGCTTCTTGTCGACCAAGGCGCAGGCTGGCACTTTCTCGCCTACTCGCTCTACGGGATCGCGTCGACAACGACGACCGTTGATCTATTGAGCGGTCAGGTCGAATCCGGCGCGATCCCTCGATCTCGGCGAAGTAGTGATGGGCGTAGTCGACATCCTCACCGCCGCGATAACTGCGGCTGAATTCGGGCTACCCACTATCGGCGGCAGTGTCCTACTCGCAGGCGCCTTCATCGCGTACACGGCGCGCGGAGTCGCACACGCTGGGCGTCGCGCGGCGCGCGACTGCCGATGACTTCGCGTCGCCGGCAATGGACTGAGGTCCCGCGGTGGCGACGTGCGGTAACGATCATCGTCGCACTCGCCGCGATCCCCGTAAGCTTCCTAGTCTGGCGATGGCGGCTACCCAGGCACCTGGATGAGTTCAACGACACTTTTGTATTCCCCGTTGTAATTAGTCGTAGCCACCGTCCTGCTTGCGCGACTCCCGCCGCCCACGCTGACCTTGCGAGTCCCGATCCTCGGAAGCGCAAGGGAGTTGATCGCCGAGACCACATCCCGGACGGCGGTCACGGCTGGCTCGGCACCGCAAGAGGACCGACGCCGGCACCGGCGTGGTCGCGATGGGCGCCCGTGGATACGAGCCCGCCACGGGACGCTTCCTCCAGCGCGACCCCGTGGAGGACGGCAGCGCGACGGGCGGGGCATTGATTGCAGCATGCGTAGCCGCAGGTGCGGTTACGGGCGCCGCGGTTGCTTCGGTGAAGCACGCGACGTCGCGTCACAGCAATCGCGGTCTCGGATGTGCAGCGGCGACTGGCGCCGCCGGCGGTGCGGTTAGCGGCGGCAAGGTCGTCAAGTACGTCGGGAAGGGCATCGCTAACCGGATCGGCAAGAAATTCCCGTGTTAAAGCGACCTCCGCTTACCGCACGTCAGGTGCGCCTCAACATCGCCCTGCTAGTACCCGTGATGATCGTGTCGTTTGTTGGCATGGCCGCCGTGCTTGGAGAAGGGGTGACGCTCGGCAATTTGATCTTTGGCGCCATCATCGCAATCGGAACTGCCATCGTCACCCTCGTAACGTGGCGCCGGCGTCACGCAGCTGGAACGCGCGCGGAGGACGTTCCCGAGGACCGAAGCCGCGACTAGAGCTTCAGCACTCGGCTGGTCAACTGAAGCGTTCCGGGGATGCTGAATCGATCACCGACCGGAAAATTGGTTCTCACATCTGAATCGATCCGAGAAACCACCGAGCGACGAGCGCTCGCTACGAGGCGTTCCAGCGCCGGGCTTCGTGCTTAAGCATGAGCCGGTCGATGACCGAGCGGACCACGGCGCGTTCGTCGGGTTGAGGCCGCTGGCCGCTGGCCGCTGGCCGCTTGGAGATGCTGGCGCCGGTCAACTACCTCGAGGACCGACCGGAGCTTCGCGACAGCGAAGCGGCATACCGCGAACTGTTCGCTAACTGAGACGCGTCAGTTGTCGACGAGCCGCGTGGCTTTGTAGCCGGAGCGGGGGAACGTGTCGCGGGCGACGATCTCTACGGCGGCGGTGATGCCGACGGCGTCGAGGATGGCGGCGGCGCAGCGCGGGCCGACCTCGGCCGGATCTCCGTCGGCCAGTTCGACGCGCACGCGCAACGGTTCGTCGCCGACCGGCTTGACGACCTGGTACTCGAGCGACGGCTTGGTCGCTGCCTCGACGCCGCGCAACGCGGCTTCGACGTCGGCGACGAAGAAGCGTTTGCCCTGCGACAGCAGCAAGTCCTTGAAACGCCCGCCCCAGAAGCCGCGGATGGTGGTCTCGCCGCAGGGACACGGGTCGCGCACGATCATCGCCGCCTCTTCGAGGTCGTAACGCAACAGCCCGTTGTCGCGGTCGAGCGTGGTGACGACGAGGTCGCCCCACTCGCCGTCGGTGACTTCGCGTCCCGTCGTGGGATCGACCGCCTGCACGACCGCCCAGTCCTCATGCAGGTGCGCGCCGGGCGACTGGCCGCACGGCCCACCGACGTACGCGTAGCACTCGAGGCCGGCGGTCATCAGGGGCAGGCCTTTGCCACCGCCGCCCCCCATCGTGAACGGCGGCAGGGCCACGTCCATCTCGAGCTTGGCCGCCACCTCGTGGAAGCGGCCGAGCGAGAACGCCACCATCGATACGTCGGGCGGAACGCGTTGCCACATCTTCAGGCCCTGTTCCGCCAGCTCGTCGGTGTCGGGCGGCGCGACCCACACGTTGAGCATCCCGAAGTACTCGAGGCTGCCCGACAGCATCACGCCGCCGCCGTAGAGATAGGCCGGATGGGCGTGGGTCACGACCTGGCCCGGCCGCCACCCGTTTCGCCACCAGTTGCGCGCCGCCGACTCGTACTCCACCCAGATGTCGCGGCGCGTGAACAACGAGAGCGTCGGTGTGCCGGTCGTGCCGGTCGACTGGCCGAGTCGCACGCATTGCGAGGCCGGCGTGAAGCGGTAGTCGCCGAACGGTGGGTCGGCGGCCTCGGAGTCGCGAAGGTCCTGCTTCACGGTGAGCGGGATCGCCGCGAGATCGTCGACGCCGCGCACGTCGGCGACCTCCGTGATGCCGGCCTCGTTCAACTTGCGCACGAACAACGGCGCCGGTGCCGCGAATGCCTTGGCGACAAACTCGCGGACGCGCTCGTCCTGGAGGGCACGCAGCTCGTCGCGCGACATCGTCTGGCGCGGCGGGTCCCAGTGGGCCTGCTGCGGATCGCGCGGCTCAGGCTCGAACATGAGAAGACAGTAGGTCCCCGAGGGTTAGCCGGGGTTAACGTACGGGCGTGTACGAAACGATCATGGTCGACGTCGACAGCGGCGTCGCCACCGTCACCCTCAACCGGCCCGACAAGAAGAACGCGATCAGCCTGCAGATGGAGCAGGAGTTGCACGACGCGCTCTGGGGCCTCGAGGCCGACGACGGCGTGCGCGCCATCGTGGTCACCGGCGCGGGCGACGCGTTCTGCAGCGGCTTCGACCTCTCCGGCGGCGCCGGCGTGTTCGGCAAAGAAGGCCACGAGGAGCACGACCGTGAGCTCGGCACCGACTCCGACTCGGTCTCCCAGCGCGTGGCGTACTGGCGGATGGCCACGCCGATGATCTGCGCGATCAACGGCGCGGCGGTCGGCGTCGGTATCACGCTGCCACTGCTCATGGACATTCGCTATGTCGCCGAGGACGCCAAGCTCTCGTTCGTCTTCACCCGGCGCGGCATCCTGCCCGACGCCAGCTCGCACTGGCTATTGCCGAAAGTCATCGGTGTCGCCAACGCGCTCGACCTGCTGATGACGGGGCGCACGATCACCGGCCGCGAAGCGGCGGAACTCGGCCTGGTGAACAAGGCGCTGCCGAAGGACGAGGTGCTGCCGGCCGCCCTCGACTTCGCGCGCGACCTCGCCGCGAACTGCGCGCCAGCGTCGGTCGCCCTGGTGAAGCGGCTCGTCTACCGCTTCCTCGGCGAGACCGACCAAGAGGCGGCCATGGCGCTCGAGACCAAGCTCGTGTGGTGGACCGGTGAGCAGCCCGACGCGATCGAAGGCGTCATGTCGTGGATGGAGCGCCGCCCCGCCGCGTGGAAGCTGTCAAAGCACGACGCGCCCAGCGAGGATCCGACTTAGGTCCAGTGCAGGGCGGCGAGGGTGAGGCGCGTGAGCAGGTCGCGTTGCGAGGCCTCGTCGAGGGTGCCGTGATAGGTCGCGACTGAGGTTTGCAGCGCGCCGACCGCATGGATCGCGAGCATCAGTTCGGCGTCGGACAGCTCGGGACGGAGCTGGCGCAGCACGTCGATCCACACCTTGCGCATCTTGCGTTGCATCCCGTTGAGGCGAGCGCGAGCGTCGGGTTGCAGGTTGCGCGCCTCCTGCGTGTACAGCGCGGTCAGCGGCCCGTCGTCGACGCACGCCTCGGCCGAGAACTCGGCGAGCAAGCGCAACGCCCGCTCGGGATCGCCGTCGGCGGCGGCCACGGCGCGGTCGACGACCTCCTGCAAGCGGGTCACCGCCCGCTCGACCAGCGCGACCAGCAAGTCGTGCTTGCTCGCGAAGTGGCGATAGAAAGCCGGACCGGTCACGCCGACCGCGGCGCCGATTTCGTCGACGCCGGTGGCCGCGAATCCCCGCTCGAAGAACAGCTCAGCCGACGCTTCCAGGATCATCTCGCGGCGGCCGGCCATTACCGGCCAGCCTACCGATCGCGTTGCCGCCGTTGTGAACTGGTGTTAACAAGTACCCATGGCCAGCGACGCAACCCTCGTCGAGGAGCGGATCGAGAAGCTGGTCGCCGCCTACGACCCCGGCGGCGATCCCGGCCAGTTCTGGGGCGAGCAGTTCGACCTCGGGCTGGCGTGGGTCCACTTCCCCGAGGGCAAAGGCGGGCTGGGCGTCGATCCGAAACTCCAGGAGGACGTCGATGCGCGCCTGCGCGCCATCGGCGCGCCGTCGAACATCCTCCGCAACTTCATGGGCGTCGGTATGGCCGCGCCGACGCTGATCGCCTTCGCGTCGGACGAACAGCAAGACCGGCTCCTGCGTCCGCTCTTCACGTGCGACGAGATCTGGTGCCAGATGTTCAGCGAGCCGGGCGCCGGTTCTGACGTCGCCGCCCTCGCGACCAGGGCCGAGCGCGACGGCGACGAGTGGATCGTCAACGGCCAGAAGGTATGGACCACGCTCGCCCACGTCGCCGACTGGGGCCTGTTGCTCGCGCGCAGCAATCCCGATCAGCCCAAACACAAGGGCCTGACGTACTTCTACATCGACATGCACGCGCCGGGCGTCGACGTGCGGCCGCTCCGGCAGCTCACCGGCGAGGCCGAATTCAACGAGATCTTCTTCACCGACGTACGCGTTCCCGATTCCCAGCGGCTCGGCGACCCCGGTGAGGGCTGGCGCGTCGCCATCGCGACGTTGATGAACGAGCGCGTCGCGCTCGACCGCACCACGATCGAGGATCGCGGCGGCGGGATCATCCGCCACGCCATCCGGTTGTGGCAGGAGCGGGCCGACAAGGACCCCGCGCTCCGCGACCGCCTCATGCAGGTGTGGATCGACGCCGAAGTGCAACGCCTCACGAGCATCCGCGCCCAGCAGTTGCGCAAGGTCGGTGTGCCGGGGCCCGAAGGCTCGATCGGCAAGCTCGCCGTGGCCGAGCTGACGCACCGCGTGTTCAACCTGTGCGCCGACATCCTCGGACCGGAGGCCATGCTGTACTCGAGCTACGAGATGACTCGTCCGACGATCATGGGCGAGTCGGCCCTGGGCGACGACGCGCACTTCGACCTGCACAAGGCGTTCCTCACATCGCTCGGCACCAAGATCGGCGGTGGCACCGGCCAGGTGATGCGCAACATCCTCGGGGATCGCGTGCTCGGGCTTCCCCAGGAGCCCGACGCAAGCCGCGACCTTCCGTGGAACCAGCTGCCCCGGTAAATGGCTGACGACCTCGCGTTCGCGTCGGCGCTCGAACTCGCGCAACTCGTGCGCGACAAGCAGGTCGGTCCCGTCGAGTTGGCCGAGCTGTACCTCGATCGCATCGACCGGCTGAACCCGACCATCAACGCCTACGTGACCGTCGCCGCTGAGCACGCGCTCGATACGGCGCGGGCCGCTGAGAAGGCCCTGAGCGCGGGCGACCCCGACACGCCGCTGCCGCCGTTCCACGGCGTACCGATCTCGATCAAGGACCTCAACGCGACCGCCGGCATCCGAACGACCTATGGCTGCGCGGCCTGGTCCGACCGCGTTCCCGACTTCGACGACGAGGTGGTCGCGCGCATCCGCCGGGCCGGCTTCGTCATTCTCGGCAAGACCGTGACGCCCGAACTGGGACCGGTCAACGTCAGCGAGCCGCCGGGCTATCCACCGGGGCGCAACCCGTGGGACCCCGAGCGCTCGTGCGGCGGGTCGTCGGGCGGCGCCGCGGCCGCGCTGGTGGCCGGGCTCTGCCCTACGTCGCAGGGCTCCGACGGTGGCGGTTCGATTCGCAACCCGTCGTCGTGGTGCGGCGTGTTCGGACTCAAGCCGTCGCGAGGCCGCATCTCCGACGCGCCGCGCGAACAGCAGTTCTTCGCCGTGCAGGGCCCGATCACGCGATCCGTGCAGGACGCGGCGGCGCTGCTCGACGTGATGGCGGGCCCGGCGCCCGGTGACGCGTTCTGGGCGCCGCCGCCGGCCCGACCGTTCGCCGATGAAGTGGGTGCCGATCCCGGCCGCTTGCGGGTCGCGCTGGCGACGGCACCGGCCGGTGGCGAGCCCGCCCTGCCGTCGTATGTCGCGGCGGCGCGAGAGGCGGCTGACCTGCTTGCCGACTTGGGGCACGACGTCAAGGAGGTGGAACTGCCCGCCACCGGTGATGCGCTGTTGCCGGCGATGGCGATGATGTTCTGCGCGTCGTATGCGGCACGCGAACCGGAGCTGCCGCCGCTCGACACCCTGAGCCGGTGGATGGTCGGCATGATCGAGATGGGTCGTTCTGTCAGCGGGGCGACATACGTCGCCGCCAACGCCACGATCCTCGCCGCGTTGCGCGACATCGCCCGCGCCGTTTCCGCGTGGGACATCCTCGTCACGCCGACGACCGCGCAACAGCCGCCGCCGGTGGGCCAGTTCGCCGACATCGACTTCACGAACATGGCGCAGCTGCACGCGCTGACGCCGTTCACCGGCTTGTGGAACATGACCGGCCAGCCGGCCGCGTCGATCCCGTGGGCGCTCGACGACGATGGCCTGCCGATCGGCGTGCAGATCGTCGGGCCACCGGCCGACGAATCGATCGTCCTCCGCGTCGCGGCGCAGATCGAAGCGGCCCACCCGTGGGCCGACTGGCGCCCGCCGGTTTCGTAGCCGTGCTCGCTCAGGAACACGTCCTTCCGAGTCTCATCGCCGACCGCGCCGCTGCCGCGCCCGACCGGCTGTTCCTCCAGGACACCGACGGCCGTGAGCTGACATACGGCCAGATGCAGGACCGCATCATGCGGTGGGCGGCGGCGTTGGCGGCGGCGGGCGTCGGCCCGGGCGACACCGTCGTCACCATGCTGCCGAACCGGCTCGAGTCGTTCGAGATCTGGCTGGGGCTCTCGTGGTTGCGGGCGATCGAAGTCCCGCTCAACACCGCGTATCGCGGCCCGATGCTCGAACACACGGTCAACAACGCCGGTGCCCGCCTCGCCATCGTCGCGCCGGCCTACGCCGCGCAGTTCGCGGAGGTGCGCGGCGCGTTGACGATGCTCGAGCGCATCGCCGAGCCCGACGGCTTCATCGACGGCGTGGCGCCGGCGACCGGTCTCGACCCACCGCGCTACTGCGACATCGCCTGCATGATCTACACGTCGGGTACCACCGGCCCATCCAAGGGCGTACTGATGCCGTGGGCCGAGCTGTTCCAGTTCGTCACCACGATGCCGGCCGATGCGCTGGGTCCCGATGAGGCCAATTACCTCTGCCTGCCGGTGTTCCACGTGTCGGGCAAGTCCGGCATCTACATCGCGGCCCACTTCGACGGACGGTTGGTCGTGCGCGACATGTTCAGCCTCACCGAGTTCTGGTCCGACATCCGACGCTTCGACATCAAGCTGGTCGGCCTGGTCGGTGTGATGGCCAGCTTCCTCATGACGTTGCCCGAGCAACCCGACGACGCCGACAATCCACTGCGCAGCGTGATGATGGGCCCGCTCGTCGCCGACGTCGACGAGTTCAAACGCCGGTTCGACGTGCGCGTCGGCACCGGGTACGGCATGACCGAGATAGCGGCACCGCTGGCGTCGGATGGCTGGAACCTGGCCAACACGACGAGCTGCGGACGCCTCCGAAGCGGGTACCCGGGGTACGAGCTGCGCGTGGTCGACGAGTTCGACGAGCCACTCGGTCCTGACGAGGTCGGCGAGCTGATCGTGCGCACCGCCGAGCCGTGGACGCTCAACGCCGGCTACTTCAACATGCCGGCCGAAACGGCGACGGCGTGGCGCAACGGCTGGTTCCACACCGGCGACGGGTTCAAGTACGACGAGGACGGCAACTTCTACTTCGTCGATCGCATCAAGGACGCCATCCGGCGCCGCGGCGAGAACATCTCGTCGTTCGAGGTCGAGTCCTACGTCAGCCGCCACCCCGCCGTGCAGGAGGTGGCCGCCATCGGCGTGCCGTCCGAACACGGCGAGGACGAAGTCAAAGTCGTCGTGGTCCTCGCCGCCGACGCGAGGGACGCGTTCGATCCGGCCGAGCTGATCGAGTTCCTGGCGCCGACCATGCCAAAGTTCATGATCCCCCGCTACGTGCAAGTCGTCGATGCGTTGCCCAAGACACCGACGCTGCGCGTCCGCAAAGTCGAGCTGCGCTCCGGCGGCGAGACGCCGACGTGGGACCGCGACGCGTGAAGGTCTCCAGCCGCGCCGCCGCGGCGGCGCTGGCGCTCCTGCTGCCGATGGCGGCGTGTAGCGGCACACCGTCACTGGGCGCGATCACCGTTTTGGCGGCGGCGTCGCTCACCGAGCCGTTCACCGACCTGAGCGCCGCGCTCGAGAAGTCCGATCCGGGCCTTTCCGTGCGCTACAGCTTCGGGGGGTCGGGCGCGCTGGTGACCCAGGTCGAGCAAGGCGCGCCGGTCGACGTGATCGCCACCGCCGATACCGCGTCGATGAAGCGGCTCACTGATGCCGGGTTGGTCGAGAAGCCGACCACCTTCGCCCGCAACAAGCTCGAGATCCTCGTGGCACGCGGGAATCCCAAGGGCATACACAGCCTCGCCGACCTGGCCCGGGCCGACATCACGTTCATCACCGAAGACGACACCGTCCCCGCCGGCAAGTACGCGGCTCAGATCCTGCAGAAGGCCGGCGTCGCCGTGCGGCCCAAGTCCAAGGAACTTGACGTGAAGTCCGCGGTGGCCAAGGTCACCAGCGGGGAAGCGGACGCAACCATCGTGTACGTCACCGACGTGCAGGCGGCCGGAACCAAGGGCGACGGTGTGGCGATCCCGGACGCACAGAACGTCCTCGCCGAGTACCCGATCGCCGTGGTGAAGGGGACCAAGCACCATGCGGCCGCGGCCGCGTTCGTCCGCCAGGTCGTGACCGGCGCGGGCAAGAAGGTCCTGCGGCAACGCGGCTTTGCAGCGCCGTAGTTCCGGGAGGAGTACGGTCCGCGGTGGGACGTGGGTCGGGGGGACCGGCCTGACATAGCCCCCAGCAGCGGGAGGCAGTTGATATGGCCATCACCATGTCGGTACGGCGGCCTGGTCGGACGATCCTCGTTGCGATCGCCCTCTTTTCGCTCGTAGCAGGCACGCTCGTCGTCCGCGCCATTCGGGAACCGGCGCGCGCCACCTCGAGCGGTAGCCCCTACGACGTGCCGTTGGCGGTCGACACCAACCCGAATCCCAACGTCTTTGAAACGACGATCACGGCGCAGGTGGCCACCGTCGATCTCGGCACCGGCAGCGGCGCCACGGTGAAGGCGTTCACCTTCAACGGGACGGTCCCCGGGCCCGAGATCCGCATCAAGCCCAACGACACGGTGATCGTCCACTTCAAGAACCAGCTGCCGGCGGGCCAGAAGACCGGCATCCACTGGCACGGCGTCGAGTTGAACAACCGCAGCGACGGCACCGCGGTGACGCAGAACGCCGTGCCGCCGGGCGGCGAGTACCTCTACAAGTTCATCGCGCCGCGGCCGGGCATCTTCTGGTACCACCCCCACCACCACCTCTCCACCAACCAGGTCTTCAAGGGCATGTACGGGTCGCTCATCGTGGCCGACCCCAACGAGACCACCCTTCAGAACAACAGCAAACTCCCGCCGCAGTCCGAGACCCGGACGCTGGTCCTGAGCGACACCACGGTCTGCAAGGGCGCGCCCGAGGACACCAACACGTACAACCCGGGCGTACCCGCGTTCCAGAGCCAGCCGCCGCCCTGGTCCGGTTTCGGCGCGTTCCCAGGTCAAGGTGGTCCCACGCCCGAGAAGCTGTGCAAGACGCCGCTCAATGACGACGGCATCATCACCGCAACGCCGCTGGCCGCTGGCGACATACCGAACATCCAGGTCGCGACGGCAGCGGGGTCGATCCCCGTTGTCGAGGGCCAAACCGTCCTCACCAACGGCAAGAACGTCGGCGCACGCGGCGGCTCACCGACGTCACCCGGCGCCCTCGCCCCCGGCGCGTCCACCTTGCCCGTGCGCGCCGGCCAAGGCGTGCGCTTCCAGGTCGTCAACGCGGCCACGACCCGC